>NZ_NKRF01000002.1:0-342186 GCF_003408955.1 Pseudomonas sp. GL93
GTCAACCAGAAGGACTTCCCCGCCGACAGCTGGCGCTTCTACGCCAAGGATGCCAGCGGCAATTACCTCAAGGAGATCCTCGGTGTCAGCCACCGCGCCGAGGAATACGGCACGGCGATGTTTGACGTGCATTACTTCTACGGCCAGCCGACCACGCTGGAAAGTTACCAGCGCACCGACCTCAGCACCGTGCAGTACGGTTTTGAGGTGAAGCTGGACAGGCCTGAGAGCAAATAGCCCTGGGTGGACGCCGAGCGTCCGGGGCGGCGTTACCACGCGGAGCGTGGGAACGATCCTCAGAGGGCTAGCCGCTCCTGGCCGCCATTGAGTTGGCGCAGATGAGCCTGCAGGTGCAGGCACCAGATCTGCGGCTCGTCCATTTGCTCGTAGCCGTGCAAGGTCAGGCTATCAACGATGGTGCCCAGCATGCGTTCTGCCACGAAGGGCCCATGGAACGGGCCCTGGGATTTGACGGTGGAAGGCTGCTCGCCCGACATGCCGGCGGCAAACAACAGCGTCCACATCCCGTTATCCCCGGCGAGAGGGCGAATGGAGCATTCGATACGGGTGACCAGGCCCAGGCACTGGCGGGTAAGGCAAAGGTTGCGCGACATGGCGGCGACCCTCGGTAGATCGGTGTTCAGCCCCAGCGCAAGGCGAGGCTGTTTCTATCCTGCGACTCCTGTGGATATCCCTGACTCTGAGAATAGAATAAAAACACGACAAACCAAGGTTGTAGGGACCAACGGGCGTTGGTCCCTGAGGATAGAGTCAATTTTGTGGCACGCTAAACGTCCCTAAAGACATCACGGACCAGTGTGGGAGCTGGCTTGCCTGCGATGACGGACTCATAGCCAACCTCCCAGTTGGCTGATACACCGCTATCGCAGGCAAGCCAGCTCCCACCTTAACCGAGTGATGACAGCAATCAGCTTGGCTTGGCTTCTGCCAACGCCTGCTGCGCCAGCTCTTTCTCCGCCTCCTTCAAATCCTCCTCACTGATCATCTCGGCAATCGCGCGCAGGCGCTCCACCACCCGCGCATTCACGGTGCCTTCCGGGAACTGCCCCTCGGCGTCCGGCTCGCCGGCATCCTCGCCCACCAGCAGGCTCAAGGCCTCATCCGCCTGGCGCACCGCATAGATAAGGAATTGCCCGGCACGCACGGCCTGCAACACCTTCTCGTCGAGCATCAGCGTGGCAACGTTGGCCTGAGGGATGATCGCCCCCTGCTCACCGGTCAGCCCGCGGGCTTCGCAAAGGCGGAAGAAGCCTTCGATCTTCTCGTTGACCCCGCCCACCGCTTGCACTTCACCAAACTGGTTGATCGAGCCGGTAATGGCAAAACATTGCTTGAGCGGCGTCTTCGACAAGGCCGAGATCAAGGTGCATGCCTCGCCCAGGGAAGCGCTGTCGCCGTCCACATACCCGTAGGACTGCTCCAGGGCAATACTGGCGGAGATGGCCAACGGGAATTCCTGGGCATAGCGGCTGCCCAGGTAACCGGTGAGGATCATCACACCCTTGGAGTGAATCGGCTGGCCGAGGTTAACTTCGCGCTCGATGTCGACAATACCGCTGCCACCCGGGTACACCGTGGCGGAAATCCGCGCCGGCACGCCGAATGCCGAGTCGCCGACCTCCAGCACCGTCAAGCCGTTGCACTTGCCCACCGCGGCGCCGGCGGTGTCGATCAGGATGACGCCGGCGAGCATGTCGTCGAGAATCCGCGCCGACACACGGCCGGTGCGCGTGGCCTTGGCCTTGAGGGCGCGCTCGATATGCCCGGCATCGGTCATCTCGTCGCCGGCCAGATGGCGAATGAAATCCGCCTCGCTGACCAGTTGGAACAAATCGCCAATACGCGCCGACAAACGCCCTTGATGTTCCGCCAGGCGTGCGCTGTAGGTCGCCAGGCGCGCCACCGCGTCCGAGGTCAGCGGCGCCATGCCTTCTTCCGAAGTACGGGTTTTGAGCAACTGGGCGAACTGCTCCAGGCTTTCGTCGACCATGGGGATGTCTTCGTCGAAGTCCACCAGTACGCGGAACATCTCCTGGAAGTCCGGGTCGGCGTCTTGCAAGGCGTAATACAACTGGCGCGAGCCGATGATGATCACCTTGACCTGCAAGGGAATCATCTGCGGGTTGAGGGTCACGGTGGCCAGGCGGCCGAGTTCGCCCAGGGGCGATTCCATCTTCAGCTTGCGCGATTGCAGGGAACGCTTGAGCGCATCCCACACAAAGGGCTCGCTGAGCATTTTTTCGGCTTCCAGAATCAGGAAGCCGCCATTGGCGCGGTGCAACGCGCCGGGACGCAACTGGCGATAGGTGGTGTAGAGCGCGCCCTGGTCGGTGCTGTATTCGATACGGCCGAACAGGTTGTCGTAGGTCGGGTGCGGTTCAAACACCACCGGCGCGCCACCGTTGACCGAGTGGCCCACTACCAGGCTCGGGCAGTACTGCTCTTCGAGCAGCTTGCGCGCCTGGGCGTCGGTCTTGGCGTCGTCCACCAATTGCTCCACCACGGTTTTGAGCAGATACACCTGCATGGCCTGCAGGTAGCCACAGACCCCGGCGTTTTCTGCGTATTTTTCCGACAAGGGTGCCAGCAACGGCTGCAGCGCCAGGGTGATGGTTTCTTCGTTGAACTGGCGCAGCTGGTTGTTGGACTCGCGCTTCCACTGCGGCAGGCTGGCCAGCTCTTCGTTGAGGCGTTCTTCCAGCTCGGAGATATCGGTGTGGAAGCGCTCGCGATCGGCTTCCGGCAGTTGCGAAAACTCGGCTTCGTCCAGCGCCTTGCCGTCGAGCATCGGCGTAAAGGCGATGTTGGAGCTGTCGCGGTACAGCGCCACGTCTTTTTCCAGGGCCAGGCGCTCGATCACGTCCAGCGCCTTGTCGTAGCGCTGGTTGAACGCCCGGTCGATGGCGCTTTTACGCTGTTGATAAGTCGGGTGCTCGAACACCGCCGGGAAGGTGGCGACCAGGTTATCGACCAGGCCGTTGATATCGGCGATAAACGCCGCGGCGGCACCACCCGGTAATTCCAGGGCGCGGGGCTCGCGGGGCTCATCGAAATTATTGACATAAACCCAGTCCGCCGGGGTTTGCAGGCGCTTACCTTCGGCTTTCAGGTAGCGTTTGACGAACGAAAAGCGGCCGGTGCCCGGCTCGCCCATGACAAACACGTTGTAACCGGGGCGTGGCATGGCCACGCCGAACTGCAAGGCTTCAACCGCACGTTCCTGGCCAAGCACACCGCGAAAGGGCTCCAAATCATTGGTGGTCGAGAAGCTGAACTGTTCAGCGGAGAAAGGGCGAGTCAGCGCTTCAGGCGCTAGACGCAAGCTGGCAGCAACAGGATCAGGCATCGGGCTTCCTTACATCAGGCGGGGCAGATGGGGCATTCTGGCTCCCGGTTGAGCGCTCTGGCAAGGCGCGCTTTCGGTAAAGCATAGCCATTGCATGCGTCCTACAAAAAAATCGCCCGCGACTGAATGTTTATAAAAAAACACGGAACCCTTATAACGTGCCTAAACTCCAAACTGCGCGGGTTGGACTAATAACTGGCCCCTAGGGTGCGTTGAGCACCTGAACCCTTGTCCATTGATTTGCACACAAAGAGAACAAAGCTATGAAACGGATCCTTCTTGGTACTCTCTTCACCGTCGTCTCCCTCAATGCAATGGCAGAAGCACCAGGTGGCCCGAACTGCGGTTGGGGCAACATGTTGTTCGAAGGCCAGCGCGGTACTCCAGCCCACTTCCTCGCCTCCACCACCAACGGTACTTCGGGTAACGCCACCTTCGGCATGACCTCGGGCACCAACGGTTGCAGCACCAACAGCGCCCTGACCTACGGCGGCAAGTCCTGGATTGCCATGAATGGCATGATGAACGAGCTGTCCGAAGACATGGCCAAGGGTAACGGCGAAGCGCTGACCACCTACGCCGTGGTACTGGGCGTTGCGCCGGAAGATCGCGATCATTTCGCGGCCGTGACCCACGAGCACTTCCAGCAGATCTTCAGCAAGGCTGACGTGACCGCTGACGACGTGCACAACAACACCATTGCCGTACTGAAAAGCGATGCCCGTCTGGCGAAATACGCAACCCAGGCTTAAGCTCGACCTGCCCGCGCCTTTCGAGGCGCGGGTTTTATTTTTTCGACCCGCCCACCTTGGGTCTTTTTTTCCGTCCGACTTAAGTAGCCCCCATGCTCAAACGCCTCGCTTGCCTGGCTCTCTTCGCCTGCGCCCCGCTGCATGCGGCACCGCACCTCGACGATCAACGTTTGCAGCAACTGGCCAATGATCCGTTCTGGCTGTCGCTGGGGCACTACGAAGCCGGCAAGATCAGTGGCTGGCGCAGCTATGTCAGCGACAAGAAGTTCTTCCTCGCCGCCGATGGCGCGCACCATCCGGACGCCGAACTCAAGGCCACCGTGCAGGCGCTGTATGCACCGGCCAGCCTGGGTGAAAAGCACGCCCAATGCGTTTACCCCGCACGCACCCGCTGGCTCAAGGCCCAGTTGCAACTGAACGACCTGCCCGCCCTGGAGTGCAAAGAGTTCACCCAGTGGTTCAAGGACGTCGCGCCCCATAGCGCAGTGATGATCTTCCCGGCGGCCTACCTCAACAGCCCGTCGTCGATGTTCGGCCATACGCTGCTGCGCATCGACCAGGCTGACGTGCAAAGCAACAACACCGCGCTGCTCAGCTATGCGATCAACTTCGGCGCCTATATCGAAGGCTCCGACAACAGCATCCTCTATGCCTGGAAGGGCCTGATGGGCGGCTACCCCGGCCTGTTCGCCCTGGTGCCCTATCAGGAGAAACTCTCCGAATACCGCAGTCTTGAAAACCGCGATTTGTGGGAATACCGCCTGAACCTCACCGAGGTCGAGACCAAGCGTATGGTCGAGCACGTGTGGGAGCTCAAGCAGATCCAGTTCGACTACTTCTTCTTCGACGAAAACTGCTCCTACCGCCTGCTCGAACTGCTGCAAGTCGCCCGCCCCGGCCTGCGCCTGACCGAACAGTTCCCGCTCACCGCGATCCCTACCGACACGGTCAAAGCGGTAAAAGACGCAGGGCTGGTCGAAAAGATCGACTATCGCCCCTCGCGTGAACGCGAACTGCTCGAACGCGCCAAGCCGCTGGATGGCGATGAGCAGCAGTGGGTGTTGAAAGTCAGCGATGACCAGAAGCAACTGCAAGAGCCCGCATTCAAGGCCCTGCCTCGCGAGCGCCAGGCGCTGATCATCGACGCTGCCTACCGCCTCGGCCGCTACCGCGCCAATGGGCTGGAACGCGACACCGAACGCTCCCAGCGCAGCTTCGAACTGCTGCGGGCGATCAACCAGAACCCTGCGCCGGACCTCAAGATCACGCCGCCTGGTTTGCCGGAGAACGGCCACCAGTCACGCACCTGGCAAGCCGGCATCGGCACCCGCGGTGACAAAGCCTTCGGCGAATACGGCCTGCGCATGGCCTATCACGACCTCAACGACAACGCCGAAGGCTTCCCCTTGGGCGCGCAGATCGAAATCCTGCAAATGAAGTTGCGTCAGTACGAGGGCAATCACTGGCAGCTCCAGCAACTGGACCTGGCCACCATCCGCTCCCTGACGCCGCGCAATGCGCTGCTGCAACCCTGGTCGTGGCAAGTCACCGGCGGCCTGGAACGCGTACCGGGCAAACACGACGACGAAACCCTGGTGGCCCACGTCAATGGCGGCGCCGGTGGCACCTGGCAACTCTCCGACGACATGCTCGGCTTCGCCCTCGGCACCGTGCGTGTGGAGCACAACAATGACTTTAGCGAAGCCATCTCCCCCGCCGCCGGTTTCAACACTGGCGTTCTGTGGAAGAACCCACTGGGCAACCTGAGCCTGGAAGCCAAGGGCGACTTCTTCACCAACGGCGAAGTGCGGCGCAGCATCAGCCTCAACCAGCAGTGGGAACTGTCGCGCAACCTGGGCCTGCGCCTGAGTGCCCAGCGTGAATACAGCCACCTGTCCACGCCAGTCAATGAAGTGATGCTTGAGGTGAGGTGGTACCACTACTGACTCAAGCCTGGTGAAAATCAAAAGCTGGCCGGCGCTCGCTCTCTGTAGGAGCGAGCTTGCTCGCGAAAAACTCATAGGCGCCGCGGTTATTCAGGAAACACGCGTTATCGTTGACGTTTTTCGCGAGCAAGCCCGCTCCTACAGTTAAGTCCGGTACATCCCTCTGACACCCCTTTCACATACAGCTGACAAATCCCCTTCTAGACTCTCCTTATCAGCCGTTAACCGGCCAGGGAGTACGCCATGTGGCGGTATGCGGTCATGCTGTGCGCGGTGGTGGGGTTGTCGGGTTGCCAGTCAACCCATCAGGAATTGCTGGCCAAAGGTTACCCACCCGCCTTCGCCGATGGCTTTGACGACGGTTGCAGCAGCGGTCGCCAGGCCGCTGGGGTGATTACCGGGGAATTTCGCAAGAACGTTCCACGCTATCTGAAAGACCGGCCATACGCCGAAGGTTGGGAAGACGGGTTTCGTCAGTGCAAGGCCATGCGCGAGAACCAGGAATTGCGTGACTACGAGGAAAACCGCAGGGACGACCGCGAACACGATTGGCAGCAGGAAAAAGATCGTGGCGCCGCCAAAGCCTATCGCTCACGCTGATCGTTCCCACGCTCCGCGTGGGAATGCCGCCCTGGACGCTCCGCGTCCGCTCGCGAGGTCGTGACGCGGAGCGTCACAGGATGCATTCCCACGCGGAGCGTGGGAACGAACAGGCAGCGAACGTGGCCCAACTTCCATAGGAAGGAGAACGCCATGAGCCGAGCTTTTGTAAATGAAGATAACGCGGCGGCCCAGGCTGATCAGCCGGTGGAGCGTCAGGTCAGCGCGCAACCTAACCGCCTGACCGCGCAAGGGTTGGCGCAATTGCAGGCCAAGGTGGCGCAGTTACAGGGGGAACACAGCGACGAAGCCGCCAAGGGCGAGCAGGCTGATAAACAGCGCCAGGCTGACCTTGAGCGGGATTTGCGCTACTTCAATCAGCGGCTGCAGAGCGCCCAGGTAGTCGCGCCGGCCACGTCCACCGACAAGGTGCAGATCGGCAGTTGGGTTACGTTCGCCAACGAGCAGGACGAACAGCAGCGCATCCAGTTGGTCGGTGAAGACCAGGCCGATGCCAACGCAGGCTTGATCAACTGGGGCTCGCCCCTGGGCCGTGCTTTGTTGGGTGCCCAGGTGGGTGACGAGGTGCTGTGGCAGCGCCCCGTCGGCGATCAGTTGATCGAAGTGCTGCGCATCGAACCCGAGGCTTAGACGATACCCTGGGCCAGCATCGCGTCAGCTACTTTCACGAAGCCCGCGATGTTCGCGCCCTTGACGTAGTTGATACGGCCGTTTTCTTCACCGTAATGCACGCAGGCATGGTGGATCGACTGCATGATGTTGTGCAGCTTGCTGTCCACCTCCCCTGCGGTCCACAGCAGGCGCATGGCGTTCTGCGACATTTCCAGGCCGCTCACCGCCACGCCACCCGCGTTGGATGCCTTGCCCGGCGCAAACAGAATGCCCGCGTCGATGAAGATATCCACAGCCTCCAACGTGGTCGGCATGTTCGCGCCTTCGGCCACGCAGAGACAGCCGTTGCGCAGCAAGGTGCGCGCAGCCTCGGCGTCGAGTTCGTTCTGGGTGGCGCAGGGCAGCGCGATATCGCACGCCAGTTCCCAAGGGGTTTGGCCTTTGCGGAACTCCAGGCCGAAACGCTCGGCCAATTCACTGATGCGCCCGCGCTGTATGTTTTTCAGCTCCAGCAGCGCCGACCATTGTTCTTCGGTCAAACCGCTTTCGGCGTACAGGGTGCCTTCGGAGTCCGAGAGGGAAATCACCTTGCCGCCCAGGTCCATGACCTTGCGCGCCGCGTACTGCGCCACGTTGCCGGAGCCGGACACCGCCACCCGCTTGCCCTCGACGCGCTGGCCTTGGCGCTTGAGCATCTCCTCGGCGAAATACACGCAGCCAAAACCGGTGGCTTCCGGGCGGATCAGGCTACCGCCATAGGTCATGCCCTTGCCGGTCAGCACCGAGGTGAATTGATTGCTCAGGCGTTTGTACTGGCCGAACAGAAAACCGATTTCCCGCGCGCCCACGCCGATATCGCCGGCCGGTACGTCCACGTCCGCACCGATGTGGCGGTACAGCTCGCTCATGAACGCCTGGCAGAAGCGCATCACTTCGGCGTCGCTCTTGCCCTTGGGGTCGAAGTCCGAGCCGCCTTTGCCGCCGCCCATGGGCAGCGAGGTGAGTGAGTTTTTGAAGGTCTGTTCGAAGGCGAGGAATTTCAGCACACCCAGGTTGACCGAAGGATGAAAGCGCAAGCCACCTTTGTAAGGCCCAATGGCGCTGTTCATCTGGATACGGAAACCGCGATTGACCTGAACCTTGCCGTGATCATCCACCCACGATACCCGGAACGTGATCGCGCGCTCTGGCTCGCAGATGCGCTCCAGGATGCCCGAGGTCAGATAACGGGGGTTGGCTTCAAGAAAGGGCCACAGGCTGCGCAGAACTTCTTCTACAGCCTGGTGGAATTCCGGCTGGTCCGGGTCGCGTTTCTTGAGGCGGGCAAGGAAGGAGTCGACGGATTCGGTCATGAAAAGTCTCGGCAAATTGATTGTTGTTAAACAGAGAATGAGCCGGACTTTATCAATTCGTTTCGCACCGTGACAGGGCAAAATGTCGCCTTTGTGAAATTAAATGGTGCAATAAGTATAAATAACTGCCTTTTTTTGCCCTTAAATGGGGATTTCACTCTGGGTTTTGCACCAACAAGGAGGCCGTTATCGCAGGCAAGCCAGCTCCCACATGACCGGTGTACTCGATCAAATGTGGGAGCTGGCTTGCCTGCGAAAGCTGTGGTTCAGCTCAAGATTCAGTGGCTGACACTCCGCCTTCGCGAGCAAGCCCGCTCCCACACTGCTCTTACATTTGCCTACAGACTCGCGCAGGGCACTAGCGTGTGCCCGGCACCAGGTCGAGTATCTCGTCGATGCCCAGGCAACGTGGCTCCAGCTCCAGTGTCCGGCCATTGGCGAGTATTCCGACGGCGGTATCGCGCATGGCCAGGTAGGCACTGCGCAACATGTGATTGGCATAAATCACCGCGTTGAAACCTGCTCGCTCCAGCACCTCGAACTTCAGGTGAACATAGCTGGTCGGCACGCAAATCAGCGGTACCCTGGGCCGCTGCAGGCGAAACTGCCGGGCGAATTCCAGGATTTCCAGGCCATCCTGCTTGCGGCTGTGGATCATGATGCCATCCGCCCCCGCCTCGACATACGCCAGGCACCGTGCCATCGCCTCTTCCATGCCGCGATCGAGGATCAAGCTTTCACACCGGGCTATCATCATCAGCCCTGAGCCGGTGCGACTCGTGCAGCCGGCCTGGAGTTTGGCGCAAAAGGCCTCGATGGACTCCTGCGCCTGGTCGACCTCGATGCCCAAGAGTGAGTTTTTCTTCAAGCCGCACTTGTCTTCGATCACCACCGCCGAGACGCCCGCGCGCTCCAGCATCTTGATATGAATCGCGAAATGTTCGGCCTTGCCGCCGGTATCGGCATCGAATATCAGCGGCAGCGAGCACACATCGAATATTTCGCGAATCCCCGGCAATCGGTTACTGGGCGAAAGAATTTCGATGTCGGGTAACCCGCGTTGGGTCGAGTCGGTCAGCGAACTCGACCAGATGGCGTCGTACCCCACCGTATGCCCTGGGCTGATCTCCAGCCTGGCGCGCTGCGCGAGCAACGCCGATATCGGGCTATGGGCTTCGAGTACACGCAAGCAACGGTTGCTATCCAACAGTGCCGACAGAGGGCGTCGGCGCGCTTCGGTATCCATCATAGGGTTCAGGCTCCTTATCAGCGGCACAACAAGGGTTATCGGACAGCCTCAATCCCATGCAGGCTGTTCGCACTTGAGCACCGACGCCATCTTTTGCAGATGTTCGCAGGCCCTGGCCACGTACTCCCTGGAGAGCCGTGCGATACGCGCGTAATCCACGACCTGCCCGGTGGCGCTGGCATACAGCCGCAACGCCTCAGCGGCATGCTTGAAGTGGCGTGCTTCCACGCCGCCGCAATGCACACTGAGAAAACTCGCGACGCGGCTGGCCTCACCGGCGCTATAGCCCCGTACATCGCGCAACCACTGTTTCCATAGCGGGGTCATCAGGTTGTATTCGCCGGTATTGAACAACTCCGTCATGACCATCATTTCCAGCGCTTCGATGAGTTGCGGCGCCAACGGGCGTTTTTCTCCCACCCAACCGGAGAATTCCTTGGTGATCGGGTTGAGGAACTTGTCTTGCAGGCGCCAATCATCGGAGCCGCAGATGGCCGAAGCCATGCGGTAATACAGCTTGGAATGGTGCGGATGCCCATGCATTTCACCCAGCCCGATGTCCTCGACAATGATCTCCCCACAATGGGCCGCCGCCTCGAGCATTTTCAACCGGGCGTCATCCGTCAACGATGCCGACTCCTGGAGGATGCGCACGATGATGCTCGAGACGGCATGCGCGGCGCCGTCCGGGCTACGCCAGCCACAGAAGAACGTACACAGTGACGACTCGCTCCAATTACTGGAGGTCATGTCGACATAGGTCTCGCAGTACTTGTCCAGCGCGGCGGTTTGACTGTTGAAACCGCTGAGCAGGGCCTGGGCCAGATGTCCATCCTCGACATCCACCAGCGCCTGGTTCACGTACCCGATAAATTGGCGGCTCAGATTTTCCACGGCTCATATCCTTTTAAGGTGGGGTTAATGCGCAACGATTTCTGACATGAAACGACCGAAGCGCGTGAGGCCCTCAATCAGCGCTTCACGCTCAACGGCGTAGGAGATACGGATGCTGTTGCCGTCACCACAGCCAGAGCCGGGCACTACCGCGATATGGGCTTCGGTCAATAACAGATTGGCCAAGTGGTCGACGTCACGAATAACGGTGCCCAGGTAGCGGCCCCCCAACTTGCGGGACACATCGATAAACAGATAGAACGCCCCTTCCGGCGGGGCGCACCGAATGCCGTCGACATGCCCAAGGCAAGTGCAGGCCGCGAGCAATTGCTGGTCGAGGAAGGCATTGACCTGGCGGGTAAAGTGCGGCGCGTCCGCCATCAGGCTGCCGAGCGCGGCATATTGGGACAGGCTGCTGGGGTTGGACGTCGTATGCCCTTGCAGGTTGTGCATGGCGGCGATGACTGGGGCGGGCGCGCACGCATACCCTACCCGCCAGCCGGTGACCGCGTGGCTTTTGGAAAACGAATCGACCAGTACCGTCTGATGTTTGAGCGGCGCAAACAGCGACACGATGTTGTGATGTTCATGGGGCGCACGCACCAGTTTGCGGTAACACTCGTCGAACACCACCCAAAGCCTGTGTGCGAAGGCAAGCCGGGCAATACCCAACAGTTCCTCGCGCTGATAAACCGTGCCCGTCGGATTGTTCGGGGTGTTGATCACAATCATCCGGGTGCGCGGGGTCAGGGCCTTCTGGACCGCTGCGCAGGTGAGGCGATAGTCATCCGCAGCCGTGTCGACATAGACGGGAACGCCACCGGCCAGTTGGATCTGGGTGGGGAAGGTTTCCCAGTACGGCACCGCGACGATGACTTCATCCCCCGGGTTAAGCAGCACCATTGCGGCGTTGTACAGCGCTTGCTTGGCGCCGGCGGTCACCGCTATTTCATCGGCGGCGTAATTCACCCCGCAGCGCAGAGTGACCTGCTGCGCCAGCGCGTGGCGAAGCTGGGGCAGGCCGATGGGCGGCGTGTAGCGGTTGCGGGCAGTGGCGAGCGCATCAGCCGCGGCGGCTTTCATGACCGGGCAGGCATCGAAGGACAATTCGCCCGCGGCAAAGTTGACCACGTTGACGCCGGCTTCTTTCAAGGCATTGGCTTTACTGCGCATGCTGGACGTGCCGGGCGCGCTGAGACGTTGCGCACGCTGGGACAACGGCAATGACACGGCAGACGGTTCACTGTTATTCATTGTTATACCTGCCAGAACACGTTGGAACGTTTGTTCGCCCTACCGGGCTTGGGCCTCCAGCCCTTGCTGAACCCGCCAGGACAGCGGCAAGGTCAGCAACAGGGTGGCGGCCAGCAACAGGACGGCCATGGGCACACCGGTGGCATCCCCAAGGCTGCCGAACAGCACCGGCGCCAAGGCGCCGCCACCGATGGTGCCGGTGTAGAACACGGCGAACGCCTGGTCGCGCCTGCCCGGCCCTGCCAGGTCCGGGACTGCGCCGTACAGCACCGACGACGTGCCGTTCAGCGCCAGCCCCAGCAGCGGCAACATCACCATCAAGCCGGCGTAGGGCAAGTACACCGCCATGACGATCAGCACGGCCGTGGTGAACTCTGTGGCCCATACCGTTTTCATCATTCCGATGCGCGCACCGAGGTAACCGCACAACAATTTGCCGAAGGCGCCCCCGACGAACAGCATCGTCAACGCCAGGCCGATGCCCGCAGGCCCGGCGCCCTTGGCCTTGAGCAAAAACGGCAGAAACGTGAGGAAACCCATGCGCACGGCGCTGGCCAGCGTGCCGGTCACGATCAGCGCACGCAGGCCGCTCGCGGAGCCGGCGCCGGCGCCCGTACGGGTGGCTTTCACCGGCGCCGCCGAAGCCTCGGTGCGTGCCGGGATCAGCCACCACAACAGGGCTGCCGCCAGCAGCCCGAGTACACCCAGCAGGGTGACACTGGCGCGCCAACTGATGACCGCCAGCAACAGGCCGATCAACCCCGGGATCAGGGTCTTGCCGATATCGCCGCTGAAGTTGTACTGCGACAGCGCTTGTTTGACGCCTCCGCCGGCCTCGTGCGTATCGGTGATCAACGACGAGGCCAGCGGGTGCTGCGTACTCGCGCCGAGCCCGCCTAGCAGCAGCGCCAACAGCAACACGCCCAGCCCGCCAGCCTGGCCGGCCAGCAGGTAGGCCAGGCCTGCCAACGCAGTGCCACCTACCAGCAAGCGTTCACGCCCCCAGCGCGCGGCAGCCCGGCTGGCCAGTAACTGAAAACCGGCCATCATGCCCGCGTAGGCACCACGCAACAGGCCGATCTGGGCGTAGCTGAGGCCGAACTGCGCTTGCCAGATCGGCAACAGCACATAAATCACATCGGTCAGCCCATCGTGCACGGCATGCGCGCCGCAGCCTGCCACCAGAGCGCGGCGACGCACGGTGACCGGATCAGGGGGCGACAACGATGGCGCTGCGGTCTGCTTCAGGGTGTTCATCTGGGTCAGAGGCTCTCAGGCAAAACGCTGGGTTAACCCAGCAACTGCGCACAGTCGCTCATCACACTGGCTTTACGCTGCAGGTATTGGGCAAAAATGTCGCGCGCCGTGGCGGGGTCCACTTCAATCTGCATGGCGGTGGTGAACTCATTCACCGCCGCCACCGCATGGGCGAAATGGTTGCTCTCGGTACCGCCGGTATGCACCGTGACCCAGGCCACCGTCGCCCGGGATTTCTCCGGCGGCACGCCCATGTCCCGCACGAACCACTGCGAGTACAACGGGTGGATGAATTCCACTTCGCCGTGGGTGTAAACCTCGTGGATCAACGTGGTCAGTAACCCCTGCAGCAGGTCGCGATCACGCAGGCGGCGGGTGTCGGTCCAGTCCTTGAACGCCTGTGCCGAGGGCAGGCAATTGTCCTTCAATATCCACTGGTCATCGCCGCACAGCGCGGTGGCCATGGTGTAGAACAGGTCCGCGTGCAAGGTGTTGCCCAACGCGCCCAGATCTTCATCAGTGATGCGTTGCAGGCTGCCGCAGGCGCGGTACAACTGCGCGGCGGCGGCGGAGCCTTCATCGGAGCGCGCCAGCAAGGTAATGCGGTTGGCCAGGCCGGACACACTGGCCGCCGAATTATTGGTCTTGGACCAACTGGCGAAGAACTTGCGCAGTACCTCCGGCGAATGCCGACGCGAGGTGAGTCGCGCAAAAGCGTCTTCGATCTCCACCAGCGCGTCTTCCTGAGCCCAGAAGGCTTCGAACAGCGCATGGCGCAAGGCACCGGCCGGCATGTCGTTCAATACCGGTTCGATGAGCTTCAACAACTGGCTGCGCTTGATCACGGTGTTAGTCATGTTCACCTCTCATAGTCCTTTATTGGATGAAGAATCAGGCTGGTTTGCCGCGCTGTCCGGCGACCAGTGCCTGGGGCTTTACCGGTTTCCAACCCAGCAGGGCAATCGTCAGCGACAACAGCTGAAAACCTGCGACCAACGCCACGCAGCCCGGCCAGCCCCATTGATTCCAGAGCATGGCCGGGGCCACGGCGCCGGCGCTGCCGCCCAGGTAATAGCCGGTCAGGTACAGCCCCACGGCGCCGGACTTGTCCGGGCCTGCCGTGGTGGCGATATACGCATTGGCGGAGGCCTGTGCCAGGAATACGCCGGTCGAGCTCAGGGCCAGACCCAGCACGATCAGCCACAGGGACGGCAACAATGTCAGCGCCGAGCCACACATGCCGAGCGCCACAGCGCCGGTCAGTAACTGCGATTGTGGTCGCGATTTGCTCAAGCGCCCCGCAACAGGAATGACCACCAGCGCCAGCAGGAACACTGCATACAAAGTGCCCAAGGCTGCAGCGCCCAAGTTGAACGGGGCCTGGCTGAGATACAGCCCGGCATAGGTAAAGGTTGCGACTTGTGAGAACAGCACGCAGAAACCGACGCCATAGGCCGCCAACAAGGGTTTGCGCAGAAGCCGGCGCACCCCGTGCGAGCCTACCGCCGCGACGCCGGGCCGCGCCACCGGATTGGCCGGCAACAGCCACACAATCAGCAGGCCGACCAGCAGGCTGATGACCGCCAACAGTTCGAAGGCTTCGCGCCAGCCCACATATTGGGTCATGACTCCCGAGACAAAGCGCCCGGCAAACCCACCGAGCACCGTACCCGCAACGTACAAACTGGTGATCTCGGTGACGGTGGCCGCGCGCCAGCGATCGCCGATGTAGGCCACACTGGTGGCGAACACCACTGGGATCAACATCCCTTCGACAAAACGCCACACCAGCAGCTCGGCAAAACTGTCCACATAGGCCGTCAGCAGCGTCGGCAGCGCCAGCAGCAACGCGGCCACAGCAATCACCGTGCGCTGCTCGAAACGTCCGGTCAGGCGCCCGACAAACGGCGCGGTCACCGCCACCGCCAGCGTGGTCACCGTAATGCTCCACCCTGCCTGCCGGGCACTCACCTGGAAGCTTTCGGCAAACGCAGGCAGGATGCTCTGTGTCGCATAAAGATTCAGAAACGCCGCACAACCACACAGAAACACGGCGAAGCGGGCGTGATGCAAACGCGGGTTCATGTGACCTCTCGTCTTACTAGTCGAGGATGTTTATAGAACACCCAGCGCAGGGAACACCAATACCGAATTCGGACCGATCAATACCCAGGAAACAGAATGCTTGATCTACGCAAGTTACGTTACTTCCTGACGGTCGCCGAAGAGCTGCACTTCGGCCGCGCGGCCCAGCGCCTGCACCTTGCCCAGCCGCCCCTGACGCGGCAGATTTCGGCCCTGGAAACCGAGCTTGGCTTTCGGCTGTTCGACCGCACCAGCCGCACGGTCACACTGACCGCCCAAGGCCAGCACTTTTTGCCGTATGCCCGCGCAGCGCTGGAGCACGCCAGGCTTGCACAAGACATCGCCGCCAAGCTGGCTGCCGGCTCGACCGGCCAACTGGTCGTAGGCTATGCCAGCTCGATCGCGCTGTCGGAACTCTTCAGCCAAACCCTGCAAGCCTTCGCCCAGCGTTTTCCCGATGTGCAACTGACCCTGGTGGAGAGCGCTTCCGCCAGCCTGCACACGCACGTGCTGGATGGGCGCATCGACATCGGCATGAGCCGCCTGCTGCCGGAGGCCGGGCAAACCGGCGTTGACGTTTTGTCGTTGGGGCAAGAGCCGCTGGTGGCGGCTCTTTGCAGTGACAACCCGCTGGCGGGCCAGGACGAAGTCACCCTCGCCCAGCTCAGTGAGTACCCGTTGATTCTGTTTCCCAGCGATTACGGTTCGGGCCTCAACGGCTCCATCGAGCACCTGTATCAACGCCGCGACCTGGCGCTGCGCCCGGGCCCTGCGGGGCGCCAGATCACCTCGATCATCGCCCTGGTGGCCGCAGGCCAAGGTGTCTCGCTCGTGCCCCGGTGCACCCACACCCTGGCCAGGAAAGGCGTGGTCTACCGCCCCTTGGCAGACCCCGAAGCCTGGGTACACCTGCTGATACTCACACGCTCGCAGTCACGCTCACTGTTGGTCGAGGCGTTTATGGGGGTGGTCGAAGAATTGCTGCGCAGCCGCCCGGCCCTGGCGCCCACAACGCTCCCGGCATAACGCGGGCAAAAAAATACCCCTGCGTGAGGGGTATTTTTTCAACAGGCTGCTGCGGCTATTGCAGCATCAAGCCAGCTTTTTGTGACGCACACGGTGCGGCTGGGCAGCGGCCTCACCCAAACGCTTCTTACGGTCGGCTTCGTACTCGGTGTAGTTACCTTCGAAGAACACCGCCTGGGAGTCATCTTCGTACGCCAGGATGTGGGTCGCGACGCGGTCAAGGAACCACCGATCGTGAGAGATCACAATGGCGGCGCCCGGGAAGTCCAACAGGGCTTCTTCCAAGGAACGCAGGGTTTCAACGTCGAGGTCGTTGGACGGTTCGTCGAGCAGCAGGACGTTGCCGCCCTCTTTCAAGGTCAGGGCCAGGTGCAAGCGGCCGCGCTCACCACCGGACAGGTCCTTGACGAACTTCTGCTGGTCGCCGCCCTTGAAGTTGAAACGGCCGACGTAGGTGCGCGACGGGATTTCATAGTTGCCGATGCGGATCTGGTCGGAACCGTCGGAGATCTGCTGGAACACAGTCTTGCTGCCGTCCAGGTCGTCGCGGCTCTGGTCCACACAGGCCAGTTGCACGGTGTCGCCGATCTCGATGCTGCCGGAGTCCGGGGTTTCCTTGCCCATCAGCATGCGGAACAGCGTGGATTTACCCGCACCGTTACCACCGATAACGCCGACGATCGCGCCTTTTGGCATGGCGAACGACAGGTTGTCGATCAGCACGCGGTCGCCATAGCCTTTGGTGACGTTCTTGAACTCGATGACCTTGTCACCCAGGCGCGGCCCGGCCGGGATGTAGATCTCGTTGGTTTCGCTGCGCTTCTGGAATTCCTGCGACTGCATTTCTTCAAAGCGTTGCAGACGGGCCTTGGATTTGGACTGGCGAGCCTTGGCGCCTTTGCGCACCCACTCCAGTTCTTCCTTCATGGCTTTTTCGTGGGCCGATTGCTGCTTGGATTCGGCGGCCAGACGGTCGGACTTGGCTTCCAGCCAACCGGAGTAGTTGCCCTCGTAAGGGATACCGGCGCCGCGGTCGAGTTCGAGGATCCAGCCGGCGACGTTGTCCAGGAAGTAACGGTCGTGCGTGATCGCAACCACGGTGCCCGGGAAATCGTGGAGAAAATGCTCCAGCCAGGCGACGGAATCGGCGTCCAGGTGGTTGGTCGGTTCGTCGAGCAGCAGCATGTCAGGGGCCGACAGCAGCAGGCGGCACAGGGCCACACGACGCTTCTCACCACCGGACAGGTGCTCGACCTTGGCGTCCCAGGCTGGCAGGCGCAGCGCATCGGCGGCGACTTCCAGTTGGCGCTCCAGGTTGTGACCGTCGCCCGCCTGCAGGATCGCTTCGAGCTTGGCCTGTTCGGCGGCCAGCTTGTCGAAGTCGGCATCCGGTTCGGCGTAGGCGGCGTACACCTCATCGAGGCGGGCCTGGGCGTCCTTGATCACGCTGACGGCTTCTTCGACCACTTCACGCACGGTCTTGGTCGGGTCCAGGATCGGCTCTTGCGGCAGGTAGCCGATGTTCAGTTCGGGCATCGGGCGCGCTTCGCCTTCGAACTCGGTGTCGCCGCCCGCCATGATTTTCAGCAGGGTGGACTTACCCGAACCGTTGAGGCCGAGCACGCCGATCTTGGCGCCTGGGAAGAAGGACAGCGAAATGTTTTTCAGGATTTCCCGCTTCGGCGGAACAACTTTTCCCAGCCGATGCATGGTGAAGACGTATTGAGCCATGGTGAACCTAGCGTCAGTGACTGATGAATTAAGCGGACGAAGCCCGTGCCAGGCCATGCGCCGCGCGGGCCTTTGACTATCATCAATGCCAGCGAGCAAAAAAAGCCTGAATATCTGGGGCTGGAACGCCCCCGCGTAACCGGCAAAGCTACCTGAATGCGCTGGGGCAGTCCAGCCAGGCAGGACTGGCACTTTGCCACAACTCAAGGCATGCTAGCCGCCCTTCGGGCGTCCGGCTTATAGTGCACGTCGCGCGCCAGTCCAGCCAAACCGCAGGATCACAGTTTGTCCAACGTCACGCCGCCCACGCCCTTGCGCGCCGCTCATATTGCGCCGGGAGCGCCCCTGCACGGCACCTTGAAAGGCGCGTTGGCGACGCTTGTCCTGCTATTGCTCGCCTTATTGTTCTGGCAATTGCTTGATCAATTACAGCAAAACCAGAAAAACCAGCAGCAATACACCATCGACTACAGCGCCGACCTGGCCGAGCAGATCAGCCAGAACATGGCCCTGAGCGCACAGATCGCCCTGAACCTGTTGCCGATTGTCGAGCCGCCGCGCAATGCCGAACAGCAGCAGGCCCTGATGCGCACCTTGCAGCGCTCGTTGCCAGACCTGCGCAGCTTCGCCCTGCTCGCCCCCAGCGGCGCACTGATCAGCGACACTGCCAAAGGCAGCCAAGACAGTGCCCTGCTCGAAGACCTGGTCAAGCGCAGTCACGCCCAGTCCTACTACCTGAGCAACGACAATGACGGCACGGTCATCTATCTGTTGCTGCACCAACCCAGCGGTGGCTCCAAGGTGTACTGGGCCTTGCGCCTGGCGCCCAATTACCTGGCCAACCTCACACGCCAGGATGCCCAGGGTCAACGCCCGATGTGGGCGATCGAGAACAGCCTGAACCATCGTGTGGTCAGCCGTGACAGCGGGATGCCGGCGCAGTGGTCCGGCGCCCTGACGCCGGAAGAGTTGAACCGCAGTGTGCTGGTCACGCCTTTAAGCAAAAGCGACTGGCAACTGCGCGGCCTGTTTGACCGTAGCGCGGTGCTGGAACAACTGCTGCCTGCCTTTATCGGCAAGTGCCTGCTGGGCCTGGCGTTTTCGCTGGTCCCGGTGATCGTGCTGCTCAACATGCGCCGCCGCCAACGCCAAGTGCATGAAGGCCGGCGACGCTACCAGGACATCTTCGAGGGCACAGGCGTGGCGTTGTGCGTGCTTGACCTGTCCGGGCTCAAGGCGTTTTGCAACAAGACCCAGGTTCAAAGCCGCGAGCAGTTGCACGCCTGGTTGCAGGCCAACCCCACTGAGCGCAAGCAACTGCTCAAAGAGTTGCGCGTCACCGAGGTCAACCAGATGGCCGTGCGCCTGCTCAACGTCGCGTCCTGCGAGCAGGCCTGGGAACGCCTGATCGATGATTGCCCGCGCAATGCCACGTCCATCGGCTATCAGGTGCTGGAAGCTGTACTGACCCGGCAAAAACAGCTGGAGCTGGAAATCCAGCTCAACGACGTGGCCGGCAACGAACAGTACCTGTGGCTGGTGATGCGTTTGCCGGAACAGCAGGATGACGTCAAGGCCGTGATTCTCAGCATCAGCGACATCACCAGCCGCAAGCTGATCGAGTTGTCGCTGGTGGAGCGTGAAAGTTTCTGGTCGGATGTGGTGCGCACCGTGCCTGATCACCTGTATGTGCAGGACGTGATCAGCCAGCGCATGATTTTCAGCAACCATCATCTGGGCCACACCCTGGGCTACAACAAAGCCGAACTGCAGCAAATGGGTGAGTACTTCTGGGAAATCCTGCTGCACCCCGAAGACGCCGAGCATTACCACGATTTGCGCCAGCAGCAACGCCAAGCCGCTTATACGACCCAACTGCACTGCCAACTGCGCTTTCGTCACCGCAATAACCAGTGGCGCCGCTTCGATATCCGCGAACAGGCCCTGGCCCGCGATACGTCCACAGTGGTCACCCGAATCATCGGCGTGGCCAAGGACATTACCGACCAGATCGAGGCCAGTGAATCGCTGCGCGACAGTGAACAGCGCTACCGGATGCTGGCCGAAAGCATCAGCGACGTGATCTGCTCCACCGATAGCCAACTGGCCCTCAACTACATCAGCCCCTCGGTCAACACCGTCCTGGGCTATGACGTGGACTGGGTGTTCAAGAACGGTTGGCAGTCGATCGTTGCCAACCCTCAGCAGTTGACCGGCATTTACAACCTGATGGAACAGGTCAGCCGCGCCCTCGGCAACCCCGACGCCTTGAACACCTTGCGCGATGAAGTCCAGACCCAACTGTTTCTGTTCGACTGCCTGCGCGCCGACGGGCGCAAGGTGCCGATAGAACTGCGCCTGGTGCTGGTGTGGGATGAACATGGCGGGTTTGAAGGCATCCTCGGCGTGGGCCGCGATATCAGCCAGCAACGCCGCGCCGAAAAAGACCTGCGCATGGCGGCCACGGTATTCGAACATTCCACCTCGGCGATCCTGATCACCGACCCGGCCGGTTATATCGTGCAGGCCAACGAGGCGTTCAGCCGGGTCAGCGGCTATGAAGTGGCGGATGTGCTCGACCAATTGCCGAACATGCTCACCGTCGACGAGCAGCAGGAAGCCCATCTGCGTTATGTACTCAAACAGCTGCATCAGCACAGCACCTGGGAAGGTGAAGTGTGGCTCAAGCGCCGCAATGGCGAGCATTACCCGGCCTGGGTGGGCATTACCGCGGTGTTCGACGATGAAGGCGACCTGGCCAGCTACGTGTGTTTCTTCAGCGATATCAGCGAGCGCAAGGCCAGTGAACAGCGCATCCACCGCCTGGCCTACTATGACGCCCTGACCCACCTGCCCAACCGCACCCTGTTCCAGGACCGCCTGCACACCGCGTTGCAGTCCGCCGAACGGCAGAAGTCGTGGGTGGTGCTGATGTTCCTCGACCTTGACCGCTTCAAGCCGATCAACGACTCCCTCGGCCACGCAGCCGGCGACCGCATGCTCAAGGAAATGGCCACGCGCCTGCTCGGCTGCGTGGCCGAGGACGACACCGTGGCGCGCATGGGCGGCGACGAGTTCACCTTGCTCCTGCAACCACGGGTCAGCCGCGAGATGGCGCTGAACCGCGCCATTCATGTGGCCGAGCAGATCCTCGCCAGCCTGGTCAAGCCCTTTGTGCTGGAGGGTCGCGAGTTCTTCGTGACCGCCAGTATCGGCATCGCCCTGAGCCCGCAAGACGGCAACGAGCTGAGCCAATTGATGAAAAACGCCGACACGGCGATGTATCACGCTAAAGAGCGCGGCAAGAACAACTTCCAGTTCTACCAGGCCGACATGAACGCCAGCGCCCTGGAGCGCCTGGAGCTGGAAAGCGACCTGCGCCACGCCTTGGACCAGAACGAATTCGTGCTCTATTACCAGCCGCAATTCAGCGGCGACGGCAAACGCCTGACCGGCGCCGAAGCCCTGCTGCGCTGGCGCCACCCGCGCCGTGGCCTGGTACCGCCCGGGGACTTTATCCCAGTGCTGGAAGAACTCGGGCTGGTGGTGGATGTGGGCGACTGGGTGATTGGCGAGGCCTGTCGACAGCTCAAGACCTGGCACCAGAACAAGGTGCGCGTGCCGAAAGTCTCAGTGAACATCTCGGCGCGGCAGTTCTCCGACGGCCAGTTGGGCACGCGCATCGCCACCATCCTCAAGGACACCGGCCTGCCGCCGGCGTGCCTGGAGCTGGAACTGACCGAAAGTATCCTGATGCGTGAAGTCAACGAAGCGCTGCAGATCCTCGCCAGCCTGAAAAACCTGGGCCTGAGCATCGCGGTGGATGACTTCGGCACCGGTTATTCGTCGCTCAACTACCTCAAGCAATTCCCCATCGATGTGCTGAAGATCGACCGCACCTTCGTCGACGGCCTGCCCTCGGGTGAGCAGGACGCACAGATTGCCCGGGCGATCATTGCCATGGCCCACAGCCTGAACCTGGCGGTGATTGCCGAAGGGGTGGAAACCCATGAGCAGTTGGACTTCCTGCGTGAGCATGGCTGTGATGAGGTGCAGGGTTACCTGTTCGGGCGGCCGATGCCGGCGAATCGGTTTGAGGTGCAGTTCAGTAATGATGCGCTGTTCATGTTCGACTGAAAGCTGTGGCGGGGCTTAGGTTTTTTTGTAGGAGCGAGCTTGCTCGCGAAAAACTCACAGGCACCGCGTTCATTCAGGATGCACGCGTTATCGTTGACGTTTTTCGCGAGCAAGCTCGCTCCTACAGAAGAAGGCGATGTACCCATCACCGGCACCGCCCATCCCCAGATGAGCCCCACTTGTCCGCGACATGATGTCCTTTCATATGCCATCTAAAACCCATTGAGTTAGAATGCCCTCCTTTTCTGCCCCCGATCCTTGAGGACCGCCATGTTCAGCCGTGATTTGACTATTGCCAAGTACGACGCCGATCTCTTCGCCGCCATGGAGCAAGAAGCCGTGCGCCAGGAAGAGCACATTGAGCTGATCGCTTCGGAAAACTACACCAGCCCTGCGGTGATGGAGGCTCAAGGTTCGGTTCTGACCAACAAGTACGCCGAAGGCTACCCAGGCAAGCGCTACTACGGTGGTTGCGAGTACGTCGACGTGGTTGAGCAGTTGGCCATCGACCGTGCAAAAGAACTGTTCGGCGCCGATTATGCCAACGTCCAGCCACACGCCGGTTCCCAAGCCAACAGCGCCGTGTACCTGGCCCTGCTGCAAGGCGGCGACACCATCCTGGGCATGAGCCTGGCCCACGGCGGTCACCTGACCCACGGCGCCAGCGTTTCTTCCTCCGGCAAGCTGTACAACGCCGTCCAGTACGGTATCGATGCCAACGGCCTGATCGACTACGACGAAGTCGAGCGCCTGGCGGTTGAGCACAAGCCAAAAATGATCGTGGCCGGTTTCTCTGCCTACTCGCAGATCCTGGACTTCCCACGCTTCCGTGAAATCGCCGACAAGGTCGGTGCCTACCTGTTCGTCGACATGGCCCACGTGGCCGGTCTGGTGGCTGCGGGCGTTTACCCCAACCCAGTGCCTTACGCCGACGTGGTCACCACCACTACCCACAAGACCCTGCGCGGTCCACGTGGCGGCCTGATCCTGGCGCGTGCCAATGCCGAGATCGAGAAGAAGCTCAACTCCGCCGTGTTCCCGGGCGCCCAAGGCGGCCCGCTGGAGCACGTGATCGCGGCCAAGGCGATCTGCTTCAAGGAAGCACTGCAGCCTGAGTTCAAGACCTACCAGCAGCAAGTGGTCAAGAACGCCAAGACCATGGCCAGCGTGTTCATCGAGCGCGGTTTTGATGTGGTGTCCGGCGGTACTGAAAACCACCTGTTCCTGCTGTCGCTGATCAAGCAGGACATTTCCGGTAAAGATGCTGACGCTGCCCTGGGCAAAGCCTTCATCACCGTGAACAAGAACTCCGTGCCGAACGACCCACGTTCGCCGTTCGTCACCTCCGGCCTGCGCTTCGGCACCCCGGCAGTGACCACCCGTGGCTTCAAGGAAGCCGAGTGCAAGGAACTGGCGGGCTGGATCTGCGACATCCTGGCCGACCTGAACAACGAAGCCGTGATCGACGCGGTACGTGAGAAGGTCAAGGCCATCTGCAAGAAGCTGCCGGTATACGGCGCGTAACTGCAGTTGCTTGAATAAAAGCCCGGCTTTTGTGCCGGGCTTTTTTATGCCGATTGTCCCGTCCTGAATAAGGTTTACGCCTTCTGACCTATCTTCAGGAGGAGTCAATGGATTCAGGCAAAAGGCGGAGCCAGCGTGACTACACGCTAGCCTTTAAATTATCGGTCGTAGACCAGGTCGAAAAGGGCGAGTTGAGTTATAAAGAGGCTCAACGGCGCTACGGCATTCAGGGCCGGTCCACGGTACTGGTCTGGCTACGCAAGCACGGCCGGCAGGACTGGAGTCAAGGCGCCTCAATTCGAGAACCGAGGAGCAGGTCCATGACCGAGCCAACCCTCCCGCTGACCCCCGAGCAGCGGATCAAAGAGCTTGAAGAACAGCTGGCGCTAAGTAATCAGAAAGCGCAATTCTTCGAAGCCGTTGTGAATGTTCAGACGAAGTACTGCGGTGTTGCCGTCGTAAGCAAGCGACCCGGCAAGTCCTCTCGCAAGGGCAAATCCAAGGCCTGAGCGTCACCAGGGCTTGCCTGTTCATGGGCATTTCGCGCCAAGCGTATTACCAACGCAATCGGGCTTTCGACGAGAGGGCTCGTCAAGATCAAGAAGTCATGGACTATGTTCTTGAAAAGCGCCGCCGCCAACCACGGATAGGCACGCGCAAGCTGCATTACCTGATGAGCGTCGAAGTTGGCGCATCAGTGCGGGTCGGCAGAGACCGCCTGTTTAGCATCCTGCGCAACGCTCGAGAACTGGTTGTGCGCAAACGGGCTTACCACAAAACGACAGACAGCCATCACCGTTTTCGACGCCATCCTAACCTGCTCAAAGCGGGTCAGGACCAGATTGTGGCCAATAGGCCAGAGCAGGTCTGGGTTGCAGATATAACCTACCTGCCGACACGGGAAAGCGTGGTTTATGTGAGCCTGGTGACAGACGCCTACTCGCGCAAGATCGTAGGGCATCATGTGCATGAGAGCTTGCATACCGAGTCGGTGATCAAGGCGATGGCAAAGGCAGTTGGCGAACGTCGAAGCAAGCAGCCACTGATCCATCACTCAGCCCGCGGAGCCCAATACTGCTCTGCGCGTTATCAACGTTTGCACACTAGTCATGGCATCAGATGCTCAATGACCGACGGCTATGACTGCTACCAGAATGCTCTGGCGGAGAGGATAAACGGCATTTTGAAGACCGAGTTCCTGCTGTATCGCCCTAAAAATCTGGCGGACGCAGTGAAAATGGTGGATGAGTCGGTGCTGATCTACAACGGGGAACGGCCACACCTGTCCCTGAAATACAAAACGCCCGATGCGGTGCATCGGGCGTTTTGAGACTGAAACAGGGTGTAAACCTATTTCAGGACTGGACAGATTTCAATTTGAAACAGGGTCAAGTGTGGGAGCTGGCTTGCCTGCGATGGCGGTTGTGCAGCCAGCCCATCAGTGATTGACCCACCGCTATCGCAGGCAAGCCAGCTCCCACATTGGCTTGCATTTCAAGCCGGGTTCATTGGTAGACCCGCTCAAAGCCTTGGCGAATCTTGTCTTCGGGCAGCTCATCGGCAATAAACACAATCACACTCTCCCGCGCCTCGCCCTCGGCCCATTCGGTATCCCAGTCGAAGCCATAGAGCTTCAGCACGCCCTGGAACACCATGCGCCGGTCTTCCCCGGCAATATTGAGCACGCCTTTGTAGCGCAGCAGTTGCTTGCCGTGGTCCTCCAGCAGTTCGTTCATGAACTCGCTGAGGCGGTCGATATCCAGCGGCTGGTCGGTGCGCAGCACCAGGCTGGAAATACGGTCGACCGAAGGCGCTGCACTCACCGGGCGCAGGCTCATGCCGGCATTGAGGTTGAAGCCGCGCACATCCAGCAATTCGGCCAAATCAATCTTGCCGTGGTCCACCACACGAATCGGCGCACGGCGGTTGATGCGGGTGAGGCGCTGGCTGAGGGCGTCGAAGCTGGCGTCGTCTACCAGGTCGCGCTTGCTCACCAACAGGCGGTCGGCAAAGCCGATCTGGGCCTGGGCGATGGTCTGGGTCAGGTGATGCTCAGCGTGGGCCGCATCCACCAGGGTGATGATGCCGTCGAGGATATAACGCTCGCGCAGTTCTTCGTCGATGAAGAACGTCTGGGCCACCGGCGCAGGGTCGGCCAGGCCGGTGCATTCGATCACTAGCCGGTCGAAGGCGATCTCGCCGCTGTCCAGGCGTTCCAGCAGCAGGTACAGGGCTTTGGTCAGGTCGGTGTGGATGGTGCAGCACACGCAGCCGTTGGAGAGGGTCATCACTTGCACCGGCTCGTCGCCCAGCAATTGGGTGTCGATACCGGCGTCACTGAATTCGTTTTCGATCACGGCGATTTTCAAGCCGTGCTCGGCCTTGAGCAGGTGGCGCAGCAAGGTGGTCTTGCCGGCCCCGAGGAAGCCGCTGAGGATGGTGACGGGGATGGGAGAGGACAAAGAGATTCTCCTGAAAAAAGGGAACGCAAAAACAACTGTAGGAGCGAGCTTGCTCGCGAAGAACGTCAACGATAACGCGTGCTGTCTGGATGCACGTGGTGTCCTTGGGTTTTTCGCGAGCAAGCTCGCTCCTACAGGTAAGGCAGTTTTACCAACTTAGCAGCACTTGGGCCCACCCTTGCCGCCATAACGGGCTTCCTGGCGCTCCCGGAAGAACGCCTTGTAGTCCATCACCGGCTTGTCCGGGTGTTTGGTTTGCATATGCTCGACGTAGGTGTCGTAGTCGGGCATGCCGACCATCAGGCGGGCGGCCTGACCGAGGTATTTACCGAGGCGACTGATGTCATTGAACATGCTTGCAATCCTCGTTTACGCGTCCGGTACAGCCTGGAACGGGGCTTCTTTATCCGTACGCTCTTTGTTGCCCCAGGCGGCTACACCCACCTTGAGCGCATAGAACAGGATGCTGAACACCACGAACAGGAACAGCGCCGTCAGCGTTGCGTTGGTGTAGGCGTTCCAGATCACGTGCTGCATCTGGTCGATGCTCTTGGCCGGAGCCAGGATCTGGCCGTTAGCCAGGGCATCGCTGTATTTCTTGGCCAGCGACAGGAAGCCGATCGCCGGGTTGGCGTCGAACAGCTTGATGAAGCCCGCAGTGGTGGTGCAGATCAACAGCCACACCGCTGGCAACATGGTCCCCCAGATGTAGCGCGGGCGCTTCATTTTGATCAGCACAACGGTCGCCAGCATCAGCGCGATCCCCGCCAGCATCTGGTTGGAGATACCGAACAGCGGCCACAAGGTGTTGATACCACCCAGCGGGTCGATTACGCCCTGGTACAGCAAGTAACCCCACATCGCCACGCAGCCTGCGGTAGCAATCAGGTTGGCGGTCCAGGACTCGGTGCGTTTGAGCGCCGGCACGAACGAACCCAACAGGTCCTGCAGCATGAAGCGACCGGCACGGGTGCCGGCGTCGACCGCCGTGAGGATGAACAGCGCTTCGAACAGGATCGCAAAGTGGTACCAGAACGCCATGGTGTTTTCACCTGGCAGCACACTGTGCAGGATCTGTGCGATACCTCCCGCCAGCGTCGGCGCACCGCCGGCACGGGCCAGGATGGTGGTTTCCCCGATATCGTGGGCCACGGCAGAGAGCGCCTCAGGGGTAATTGCAAAGCCCCAGCTGCTGACGGTTTGCGCCACGGTGACCACGTCGGTGCCGACAATGGCAGCCGGGCTGTTCATGGCGAAGTACACGCCAGGCTCGATCACCGAGGCGGCAACCATCGCCATGATGGCCACGAACGACTCCATCAACATGCCGCCGTAGCCGATGTAACGGGCGTGGCTTTCACTGGCGAGCAATTTGGGCGTGGTGCCCGAAGAGATCAGCGCGTGGAAGCCCGAGACCGCGCCACAAGCGATGGTGATGAACAGGAACGGGAACAGGCCGCCCTTCCACACCGGGCCAGTGCCGTCGATGAACTGGGTCAGCGCTGGCATTTTCAGGTCAGGCATGGTGACCAGGATGCCAATCGCCAGGGCGATGATGGTGCCGATTTTCAGGAACGTCGACAGGTAGTCGCGGGGCGCCAGAATCAGCCACACCGGCAGCACAGCGGCCACGAAACCGTAGCCGATGAGCATCCAGGTGATCTGAATGCCGGTGAAGGTGAACGCCTTGGCCCACACCGGATCAGCGGCAATCTGCCCGCCCAGCCAGATCGAACCCAGCAGCAACAGCACGCCGATGATCGAGATTTCACCGATGCGGCCCGGGCGGATGTAGCGCATGTAGATGCCCATGAACATCGCGATCGGGATGGTCGCCATCACCGTGAAGATGCCCCATGGGCTCTCGGCCAGGGCCTTGACCACGATCAGCGCCAGCACCGCGAGGATGATGATCATGATCAGGAAGCAGCCGAACAGCGCGATGGTCCCGGGAATGCGGCCCATCTCTTCGCGAACCATATCTCCCAGGGAACGGCCGTTGCGACGGGTGGACAGGAACAGGACCATGAAGTCTTGCACCGCACCGGCCAGCACCACCCCGGCAATCAGCCAGAGGGTACCGGGCAGATAGCCCATTTGCGCCGCCAGCACCGGGCCGACCAACGGGCCTGCACCGGCAATCGCCGCAAAATGGTGACCGAAAAGAATGTGTTTGTTGGTCGGTACATAGTCCAGACCATCGTTGTTGACCACCGCAGGGGTTGCCCGCCGTGGGTCGAGTTGCATCACGTTGTTGGCGATGAACAGACTGTAGTAACGGTATGCAACCAGGTAGATGGCTACTGCAGCGACCACAATCCACAAGGCGTTGATCGCCTCGCCGCGGCGCAAGGCCACTACGCCCAGGGCGCACGCTCCTACAATTGCCAGCACCAGCCAGGGTAAGTGGCGTAGCAGGCTATTATTATTTTTCATTTTTATATTCCAGCCAGGGTGGACAGAAAGGACAGCCAGCCCGAGTTTAGCGCTACTGGCCTTAAAGACCAGCCCCCTACGTTGGTCTAGAGCCTTCAACCGTTAAAAAAAGCCGAAATAAACGCCCCTTGATGGCCCCGGGCTACACTCCTCCCATTCACAGAGGGCTATACCATGACCGAGCATGCGTCTGAACGTCGCCGTTTTCGCCGGATCGCCTTTGATGCCACTGCCGAACTTCGGCAAAACGGCAGCGAATGGCCGGTGAAACTGGTGGATCTGTCACTCAAGGGATTGTTGGTGGAACGGCCTGAAGGCTGGAAAGGGAATAAAGCGCTGCCCTTTGACGTCGACATACGACTGGACCAGAAGACGCATATAAAGATGCAAGCGCGGCTGACCCATGAAGATCAGGGTCAATTGGGCTTTGTGTGCAAACACATTGATCTGGATTCGATCAGCCATTTGCGTAGGTTCGTTGAGTTGAACCTGGGTGATGAGCAAGAGCTGGAGCGCGAGCTGGGCGCCCTGCTGGAGATCTGAAACACACATCAATCAAAATGTGGGAGCTGGCTTGCCTGCGATGACGGTGTCTCAGGCAAGGATGGGTAAGCTGACCCGCCGCTATCGCAGGCAAGCCAGCTCCCACAGGGGTTACTCGAACAGCGCATCCAAGGCTTGTTCCAGACGGGTAACGCCGATGACCTGCAAGCCTTGGGGCATTTCTTTCGGCGCATTGCCCTTGGGCACAATCGCGCGTTTGAAGCCATGCTTGGCCGCTTCCTTCAAGCGCTCCTGCCCACTCGGCACCGGGCGCACTTCACCCGACAAACCCACCTCGCCAAACACCAGCAAGTCATGGGGCAGCGGCCGGTTACGCAGGCTAGACATCACCGCCGCCATCAACGCCAGGTCCGACGCGGTCTCCAACACCTTGACCCCGCCCACCACGTTGAGGAACACGTCCTGGTCGTGGGTTGGAATGCCGCCATGCCGGTGCAGCACCGCCAGCAACATCGCCAGGCGATTCTGGTCCAGGCCCAGCGTGACCCGCCGTGGGTTGGCCAAATGGCTGTCATCCACCAGCGCCTGGACTTCCACCAGCATCGGCCGGGTGCCTTCCCACGTCGCCATCACCACACTGCCTGGGACTTCTTCCTGAGCGCGGGTGAGAAAAATTGCCGAGGGGTTAGAGACTTCTTTCAGCCCCCGGTCGGTCATGGCGAACACACCCAGTTCGTTGACGGCGCCAAAGCGGTTCTTCACCGCCCGCAGCAGGCGCAGGCGACCGTCGGATTCCCCTTCGAAATACAACACGGTGTCGACCATGTGTTCCAACACCCGTGGCCCGGCCAGTGCGCCTTCCTTGGTGACATGGCCGACCAGGAAGATCGCCGTGCCGCTCTGCTTGGCGTAACGCACCAGCAGCGCCGCACTTTCGCGCACTTGGGACACGCCACCGGGTGCCGATTGCAGTTGTTCGGTGAAAATCGTCTGGATCGAGTCGATGACCATGACCTTGGGCTTTTCGATGCGCGCCGTGGCGATGATGCTTTCGATGCAGGTTTCGGTCATGACCCGCAGTTGGTCCTGAGGCAAGCCCAGGCGCCGGGCACGCATGGCCACTTGCTGCTGGGACTCTTCGCCGGTGACATACAGCGCAGGCATGCGGCTGGCGATGCTGCACAGGGTTTGCAGCAGGATCGTGGACTTGCCGATGCCAGGGTCACCGCCGATCAGCACCACCGAGCCGTCCACCAGGCCACCGCCCAAAACCCGGTCCAGTTCGCCGGAGGCGGTGGAAAAGCGCGGGATCTCTTCGACGCTGACTTCGGCCAGGGTCTTGATCTGTGCCTGTTGCCCGGTCCAGCCGGCACGGCCGGGGGGGGCCGCGGAACCGCCACTCTCGATCATGGTTTCAGTCAGGGTGTTCCACGCGCCGCATTCGGAGCACTGGCCCGCCCATTTGGGAAAGGTCGCACCGCACTCCGTGCAGCCGTACATGCGCTTGGCCTTTGCCATGTGAGAACCTCCAACCGAAAAACCGCGATGATAGCTCAGCGCGACGCTGGGGTCCGGATTTCGCCTTTGGCTAAACGTGAAGCACTGTTACCCACGGGGTCCTCGGCGTTCAGGTCGGCGCCTTTGGCTTGCAGCGCCCCCAGCAACTCGACGCGCTTGAACAGCCCGGCGTACATGGCAGCAGTTTGCCCCGCGCCGTTGCGCTGGTCTGGGTTGCAGTCGGTGGCCAACAAGCGTTGGGCGATTTTCAGCTCGCCTTTGAAAATGGCACCCATCAACGCTGTATTGCCGCGTTTATCCTGCACGCAGGCGTCGGCGCCGGCATCGAGCAGACGCTCCACATAGGGGCCCTGGCCGTGATAAGCAGCCAGGATCAACGCGGTGTAGCCCTTGTCGTCCTGGGTATTGAGGCCGTAGCCGGACTCTATGAAGGTGTTGAGCATGTCGAGGTCGCCACGACGGGCGGCGTCAAAATAGTAATCCTGCAACTGCGCCTTGAGCGCCACCGGGTCGGGGGACTCGGCATGGGCGATAAAGGCCAGCATGCTCATCAGCAAACCGATAGAAATACGCATGGTGTCTCTCCTGCCAAAGGTCGACGCCCGTGAAGGCGCCGACCGCAACCAACGAATCAGTCAGTCAGTTTTTCCGCCAGCGCCTTTACGCGAGCCAGGTCGCCCTTGGCGACCTTGGCCACGCCGGTGCCGTATTCCGGATCCGCCTTGTAGAGGAACGACAGGATGATGTGCTTGCTCTCGTCATCGGTGGTGGCCAATGAGCCGCCGAAGTTGTTGATCAAGTCCTCACGCTCTTTCTTGGTGTAGGAACGGTACAGGTCACCGGCCTGCTTGAAGTTCTGCTCACGCTGGATCTTGGCCTGCTGGGTGCTGCCCGACAGCGGCGACTGGCTGTAGCGCGCGGTTTGCGGCTCTTCGCGTGGCAACAGGCGGCTTGGCTGGTAGTTCACGCCAGTGGTGGTCTTGCCGAAGTTCATCGCGCCATCCTGGTTGCCGTTGTTGACGGTGCCCCGTGGAGCGTTGATCGGCAGTTGCAGGGCGTTCGCGCCCAGGCGGTACATCTGCGTATCGGCATAGGAGAACACGCGCCCCTGCAGCAAGCGGTCTTCCGACGGCTCGATACCCGGTACCAGGTTGGCCGGGGCCATCGCGACTTGCTCGGTTTCCTGGAACACATTGGCCGGGTTGCGGTTCAGCACCATTTGCCCGACTTTGCGCTCGGGCACATTCGGCCAGATCTTGGTGGCATCCAGTGGGTCGAAATCAAACTTGGCCAGGTCCTCAGGCTTGAGTACTTGCACGTACAAGTCCCACTTAGGGAAGTCGCCTTTGTTGATGTGCGTGACCAGATCATTGGTCATATGGCTGTAGTCACGCCCCTGCACCTCGGTCACTTGCTTGGGATCAAGGTTCTTGATGCCCTGCAGGCTCTTCCAATGGAACTTGACGTAGTGCACTTCGCCTTTGGCGTTAATCAACTTGTAGGCATGTACACCATTACCGTCCATTTCGCGGTAACTGGCAGGGGTACCGGAGTCCGAGTACAACTCGGTCAGTGTACGAGTGGACTCTGGAACATGGGAGAAGAAGTCGAAACGGCGCGAGTCATCGTCCAGGTTAGTGCGCGGGTCCGGTTTAAAGGCATGGACCATGTCCGGAAACTTGATGGCATCGCGAATAAAGAACGTGGGGAAATTATTGCCGACCAGGTCCCAGTTACCTTCGGCGGTATAGAACTTGGTGGCGAAGCCCCGTGGGTCCCGCAGGGTTTCCGGCGAGTGGTTGCCGTGCACTACGGCCGAGAAGCGTACAAACACCGGCGTGGTTTCACCGGCGGCGAACACTTTGGCCTTGGTCAGGTCGCTGAGGTTGTCGGTCACGGTGAAGGTGCCATGGGCGCCCGTGCCGCGTGCGTGCACCACGCGCTCCGGGATGCGTTCGCGGTCGAAGCGCTGCAGCTTCTGGATCAGTTGCACATCCTGCAGCAACACCGGGCCATTGGCGCCGGCGGTCTGGGAGTTCTGGTTATCACCGACGTTGGCCCCGTTATCGCGGGTCAGGTTGGCGGCTTGCACAGAGAGGGAAAGCAGGCTGGCGGTCACCAGTGCCAGCGCATGGCGCGCCGACACGGGCCTGCGGCTGATTGGAGTGTTCATCGAGGTTTCCTCTGGTTTTTTTAGCGCACATTCTGTTGTGCTTGTCAGAGGCTAGTGACCTGCGAGTCAGAAGATAAATAGAAAAACACCACAGGCCCGATTAAGAAAAAAATCTGGTAACTCGCTGAAATAGCCGCTAAATCGCGCGCGATTGATGGCACTTTGCAAACTATTTGCGATTTGATGTGTCGATAAAAACCGACAGTGTTAACAGTTGTGTCGAGCAAGCGCTGTTCGACTGAATTACACTGACCTCCACCCTCCTCAACTGTAACAAGGAATAACCTATGGGCGTGATCAGTGAGTTCAAGGCCTTCGCGGTCAAAGGTAATGTGGTCGACATGGCCGTCGGTATCATCATCGGTGCTGCCTTCGGCAAGATTGTTTCCTCATTTGTAGGCGACGTGATAATGCCTCCCATCGGCCTGCTGATCGGTGGCGTGGACTTTGCCGATTTGGCCGTCACGCTCAAGGCAGCACAGGGTGATGTCCCCGCTGTGGTCCTGGCCTACGGCAAGTTCATCCAGAGCATCATCGACTTTGTGATCGTCGCGTTTGCAATCTTCATGGGCGTGAAGGCGATCAACCGTCTGAAGCGCGAAGAAGCCGTGGCCCCAAGCCTGCCGCCGACGCCGAGCAAGGAAGAAGTGCTGCTGGGCGAGATCCGCGATCTGCTCAAGGCACAGAACAACAAGCCGCTTTAACCGGCGGATGCAAAAAAGGCGCCTCGTAAGGCGCCTTTTTTCTACCAATAATTTTCTACCGCTACCTGGCCAGGCCGTCGGCTCAGGCTCAGTTGCATGTCCCGTCGCTTGAGCAACTGGCGCGTGTCATCAACCATCTGCGGGTTGCCGCAAATCAGCACGCGGGAATCCTGCGCCGTCAGCTCCACGCCGGCGGCCCGCTCCAATTCGCCATTTTCGATCAAGGCCGTAATACGCCCGTTCAACGTGCCCGGATACCGCTTGCGGGTGACGATGGGGATGTAGGTGAGCTTGTGAGCGTATTCGGCCAGGTATTCACGCTCGCCCAATGTGTTGATCAGCGACTGGTAGGCCAGTTCCCTGGCTTCCCGGGCGCTGTACACCAGGATGATGCGTTCGAATTTTTCCCAGGCTTCGAAGTCCTGCAGGATCGACAGAAACGGCGCAACGCCCGTTCCGGTTCCCAGCAACCATAGGTCGCGCCCGTCGACAAAGCGGTTGAGGGTCAGAAAACCGGTGGCCTGGCGCTCTACCAGCAAGGTATCGCCCGCCCTCAGGCGGCTCAATTCACTGGTGAACTCACCACCGGGGACCACGATGGAAAAGAAATCCAGATGCTCGTCAAACGGCGAAGACACGATGGAATAGGCACGCCAGACGGTGCTGCCATCCGCCTTGGTAACGCCCAGGCGCACGAACTGGCCGGCGGTAAAACGAAAACCGGCATCGCGGGTGGTTCGCAGGGTGAACAGGCTGGGGGTCAGCGATTGCACATCGAGCAGGGTCTGGCGGGTAAATTTCTCAGCACTGGCCGTCATGGGGGGCTCCGTTTTGCACAGGCCTTTAGTGTCCCTCAAAACAGACCGCGCAAACACCGATGATTGGTACTGGCATTTAAAATCGTCCAAGGTACGGGCAGCCACCTTGCGGGCGAGCCTGGCCGTTTTTGGCACAGTCACACGTGAACCCTGCGCGCCACCCTGGCACTAACTATTTGGCTATTAGCACGCTTCGCACACCTCACTAGATGAAACGGCACCCACGACAATATCATTTCAACATTACCTCCAAGCCATTAAGAATATTGAAGAAAAAAAAGCCGACAGGCTCCCTTATACAAAGCCTAGAGCCTTGTACAAAACTGGCATATGAAAGAAATCCTATAGGTAAATTTTATTTCAGACTCACTTGTAGGACTTACCCTACACTTGTTTTCGAGCTGCATTGGGGGATCAGGACGTACCCAAGTCACACAAAAACCTATGGAGAGTCACCGATGGTCAATTGGCATAACACCCGGCTGCCCAAGCTGGAAGGCGAAAGTGAAGTCACCAGTGTGTTTGAGATGGTGATTAACCACACCTATGAGCTGGGTTTCGAATATTGCTCTTTTACGATGAGTTCCCAAACACAAGACACTAAAACAAAACCCATTCTATTCAATAACTATCCAAACGAATGGAGCCATATCTATAAACAAGCACACTACTTCGATGTAGACCCCGTTGTATCCCACTGCAAAAGTTCGGTATTGCCCATTCTCTGGGAGCCAAAAACCTTTGCCAACACCCCCCAGCTGTGGGAGTTGGCCCAGTCATGCGGGGTGCATTTAGGCTGGACCCAAGCCGTGCATGATTTCCAGGGTGTATTCAGCATGCTGACCCTGGTTCGCAGCAAGGGTGAAGTCAGCCCTGAAGAGCTTTACGAAAAAGCCGGCCAGGTGTTGTGGCTTTGCCATGCGATGCATGCGGTCGTCGCGCAGAAGTACGCCGACGCACCCGACATCAAAGCGCCCAGCAAATTGACTGCCCGGGAAACGGAAATCCTCAAGTGGTCCGCGATGGGCAAGACTGCCTCCGAGATTGCCGCGATTCTTTGCCTGTCCGAGCGCACGGTGGGTTTTCATATCAGCAGTACCTTCAAGAAGCTGGGCGTGCATAACAAAATCCAGGCGGTGCTGCGCGCCGCTAAAGCCGGGCTGTTTTAGCCCACGCAAAACACCGCATGTCATCGCGTTGAAAAAAACGTAACATTTACGGCCAATTCTGAGTGTTGAGGGTGCGCTTTCCACGGTTGCCCCGCAGTTCGCTCAGAAGGTCCGTCGATTACCCAGAGCCTTGCCCCACCATGCCCCTGCTTGACAGCCCTTTCGCCCAGCTCGACCTGATTCGTCAGCCAGAGCAACACAATGATCCGCTGCAAGCCTTCGATGCCGCCGACGAATACCTGCTCAGCCACCTCGCCGCGCAACAGCTTACTGCTGCCACCCGCTTGCTGGTCCTCAATGACAGTTTCGGCGCCCTGGCAGCCAGCCTTCAAGGCCAGGTGCAAGTGACCTCCAGCGGTGACTCGTTCCTCGCCGCCCAGGGCCTGGAAAAAAACCTGGTGCGCAACGGCAAGCCCTTTGACGCCGTGCCCTTCATACCGGCCAGCCAGCTCGCGACCGGGCCATTCGATCGCGTGTTGATCCGCGTGCCGAAAACCCTGGCGTTGCTGGAAGAACAACTGATCCGCCTGCAAGGGCAACTGGCGCCCGGCGCCGAGGTAATCGCAGGTGCGATGGTCAAGCATTTGCCACGGGCTGCGGGCGAATTGCTGGAGCGTTATATCGGGCCCATGCACGCCTCATTGGCGGTCAAAAAGGCGCGGCTGTTGATCGCCAGCGTTGAGCCGCGCCCTGCTGCGGTCTCGCCCTACCCGACCCGCTATACCCTGGACGCGCCCGTCATCGAGTTGCGTAACCACGCCAACGTCTTTTCCCGCGAAGGCCGGGACATCGGCCCCCGCGCCTTCCTGCCGCACCTGCCAAAAAACCTGGGCAGCGCCCGCGTGGCGGACCTGGGCTGCGGCAACGGCGTACTGGCGATTGCCAGCGCCCTGCAAAACCCCGGCGCGCACTACACCTTGGTGGATGAGTCGTACATGGCCGTGCAATCGGCCGCCGAAAACTGGCAAGCCGCCTTGGGTGAACGGGACGTCAGCGTACGTGCCGACGACGGCCTGGCCGGCCAGGAGGCGCAGTCGCTGGACGTGGTGCTGTGCAACCCGCCGTTCCACCAACAGCAAGTGGTCGGCGACTTCCTCGCTTGGCGCATGTTCCAGCAGGCACGTGAAGCGCTGGTGGTCGGTGGCGCCTTGTACATCGTCGGGAATCGTCACCTGGGCTACCACAGCAAGCTGGCGCGGCTGTTCCGCGGTGTAGAGCAAGTAGCCGCCACACCCAAGTTCGTAATCCTCAAAGCGCGAAAATAAAAAAGCCCTGATTTTTTTGTAGGAGCGAGCTTGCTCGCGAAAAACCCACAGACGCCGCGTTTATTCAGGAAGCACGCGTCATCGTTGACGTTTTTCGCGAGCAAGCTCGCTCCTACATTATTGGTGTCAGTGGGTGCTCAGGCCTGCCGCATTCATGAACATGCGCATCAGGCTGGCCACCACGAACAGGGCCAGCACGCTGCCGGTCCAGATCATCGCCAGCCACCCCAGGCGCCGCCACAACGGCTGCTTCTCGGCCTGTTCAATCTCGTGCAACGAAGGTTTGGACATGTTTCAACCCTCCTAGTGGTAACCGTCTTCGTGGGTGACCTTGCCGCGGAACACGTAGTAGCTCCAGAAGGTGTAGCCCAGGATGAACGGGATGATGAACAGCGTGCCCACCAGCATGAAGCCCTGGCTTTGCGGCGGCGCGGCGGCATCCCAGATCGACACGGACGGCGGGATGATGTTCGGCCACAGGCTGATCCCCAAGCCGCTGTAGCCGAGGAAAATCAGCACCAGCGTCAACAGGAACGGCGTGTAGTGCGCGTTACGTGCCACAGCGCGGATCAGCCCGTACATGGTGACCAGCACCAGGATCGGCACCGGCAGGAACCAGAACAGGTTCGGCAAGGTGAACCAGCGCGACGCGATTTCCGGGTGGGTCAGCGGCGTCCAGATGCTGACGATGCCGATCACCGCCAACACTACAAACGCCAAAGGCCGCGCCAGGTTGTGCATCTGCTCCTGCAACTTGCCTTCGGTCTTCATGATCAGCCAGGTGCAGCCGAGCAAGGCATACGCCACGATCAGCGCCACGCCGCAGAACATCGTGAAGGGTGTGAGCCAGTCCAGTGAACCGCCGGCAAACTGGCGATCCACCACCGGAATACCGTCGATAAAGGCGCCCAACGCCACCCCCTGGAAGAAGGTCGCCGCCAGCGAGCCGCCAATAAACGCCTTGTCCCACAGGTGACGCTTGTGGTCCTTGGCCTTGAAGCGGAACTCAAAGGCTACGCCGCGGAAGATCAGGCCGATCAGCATCAGGATCAGCGGCAGGTACAGCGCCGACAACACCACCGAATAGGCCAGCGGGAACGCGCCGAACAGCGCCGCGCCGCCGAGTACCAGCCAGGTTTCGTTGCCGTCCCATACGGGCGCCACGGTGTTCATCATCACGTCACGGTCGACTTTGCCCGGGATAAACGGGAAGAGAATGCCGATCCCCAGGTCGAAGCCGTCCATGACCACGTACATCATGATGCCGAAGATGATGATCACGGCCCAGATCAGCGGAAGATCAATACCCATCTCAATTCCCCTTGTGCTGGATGTGGTCGTGGTCGTTATCACTGCCATCGTCGGCAGCAGACAACGGACGCGCCGGGGTGCGTTTCTGGCCAGGGCCACCGTGGGTTGGCTCGGTACTGTCGTGGGTCACGGGGCCTTTGCGCACCAGGCGCATCATGTAGCCCAGGCCCGCGCCGAACAGCGCGAAGTACACCACCACGAACAACACCAGGGTGATGGTCATCTGCGTCAGGCTATGCCCGGAGGAGGCATCCGCCGTGCGCATCAACCCGTAGACCACCCAGGGCTGGCGACCAATTTCGGTGGTGAACCAGCCGGCCAGAATCGCAATCAGGCCAGACGGGCCCATCCACAGCGCCAGGTACAGGAACGGTTTGGACGTGTACATCTTGTCGCCCCGGCGCAGCCACAGGCTGAACAGACCGGTGAAGATCATCAGGAACCCCAGGCCGACCATGACCCGGAACGACCAGAACACAATGGTCGAGTTGGGGCGGTCTTCAGGCGGAAACTCCTTGAGCGCCGGCACCTGCTTGTCCAGGGAGTGAGTCAGGATCAGGCTGCCCAGGTACGGAATCTCGACCGAGTATTTGGTTTTCTCGGCTTTCATGTCCGGCCAGCCGAACAGGATCAGCGGCGTCGGCTCGTTGCCGATATTTTCCCAGTGGCCTTCAATCGCGGCGATTTTGGCCGGCTGATGCTTGAGGGTATTGAGGCCGTGGAAGTCGCCGATCACCGCCTGGATGGGCGCAACAATCAGGGCCATCCACATCGCCATCGAGAGCATTTTGCGGATCGCCGGGTTGTCCTTGCCGCGCAGCAAATGCCAGGCCGCCGACGAGCCGACGAAGAAGGCCGTGGCCACGAACGCCGCTGTGGCCATGTGCATCAGGCGGTAGGGGAACGACGGGTTGAAGATCACCGCCAGCCAGTCGGTCGGGATCACGCGGCCATCGATGATTTCAAAGCCCTGGGGCGTCTGCATCCAGCTGTTGGAGGCAAGAATCCAGAACGTGGAGATCAACGTACCCACGGCCACCATCACCGTGGCGAAGAAGTGCAGTTTGCGCCCCACCTTGTTCCAGCCGAACAACATTACACCCAGGAAACCGGCCTCGAGGAAGAAGGCCGTGAGCACTTCGTACGTCAGCAACGGCCCGGTGACGGCACCGGCGAAGTCCGAGAAGCGGCTCCAGTTGGTGCCGAACTGGTAGGCCATGACCAGGCCCGATACCACGCCCATGCCGAAGTTGACGGCAAAGATCTTCGACCAGAAATGGTAGAGGTCACGGTAGGTGTCGTTGTGGGTCTTGAGCCACAAGCCCTCCAGCACCGCAAGGTAACTGGCCAGGCCGATGGTGATCGCCGGGAACAGGATGTGGAATGAGATGGTGAACGCGAATTGAATTCGGGCGAGATCTAGCGCCTCCAAACCGAACATAAGTCTTCCTCTGTCAGGTAATACCGGCTGCTGGCTGGGAGCCTGCACCCACTGCCCCCACGGATATGGAGTGTGGCGAATTTCAATTCGTTTCTTTTATTACCCATCGCGTGGGGAATCTGGCCTTGCGACCGCCAGAACAATCCCGGGGCAGGTTTTGATCTGGATCAAGCATCGTTGAAAGAGTAGTCCCATTTTTGCTGTAGGACTGTGTGGTCTTTTGCCGCGTGACAGCTTGCCTCAGCTCAGTTCTTGCAACTATTTGTTACAGCTTGATGCTAATCTCGCCCTTCTCCCGTTGCCGACCTGATTGCCGATGCCCAGTGAACCTGCGTTGTTGTTACGTCACCACCGCCCTTTCATCGCGTTCTGGCTGGCGCGGATCTTTACCGCCAGCGGCTTCCAGATGCTCACCGTGGCGATTGGCTGGAACCTCTACCAGCTGACCGGCAACGTCTTGGACCTGGGCCTGGTCGGCCTGGTGGAATTTGTGCCGCGCGTGCTGTTCATGCTGCACACCGGGCACGTGGCTGATCGCTATGAACGCCGCAGGGTCGCCGCTATCTGCCAGACCTTGCAGGCGCTGATTGCCTTGTCCCTGGCCATCGGTGGCCTGACCGGCAACGTGACCCGCGAGATGATCTTTATCCTCGCCTTCCTGCTGGGCGCCGCGCGATCGTTCGAAATGCCCACCACCCAGGCGCTCTTGCCCAGCATCGTGCCCAGCGCGCTGTTCCCCCGCGCTGTGGCCGCCTCGCAATCGGCCCAGCAACTGGCGACCATCGTCGCACCGGCCGTGGGCGGTTTGCTTTACGCGTTTGGCAGCGTGTGGGTGTACGGCCCCACCGTAGCGCTGTACCTGATCGCCTGCGTGCTGACCCTTAACCTGCCCGCACGCCAGACCCCGCTGAACAAAGCCAAGGCCACCATGGACTCGCTGCTGGCCGGCATTCGCTTTATCCGCAGCCGCCCGGACATTCTCGGCGCCATTTCCCTGGACCTGTTTGCCGTGCTGCTGGGCGGCGCCACTGCGCTGTTGCCAGTGTTCGCCCAGGACATCCTGCTGACCGGCGCCTGGGGCCTGGGCCTGCTGCGGTCGGCCCCAGCCGTGGGGGCATTGCTGATGTCACTGTGGCTAGCGCGGTTCTCGGTAGACCGCCAGGTGGGCCGCGTGATGTTCACCGCCGTCGGCGTGTTCGGGGTGGCAACCATTGCCTTCGGTCTGTCGACTTCGTTCTGGTTTTCACTGGCGGTGCTGGTGGTACTGGGGGCGGCGGACATGATCAGCATGGTGATCCGTGCGTCGTTCGTGCAGTTGGAAACGCCAGATGAAATGCGCGGGCGGGTGAGTGCGGTCAATGGCCTGTTCATCGGTGCGTCCAATCAATTGGGCGAATTCGAATCCGGGATTACCGCCCACTGGTTTGGCACCGTGCCTGCGGTGGTGATGGGCGGGGTTGGCACCCTGGTGGTGACCGGCGTGTGGATCAAGCTGTTCCCGACCCTGGCCAACCGGGATCGCATGCATGTGCCGGTGGAAGAAACCAAGCCATAGGCGTCACCGCCATACCCTGTGGGAGCCGGGCTTGCCCGCGATAGCGGTGTATCAGGCAACTTTCTGGTGGCTGATACACCGCTATCGCAGGCAAGCCAGCTCCCACATTGGAACCTCATTGGCCTGACGGTTTGCGCTACAACACCTTATCCAAGGTAATCGGAAACTCCCGAACCCGCTTGCCGGTGGCATGGTAAACCGCATTCGCCACCGCCGCCGCCACCCCGACAATGCCGATTTCCCCCACGCCCTTGGACCCGAGCGCATTGACGATCTCGTCGTGCTCTTCGACAAACAGCACGTCAATCTCGCCAATATCGGCGTTCACCGGGATGTGGTACTCGGCCAGGCTGTGGTTCATGTAGCGCCCCAGTTCATGGTCGACCTGGGTCTCTTCATGCAGGGCCATACCAATCCCCCACACCACGCCGCCGAGAATCTGGCTGCGGGCCATCTTGGGGTTGACCACGCGCCCAGCGGCAATGGCGCTGACCACACGGCTGACCTTAATGGTGCCCAGGTCTTCATCAACCCGCACCTCGACGAACACCGCCGAGTGAGTAGCGCTGGCATAACCCTCGCGCTTCTTGTCGGGCTGGCTGTCGACCTGTACCTCCAGGGCCTCTTCACCGCTGTCCTTGACCAATTGCGCCAACGACACGCTCACGTCACCGCTGTGTAGCTGGCCGTCTTCAAACCGAGCCGAATCGGCATCCTTGAATACCGGATAAGTCTGCCGGGCGATCTTCAGCAACTTGGCATTCAGCGCTTCGCACGCTTGCTGCACGGCAGTGCCGACGGACGAGACGGTAAACGAGCCGCCCTGCAACGGCGCGGTGGGCAACGACGAATCACCCAGCACAAAACGCACGTCGGCCATGGCCACGCCACTGGCCTGGGCGGCGATTTGAGTCATTACAGTGTAAGTGCCGGTACCAATGTCGGTGGTGGCGCTGCTAACGGTGAGCTTGCCCTCGGCGTCGAGGCGCGCCTTGGCGCTGGCTTTCATCTGCATGGCTTCCCACACCCCGCCGGCCATGCCCCAGCCGATCAACTGGCGGCCGTCACGCATGCTGCGCGGTTCCGGGTTGCGTTGGTGCCAGCCGAAGCGTTCGGCGCCCTCGCTGTAGCACTCGCGCAGGGCCTTGCTCGACCAGGGTTTGTCTTCGTTCTGGTTACGTTCGGCGTAGTTGATCAGCCGCAACTGCACCGGGTCGATGGCCAGGGCGCAAGCCAGTTCGTCCATGGCGCACTCCAGGCCAAGCACGCCAAGTGCTGCACCGGGGGCACGCATATCCAGCGGGGTAAACACGTCCAACGGCGCCAGCTTGTAGGTCAACTGCACGTTGTCGCAGTGATAGAGCATGCCGCTCCACTCCACCACGTGCTCGCTGAAATCCTCAAACCGCGACGTCTGGCCAATCGCGGTGTGCCCCAGGGCCAGCAAGCGTCCATTAGCGGCGGCGCCCATCTGCAAACGCTGCAAGGTGCGCGGGCGATAGCCAAAGGTGAACATCTGCTGACGCGTCAGGGTAACGCGCACCGAGCGCTTGAGCGCCATGGCCGCCATCACCGCGAGCGGCAATTGATATTGCGGGCGCAGGCCCGAACCGAAAGCGCCACCGACGAAAGCGGCGAAGATGCGCACCTGGCGCTTGTCCAGGCCGAAGACTTTTTGCACGTAGGCCTGGCAGTTCTGCGGGCCCTGGGTCTTGTCATGGATATGCAGGGTGCCGTCGGGTTGATACAGCACGGTGCTGGCGTGGGGTTCCATCGGGTTGTGGTGCTCGATGGGCGTGCTGTAGTGCAAGTCCAGACTGATTGCGGCACCGGCCCATTCAGCCTCGAAGTTGCCTCGCGGCCCGGGCGGAGCCTGGGGCGACAGGTGCGCCGCCGCTTGCTGGGTGAGCAGGTCGGTTTCGAAGGCTTCGGGGGCGTAGTCGATCTGTACCAGCGAGCCGGCGTGCCGCGCCAGTTCGAGGTTATCGGCGATCACCAGGGCCAGGGGCTGGCCGCTGTAAAGCACCCGGTCGTTATACAGCGGGCGAAAGGGCGAGCCATCGGCCGCATCGGCATCGGCGAAGGCCTCGTCATAGCTGGCGATTTTCGGCCGATTGAGATGATGGATCACGTCCACCACACCGGGCAAGGCCAACGCCTTGGACGCATCGATGCGCAGCACCCGGCCTTTGGCGACAGTGCTCGACACCACGCTGCCATGCAGCAGGCCGTCCTCGGGAAATTCACCGGCATAACGCGCTTGGCCGGTGACCTTGAGCAGACCGTCGACACGGTCCAGGGGTTTGCCGATGGCGCTCATGGCTGTTCTCCTGCGACGGCGGCGTCGCTCAGGGCACGAATGATTGCGCGCCGGGCCAGCTTGACCTTGAAGCCGTTGTGTTCCAACGGTTCGGCGTCTTGCAGCAGGGCATCGGCGGCGGCGCTGAAGGTTTCGCGGCTGACTGTGCGGCCAATCAGCAAGGCTTCCACTGCGCGGTCACGCCAGGGTTTATGCGCCACACCGCCCAAGGCCAGGCGGGCGTCGATGATTTCATCGCCGTCCAGTTCCAAGGCGGCGGCCACAGACACCAGGGCGAAGGCATAGGAGGCCCGGTCGCGGATTTTCAGGTAGTGGCTGTGGCGGGCCAAGTGATCGGCGGGCAGTTCAATCGCGGTGATCAGCTCATCGTCGGCCAATTGGTTGTCACGTTGCGGCGCATCGCCTGGCAAGCGATGGAAGTCGGCGAACTCGATCACCCGTGCGCCGCCGCGTCCTTCTACATGCACCCGCGCTGCAAGCGCCGCCAAGGCCACGCACATGTCCGATGGATGGGTGGCCACGCACTGTTCACTGGCGCCGAGGATCGCATGGATACGGTTCAAACCGTTGCGCGCCGGGCAGCCGCTGCCGGGCTGGCGCTTGTTGCACGGCACCGCGGCGTCGTAGAAGTAATAGCAACGGGTGCGCTGCAACAGGTTGCCGCCGGTACTGGCCATGTTGCGTAACTGCGGGGACGCCCCGGCGAGGATGGCCTGGGACAGCAACGGATAACGCTGCTCAATGAGCGGGTGCCAGGCCAGGTCGGCGTTGCTCACCAGCGCACCGATACGCAGGCCACCCTCGGCGGTCTCTTGAATGTCATGCAGCGGCAAGCCGGTGATGTCGATCAGGTGCTCGGGATGGCTGATGTTTTCCTTCATCAGGTCCAGCAGGTTGGTGCCACCGGCGATAAAGCGCGAGGCGGCGCTGCTCATCTGAACAGCCTGCTGCACATCGGTCGGCCTGCTGTAGTGGAAGGGGTTCATGACTCACCTCCCTGGCGACGGCAGGCCGGCAGCGCGTCTTCGATGGCATCGCGGATGTTGTTGTAGGCGCCGCAGCGGCACAGGTTGCCGCTCATCAATTCCTGGATCTGCGCACGGTCGTGGGCGCGGCCTTCATTGGCCAGGCCCACGGCAGAACAGATCTGGCCGGGCGTGCAATAGCCGCATTGGAAAGCGTCGTGCTGGATAAAGGCCTGTTGCATGGGGTGCAGTTGGTCGCCGTCGGCCAGGCCTTCGACGGTGGTCAATTCGGCGCCGTCGCACATCACGGCCAGGGTCAGGCAGGCATTCACGCGTTTGCCGTCACGCAACACGGTGCAAGCGCCGCACTGGCCGTGGTCGCAGCCTTTTTTGCTGCCCACCAGGTCCAACTGCTCACGCAGCAAGTCCAGCAAGGTGGTCCAGGGCAACACGTTCAGTTGGCGATCCTGGCCGTTGAGTGTCAGGCGTATCGGGTGGGCGACGAACGGCTGGGCCGCCGCGCCATTGGGGGTCGCGCTCATAAACACCTCACGGGTTGGTGTACGTCCGCGGCGTTCAGGAAAATCGCCGTCTTAGGGGTACGACTTCCCGGGGTTTTGAGCGTTCAAGATGATTGATCAGCGGATATTGAGCTGGGCTTTCAGGGTGTTTTGCGGTGGGTTGATCGAGGTATTGGTGAATTCGAACCAGCCCTGGGCCTGGACGTTCAGGTCGAACACATAGATGTAGCCCATCAAGGTGCCCACGCCGTTGCACGCCTCACTGATGTTGCCGACCTGGCACACCGCTGTGCGTTGCCCATTCAACTCTGCGCCGTTGAAGCGGCCCATGGGGCTGTTGCCCAGGCCGACTTCCATCACCGAGACCTGGGTGGGCCCGCGGTGCTCGCACATCTGGGTGGTGTTGACCCGCTCCGGGATCGCTTCGGTGCAGTTGGCCGACTCCACCTTGAACACCCGCACCTCGCTCAAGGCCGGTGCAGCCGCGCCCCATGCCGGTGCCGCGCCCAGCCACAGGCTGATACTGGCGATCAGAGCTAGACTCCACGGGTTGGCTTTTTTCATGCTGTTGATGACCGGCTGTTGAACGTCGGCGCAGTATGCCTCAAGCCCATGCGCCACACAGCCTCGGCTGCTGGTATGATGCGCCGCTTTTTCCGATCCTCTCTGAAACCACAAGCGTTTGGCGCAGTTTGTGCTTTGACTTAGAGGTCAACAAATCACGACGCACACTAGCGTCACAGGGAGCCGGCATGCTGGAAAAGCTGTTTCAACTCAAAGCCCACAACACCAATGTGCGCACCGAGATTCTCGCGGGGATCACCACCTTCCTGGCCATGGCCTACATCCTGTTCGTGAACCCGAGCATCCTCGGCGAGACCGGCATGGACAAGGGCGCGGTGTTTGTCGCCACCTGCCTGGCGGCGGCCATCGGTTCGACCGTGATGGGCCTGATCGCCAACTACCCGATTGCCCTGGCACCGGGCATGGGCCTCAACGCCTTCTTCACCTACACCGTGGTCCTGCACATGGGCCACACCTGGCAGGTGGCGCTGGGTGCGGTATTCATTTCGGCGGTGCTGTTTTTCCTGCTGTCGATCTTCCGCATTCGTGAGTGGATCATCAACGCCATCCCCCTGCCGCTGCGCTCGGCGATTGCCGCCGGCATCGGCCTGTTCCTGGCGCTGATCGCCCTGCATAACGCCGGTATCGTGGTGAGCAACCCGGCCACCATGGTCGGCCTGGGCGACCTGAAGCAACCGGCGCCGATCCTGGCCACCCTGGGTTTCGTCCTGATCGTCGCGCTGGAAGCCCTGGCCGTACGCGGCGCGGTGCTGATCGGCATCCTGGCGGTGACCGTCGCCTCCATCGTCCTGGGCTTCACGCCGTTCATCGGTGTGACCTCGGTACCGCCGTCCCTGGCGCCGACCTTCCTGCAGCTGGATATCAAGGGCGCGCTGGACATCGGCCTAGTCAGCGTGATCTTCGCCTTCCTGTTCGTTGACCTGTTCGACAACTCCGGCACCCTGATCGGCGTCGCCAAGCGCGCCGGCCTGATGGGCAAAGACGGCCATATGCCGAAAATGGGCCGTGCACTGATCGCCGACAGTACCGCCGCCATGGCCGGTTCCCTGCTGGGCACCTCGACCACTACCAGCTACATCGAATCGGCCGCAGGCGTGAGCGCCGGTGGCCGTACCGGCTTGACCGCCATCGTGGTCGCGATCCTGTTTTTGCTGGCGTTGTTCTTCTCGCCACTGGCCGCCAGCGTGCCGGCCTATGCCACCGCGCCAGCCTTGCTGTTTGTGGCGGTGCTGATGAGCCAAGGCCTGGCCGAAATCGACTGGGACGACATTACGGTGGCAGCGCCGGTGGTGATCACCGCCCTGGCGATGCCCTTCACTTACTCCATCGCCAACGGCATCGCCTTCGGTTTCATCGCCTGGACCGCCATCAAGCTGCTTTCGGGCCGCTACCGTGAGCTGAACCCGGCACTGGTGATCCTGTCGATCCTGTTTGTGATCAAGCTGGGCTGGTTCAACGCATGACTTTCGACGCCGCAAGCTACACCGCTCAACTGCAAGACAAGGTCACGCGCCTGCGTGACCTGCTGGCACCGTTCGACGCGCCCGGGCCGCAGGTCTTCGACTCGCCGCTGCAGCACTTTCGCCTGCGCGCGGAGTTCCGCCTGTGGCGCGAAGGCGGCGAGCGCCACTACGCGATGTTCTCCCAGGAGGACAAGCGCACGCCGATCCTCATCGAAGAATTCCCCATCGCCAGCCAGCGCATCAACCAGTTGATGCCGCAACTCAAGGCCGCCTGGCAAGCCAGCGCCGCCCTGAGCCACAAGCTGTTCCAGGTAGAGTTCCTCACCACCCTGGCCGGCGACGCGATGATCACCCTGTGTTATCACCGCCCGCTGGACGAACAGTGGCACACCGCCGCGAACACATTGGCCGCTGAGCTGAATGTGAGCATCATCGGCCGCTCCAAGGGCAAGCGCGATGTGATCGGCCATGACTACGTGGTGGAAAAACTCGACGTCGGTGGCCGCACCTTCAGCTACCGCCAACCCGAAGGCGCGTTCACCCAGCCCAACGGCACGGTGAACCAGAAGATGCTCAACTGGGCCTATGAAGCGCTGGGCGATCGCCCGGACGATTTGCTGGAGCTGTATTGCGGCAACGGCAACTTCACCCTGCCGCTGGCGACCCGCGTGCGCAAGGTGCTGGCCACCGAGATCAGCAAGACCTCGGTGAATGCGGCCCTGAGCAACCTGGATGAAAATGGCGTGGATAACGTCACCCTGGTGCGCCTCTCCGCCGAAGAACTCACCCAAGCCCTGAACGAAGTGCGCCCGTTCCGCCGCCTGCACGGCATCGACCTGAAAAGCTACGAATTCGGTAGCGTCTTCGTCGACCCGCCCCGCGCTGGCATGGACCCGGACACCTGCGAGCTGACCCGGCGCTTCGACAACATCCTGTACATCTCCTGCAACCCGCAGACGCTGGCGGCGAACATCGCGCAACTGCACGACACGCACCAGATCACCCAGTGTGCAATGTTTGACCAGTTCCCGTGGACGCACCATATGGAATCAGGTGTGTTGCTGACCCGCCGATAAAGCGGCGGGTTGTAGGAGCGAGCTTGCTCGCGAAAAACGTCAACGATAACGCGTGCTTCCTGGATAAACGCGTTGCCTGTGGGTTTTTCGCGAGCAAGCTCGCTCCTACAACCGAATGCGCGTCAGCCGGTGATCCAGTAATTGCATGGATTAAACGTTCGATCACCGAACAGATCCGCTGCCATCCATTGACCAAATTAACCAACCGGTACATTTTGACTCCACAACCAATAAGAACTGTGGAGAAGCCTCTATGCCGCCCATCGTGCTGGTGCTCAACGGCCCCAACCTCAACCTGCTCGGCACCCGCGAGCCTGCCACTTATGGCCATGAAACCCTGGCCGACATTGCCGCCCTGTGTGGTCGCAGCGCCGACAAGCTCGGGCTGAAGATCGAGTTTCGCCAGACCAACCACGAGGGCGAATTGCTCGACTGGATCCACGCCGCCCGCAACCGCTGCGCCGGTATTGTGATCAACCCGGCGGCCTGGACCCACACCTCAGTCGCGATCCGCGATGCCCTGGTAGCCAGTGAGGTGCCGGTGATCGAAGTGCATTTATCCAACGTGCATGCCCGTGAAGCCTTTCGTCATCACTCGTTTGTGTCACCGATCGCCAAGGCCGTGCTGGCCGGGTTTGGCAGCCATGGCTACCACCTGGCCCTAGAGCATTTCAGCCTGACGCTGAAGGGACGCACGTGATGAAACCGCGCATTCTCGCCGGCCTGATCGGCGCCGGCATCCAGGCCTCACGCACACCGGCACTGCATGAACAGGAAGGCGACGCCCAGGGCTTGCGCTACCTGTATCGCCTGATCGACCTGGAGCCGCTGCACCTGGACCTCAACGCCCTGCCGGAACTATTGCGGGCCGCCGAGTTGATGCACTTCACCGGGCTGAACATTACCTACCCGTGCAAGCAGGCGATCCTGCCTTTGCTCGACGAACTCTCCGATGAGGCCAGGGGCATTGGCGCAGTCAACACCGTGGTGTTCAAGGACGGCAAGCGCATTGGCCATAACACCGACTGCCTGGGGTTCGCCGAAGGTTTTCGACGCAACTTGCACAGCGTGCCGCGCCAACGCGTGGTGCAGATGGGCGCTGGTGGCGCGGGCGCGGCGGTGGCCCATGCACTGTTGGCCGAGGGTGTGGAGCAACTGAGCCTCTTCGACGTCGACAGCGCCCGTGCCCAGGACCTGGTGGATAACCTTACCCAGCATTTCGGCGTCGGTCGCGCTCAAGTCGGCAGCCACCTGGAAAACGCCATGGCCGAGGCCGATGGCCTGGTGAACACCACACCGATGGGCATGGCCAAGCTGCCCGGCACGCCTGTGCCAGCGGCGTTGTTGCGGGCCGAATTGTGGGTAGCGGAAATTGTGTACTTCCCGCTGGAAACCCAACTGCTGCGTGACGCTCGCGCCTTGGGTTGCCGTACGCTGGACGGCGGCAATATGGCGGTGTTTCAGGCGGTGAAGGCATTTGAGTTGTTCTGCGGTGAAATGGCGGATGCAGACCGGATGCTGGCGCACTTCCAGAGCATGAATATCTAGGGATGCAAACCCATCAAAATGTGGGCTTGCCCCAATGCCAGCTTTTTGTAGGAGCGAGCTTGCTCGCGAAAAACTCACGGGCGCCGCGTTCATTCAGCAAGCACGCGTTATCGTTGACGTTTTTCGCGAGCAAGCTCGCTCCTACAGCATTGGGGCAAGCCCAGCTCCCGCATTGATTCGATTCATTCTTGAAAGCGGGTGCTCTCAGGCTTGCAGGTAGCGCAACACCGACTCGCAAATCATTTCCCGATGGCGCTGCTTGATCGCCTCATCCGACAGTTCGATCTGGAAAATCTCGCTGAAGGTGTGCCGGTTGGACACCCGGTAGAAACTGAACGAGTTGATCAGCAAGTGCACATCCAACGGCTCCAGCCCTTCGCGAAACAGCCCCAACTCAGCCCCGCGGCGCAAGGTCTCCCCCAGCCCTTCCAGGATTTTGCTGTTCATCGCCTTGATGGTGTCGGTGCGCTTGACGTATTCGGCGTTGTGGATATTTTCGATGCTGACGATGCGCACGAAATCCACGTTCTGGTCGTGGTGATCAAAGGTGAATTCCACCAGCCGGCGAATCGCCTCACGGGGTTCCAGGGCGGTGAGGTTCATACGCGTTTCAGTGTTGCGGATATCACCGTAGAGCTTCTCCAGCACCTCGACGTATAGCTGTTCCTTGCTGCCAAAGTAGTAATAGATCATGCGCTTGGAGGTGTGAATGCGCTCGGCGATGGCGTCCACGCGAGCGCCAGCCAGGCCCTGCTGAACAAACTCGACAATAGCTTCCTGCAGGATATTTTCGCGGGTCTTTTCCGGATTGTTCTTGCGACTCTTGCGCGGTGTGTCTGACACAGCGCAGAGGTCAGGGGTCAGGGTCATGGTGCGCTCACGGCGATTGCTTGGGCAGGCCCGATTATGGGCCGAGGCGCTCCCCGAAGGAAGCACCCGCCCTGCCCTTATAAACGGGCCTGGCGCGCCGCACCGCTGCGTGACTTGGCCATCGCCGCCAGACGCACCGCCACGTTGGCCGCGCCGTAGCCGGCATAGCCATGCTTGCGCTGGATGATCTCGAAGAAAAACCGTCCTTCGAACGGCTCGGTGTACACATGAAACAACTCACCGCCCTGGGCGTCGCGGTCATACAGCACGTTGTAGTACGCCAGCTCGCTGAGGAACTCGTCGTCAAAATCGAAGCGCGCAGCCAGGTCGTCGTAGTAGTTGAGCGGGATATCCAGCAGCGGCACACCGGCTTCCTTGGCCCGGCGTACTTCAGCAAAAATGTCCGCGCAATCAAACGCAATATGGTGCACACCCGAACCGCGATAGCTGGAGAGCGCGTGGGAAATCGCAGTGTTGCGGTTTTCGGAGATATTCAGCGGCAGGCGGATCGAGCTGCAACGGCTACGCAACGCACGGCTTTTCACCAGGCCGTAAGGGTCGGGCAGCACCACTTCGTCGTCGGCTTCGAAATCCAGCAGGCTTTTGTAGAACAACACCCAACTGTCGAGGCTGTCGGCCGGCAAGGCCATGGCCATGTGGTCGATGCGCAACAAGCCGCCGCTGGCGGGTGTGGCCGCTTGCAGGTTGAAATCGGTGTCGTACAGCCCGCCTTCACTGGGGTCGACCAGATAAATCAGGCTGCCATCCGGTGCACGCACGGCGGCCAATTCCAGCTCGTTGGGGCCGACCAGGCCGCGATAAGGCTGGCCCTTGTAGGCCACCGCCCGCTCCAGGGCCTTGGCGCTGTCCTTGACCCGCACCGCCGTGGCACACAACGACGGGCCATGGGCCTCGAAAAAGTTGTGGGCGAAGGAATAGGGTTCGCAGTTGAGGATCAGGTTGATATCGCCCTGGCGCAACAGGCTCACATTCTTCGAGCGATGCTGGCCGGCCTTGGCAAAACCCAGGCGTTCCAGCCAATTGCTCAGCTTGGCGCCGAGGCTTTCATCCACGGCAAATTCCAGGAATTCGATACCGTCGTACTCGCTGGCCGCCGGGGTTTCAAACAGGATGTCCACCGGCGCAGCGGGGGCTTCTTGCGCCAGGCGCTGGCGGGTTTTCTCTTCCAGGTACAGCAACGAGCGCAAGCCATCTGCCGCATTCGCACGAGTGGGCGCGGCGCGGAAGCCATCGTTGAAAATTTCCAGGGACAAGGGCCCGCTGTAGCCACTTTTGATGATTGGCGCGAGAAAGCCCGCCAGGTCAAATTCGCCCTGGCCTGGGAAACAGCGGAAATGCCGACTCCACTCCAGCACATCCATGGCCAGGATCGGCGCGTCGGCCATCTGCACGAAGAAAATCTTGTCGCCGGGGATCTGGGCGATGCCGCTTGGGTCGCCCTTGAGCGACAAGGTGTGGAAGCTGTCGAGCAACACGCCCAGGCTTGGGTGGTCGACCTGGCGCACCAGGTTCCACACCTGCTGCCAGGTGTTCACATGCTTGCCCCAGGCCAGGGCTTCATAGCCAATGCGCAGGCCGCGCTTGCCGGCGTGTTCGGCCAGCAGGCTCAGGTCATCGAGCAGAATACGTTCGTCGCCCACGCTGTCGGCCGAGGCGTTGCTGCACACCAGCACCAGGTCGGTGCCCAGCTCCTGCATCAAATCGAATTTGCGTTCGGCACGCTCCAGGTTGCGCGCCAGGCGATCTCGGCGGCAGCCTTCGAAGTCGCGAAACGGCTGGAACAGGGTAATGGCGATGCCCAGGTCGGCGCACATCTGCCTAACTTCCCGAGGGCTGCCGTCGTAATACAACAAGTCGTTCTCAAAGATCTCCACCCCATCAAACCCGGCGGCGGCGATGGCTTCGAGTTTTTCCGGCAGGGTGCCGCTCAAGGACACAGTGGCAATAGAACGTTGCATGGAAGACTCCCGGCAATTGTTGTTTGTGGCAAATTATTCGCCCCCAGCCTACAGGCAGCAATTAAAATGTACGAACCGGTTAGTTTTTGGTGCGATTATCGAACACTAAGCCCCTTTGGCGAATTGACGACTTTTTAACCACTGCGCACCATCGACCGGGCAATTCGTTCACGTAACAAAGACCCAGAACACACCATAAGAATTTCAAAAAACGGGTACAAACCTCATGCCTCTGCAAAATTCAGCCCTGGCCGCGCGCCCGGGCAACCCGCACGCCGGCATCGGCGACAAGATCCGCGGTGCCCTGGCCGTGGGTAAAACGCGCTGGGGCATGCTGGCCCTCGTGTTCTTCGCCACCACCTTGAACTACATCGACCGCGCCGCCCTGGGCGTGATGCAACCAATCCTCGCCAAGGAAATGAGCTGGACGGCGATGGACTACGCCAACATCAACTTCTGGTTCCAGGTCGGCTACGCCATCGGCTTTGTGCTGCAAGGCCGCCTGATCGACCGGGTCGGCGTCAAGCGCGTGTTCTTCTGCGCCGTGCTGCTGTGGAGCCTGGCCACCGGTGCCCATGGCCTGGCCACCTCGGCGGTCGGTTTTATGGTCTGCCGGTTTATCCTCGGGCTGACCGAAGCCGCCAACTACCCGGCCTGCGTCAAGACCACACGCTTGTGGTTCCCGGCAGGTGAACGTGCAGTGGCCACCGGTATCTTCAACGCCGGCACCAACGTCGGCGCGATGATGACGCCGATGCTGCTGCCGTTGATCCTGCACGTGTGGGGCTGGCAGGCGGCGTTCCTGTGCATGTCGGCACTCGGCGGTATCTGGCTGGTGCTCTGGGGCTTGAAGTACTACAACCCGGAAGACCACCCCACCGTTAAACAATCCGAATTGGACTACGTGCAACAGGAAGTCGAACCGGAACAACCCCGCGTGCCGTTCAGCCGCATCCTGCGCATGCGTGGCACCTGGGCCTTCGCCCTCGCCTACTCGCTCACTGCGCCGGGGTTCTGGTTCTACCTGTATTGGCTGCCGCCGTTCTTGAACCAGCAATACAACCTGGGCATCAACGTGACCCAGATGGGCATTCCGCTGATCATCATTTACCTCACCGCCGACTTCGGCAGCGTGGGCGGCGGGATCCTGTCGTCATTCCTGATTGGCCGTGGGATGAACTCGATCAAGGCGCGGCTGTTGTCCATGCTGCTGTTCGCCTGCTGCATCGTCGGCGTGATCATGGCAGCCGGCTCCAGCCAGCTGTGGGTCGCGGTGTTTGCCATCTCCCTGGCCATCGGCGCGCACCAGGCCTGGACCGCCAACATCTGGAGCCTGGTGATGGACTACACGCCCAAGCACATGATGAGCACGGTGTTCGGCTTCGGCGGCATGTGCGCGGCCATCGGCGGCATGTTCATGACCCAGATCGTCGGCCATATCCTCACGGTGACCAACAACAACTACACGGTGTTGTTCACCCTGATCCCGGCGATGTACTTCATCGCACTGGTGTGGATGTACTTCATGGCGCCGCGCAAGATCCCCACGGTAGACGTTTAACTAACGCCGCCGCTGCTGCCAGGCAGCGGCCAACCCGCTCATGCAGATCACCCCGATACCCACCACCGTGGTCATATCGGGGGTATGGCTGAACACCAGCCAGCCCAACAACCCCGCGAATACGATCTGGCAATAGCCAAACGGCGCCAGCAAGGCCGGCGCTGCGAAGCGGAACGCCTGGGTGAGCATCAAGTGCGCGGTCATCCCGCAGGTGCCCAGCGCCAGCATCATCACCGCGTGCCACAGCGTCGGCACTTGCCAGAAGAACGGCACCATCGCACTCATTACCAAGGTGTTGCACAGGCCGGCGAAGAAGTTGCTGGTGGTCGGGCTGTCGTACTGGCTGAGGATGCGCGTGAGCAACTGGTAGAAGCAGAAGAACAGCGCCGAGCACAGCGGCAGCAACACCGCCGGGGTAAACAGCTCGCCGCCGGGGTGGATGATGATCACCACGCCGATAAACCCGCAGATCACCGCCAGCCACTGGCCACGGGTCACGTGCTCACCCAGCAACGGCACCGACAGCGCCGTCACCAGGATCGGCGCCAGGAAGTTCACCGCTGTAGCTTCGGCCAACGGGATGTAATGCAGCGCCGTGGTGAAGAACAGGCTGGTGCCCAACAGGCATAACGCCCGCACCACCTGCATGCCCGGCCGCTTGCTGCGCAACACGCGCAGGCCCGATTGCGGCAGGAAGATCCCGGCCATCAGCAAGGTGTGCACCATGTACCGCGCCCACACCACCATCACAATCGGGTAGAACCCGGCCAGGTATTTGGACAAGGCGTCGTGGCTGGAGAACAGGAACGTCGCCAGCACAATCAGCAGGATGCCTTTGAACGGATGGTTGACGCCGGAGAGCGGGGTACTGACAGTCATTGAATTCTCTTGTGTGGCGAGCGGGACGCTGAGCACTGAACCAAGGAGCGCTCAACCCGGTAATCTAGCAGCCGGGCCGGAGTCTGCCCCAAGAGCATAACCAAACACCGGGCGAACAGCGCACTAAATCGATGGATCCTAGTCCAACGCTGCACGCTCGCCCCGGCGTTGCACACTTTTTAACCAAGGCCTTGCCGCTATGAAAAAAATCCTCTTTGCCCTGCCTGCCCTCGCCCTGCTCGCTGCCTGCGACAAAGCACCGAAAGAAGCCCCCAAGCCCGCGCCGGCTTCCGTGCAAGCGACCCTGGTGCCCGAGACCCCGCCCACCGATAAATGGGTCGGCCAGTGGGTCGGTGTCGAAGGCTTGCACCTGACCATCGCCAAGGACGACAGCATTGGCCGCGGCCACTACCTTCTCACCATGCAATACGGTCTGGACGCCGACGACGCGGGCACCTTCAAAGGTGAGGCCGCCGAAGACGGCATCGCCTTCACCCGCCCCGACGGCCCGCAGCTGTTGCGCGCTGGCGACGGCGCCGCCACCGGCTTGAAGTGGCTGGCAGATAAAAAAGACTGCCTGATCGTTGCCACTGGCGAAGGCTATTGCCGTTAATACCGACCATAATCAATCACGGTTAGCACACAGAGGATTGCTCCCATGCTATGGAAAAAAGGCCGACGCAGCGACAACGTGGTGGATGCCCGTAACGACAGTGGCGGCGGCGGCGGCGGTATGCGCTTCGGCGGCGGCAAGGGCCTGAGCCTCACGGCCATCGTGCTGATCGTCGGCATTGGCTGGCTGACCGGCCAGGACCCGATGCAGATTCTTGGCCAATTGACTGGCCAGATGGAACAGGCGCCGTCGGTCAGCACCCAGCCGCGTCAAGCGCCGCCAGCCAACGATGAGCAAGCCGACTTTGTGCGCGCTGTGCTGGGCGATACCGAAGACACCTGGGGCCAAGTGTTCCAGGAAAATGGTCTGGCGTATAAGAACCCGAAACTGATCCTGTTCCGTGGCCGGGTGAACTCAGCCTGTGGTGGCGCCACCTCAGCCAGCGGCCCGTTCTACTGCCCGGCGGACCAGCAGGTGTACCTGGACCTGGATTTTTTCCGGGAAATGTCGCAACGCTTCCAGGCCGCCGGTGATTTCGCCCAGGCCTACGTGATCGCCCACGAAATCGGGCACCACGTACAAACGTTGCTGGGCATCTCGTCCAAGATCCAGGCAGCGCGCCAACAGGGTCGGCAGATGGAAGGCGACGGTGGCCTGCTGGTTCGCCAGGAACTGCAAGCCGATTGCTTTGCCGGCGTGTGGGCCAACCATGCGCAAAAACGCCTGAACTGGCTGGAACCCGGTGATATCGAAGAGGCCCTGAACGCAGCCAATGCCATCGGCGATGACCGCTTGCAGCAACAAGGCCAGGGGCGCGTGGTACCAGACTCGTTCACCCACGGCACCTCGGCCCAGCGCGTGCGCTGGTTCAAGACCGGCTTCGCCCAGGGCCAGATCACTCAATGCGATACCTTCGCGGCCAAGAGTCTCTAAATGATCAAACGATTGGGGTTACTGCTGGGGGTGCTCGTGTCCTGTTGCACCTTCGCAGCCGAACACGGCGTCAAGGTGGTCAACCCCGATCGCTTTCATCTGGAGGCCGGCGACCTCAGCCTGGGCCTGAGCCAGGATTGGCGCCAACCACTGCCCAAGGTCACCCGCGCATTGATCATCGTGCATGGCCGCCTGCGCAATGCGCAAACCTACCTGCAAAGCGGCATCGACGCCGCCGAGCATGCCGGGGTGGGCGGCAGTACGCTGGTGATCGCGCCGCAGTTCCTCAATCAAGTGGACGTGAAGCGTAACCATCTGGACAAAGAGGTATTGCGTTGGAAGGGTAACGACTGGATGGCCGGCGAAGCGTCCACCGGCCCAGGGCAGATCAGCTCTTATGGCGCTCTGGACCAGATCATCAAGCACTTGGGCAACCGCAAACTGTTCCCGGCACTGAAAGAAATAGTGGTCGCCGGGCATTCCGGTGGCGGCCAGGTGGTGCAGCGCTTCGCCCTCACCGGCCACGACCATCCGCTGCTGAACGCCGAAGGCATCCGCCTGCGGTATGTGGTGGCTAACCCGTCGTCCTACGCGTACTTCAGCCCGCAACGCCCGGTGACGTTCGACATCGCCAATTGCCCAGGCTTCAACGACTGGAAGTACGGCATGCAAAACCTGCCGGATTACGTGGGTGACCGAGGGGCCCAGCAACTGGAACAAGACTACGTCTCGCGCGACATTACTTACCTGTTGGGCCAGCAGGACACCGACCCCAACCACCCAGCATTGGATAAAAGTTGCGAAGCCGAAACCCAGGGTGCGTATCGGCTGATGCGTGGCCACAACTACTTTGACTACATCAAGCAGCGGCATCCGCAGTTGGGTCACCGGCTGGTGGAAGTGCCGGGGGTGGGGCATGACGGGGATAAGATGTTTACCTCGCCAGAGGGAGAAAAGGTGCTGTTCACGCAGTAGTCACTGACGAAACCCAATAAAAATGTGGGAGCTGGCTTGCCTGCGATGACGGACTGTCAGTTGACAGAGTGTCAGCTGACCCACCGTTATCGCAGGCAAGCCAGCTCCCACCTTTGATCTCTGTCGCCTGGGTTAGATCATTCGGCGCAGCGCCGCACAATCCTCGGCATGCCAATCCGCCAATTCCGGCCAAGGGTTCTCCGGCAAGTTCACCAGCACCGTCTTGCTGCCCGCTGCCCGGCCACAATCCAGGTCAAAGCGATAATCCCCCACCATCACCATTTCGCTGGGTGCTACGTCCCAGGCCGCCGCCAGTTTCAGCAACCCACCCGGATCCGGCTTGTGCGGCGCATCATCGCGCCCCAGCACATCCTCAATGGCAAAGCAGTCCGCCAGGCCTATCGCCTCCAGGGTGATATGGGCCAGCTCCCGCGCATTGCGGGTCAGGATCCCCAAGCGATAACCGCGCCCGGCCAATTCGCGTACCAGCTCCACCGCGCCTTGTGCCGCCACCGAACCCAGGGCCAACTCACGCTCGTGCTCCAGCAACCAGGCGTGCTTGGCCGCTGCAACCGGTGCCGGCAAGGCCGCCAGGTGCGTGAGGATGTCGTCTTCGGGTGGAATGTCCAGCGCCACGCGGATAGCGGCAAAATCATGCACCGCCACCGTGAGGGTGCCGTCCATGTCGAACACCCAGTGCCTAACGTCGCTGAGGCTCATGCCCAATCCTTGCGATGGCGGATCAAACCTTCCTGGGTCACCGACGCCACCAGTTGCCCGGCGCGGTTGTACACACTGCCCCGGGAGAAACCCCGGGAGTTGCCGGCCCAAGGGCTGTCCATGGCGTACAGCAACCAGTCATCGGCACGCAGGTCGGCGTGGAACCACAGCGCGTGATCGAGGCTGGCGACCTGCATGTCTTTCTGCCACACGGTCTTGCCATGGGGCAGCAGCGAGGTGGTCAACAGGCCGAAGTCCGAGGCATAGGCCAGCAGGTATTTATGCAGCGCCGGCGTGTCCGCCAGCGCACCGTCGGCACGAAACCACACGTACTTGACCGGGTCGGATGGCTGGGGGTTGAACGGGTCTTTTTCGGTGACCGGGCGCACTTCGATGGGCTTGGGGCACAGCAGCTTGTCGCGCATGTGCTCGGGGATCAGGTGCGCACGTTGCTGGGTCAGCTCCAGCTCCGACGGCAGGTTTTCCGGGCCCACCACCACCGGCATGGTGGTCTGGTGCTCGAAACCTTCTTCGTCGTACTGGAACGAGGTCGTACAGGTAAAGATCGGATTGCCCTTTTGAATCGCGGTGACACGACGCGTGCTGAAACTGCCACCATCGCGCACGCGGTCCACCGAATACACCACCGGCAACGCGGCATCGCCAGGGCGCAGGAAATAGCCGTGCAGGGAATGCACATGCCGCGCTTCTTCTACGGTCTGGCTGGCCGCCGACAGCGACTGGCCGAGCACTTGGCCGCCGAACAGTTGGCGAAAGCCCAGGTCCTGGCTGCGGCCGCGAAAGAGGTTCTCCTCGATCGGCTCCAGGGTCAGCAAGTCCACCAGATCTTCCAATACTTGGCTCATTGAAACTCTCCTCAAAGCAAAACGGTATCTACCTGTAGGAGCGAGCTTGCTCGCGAAGGTCGCTAACGATTACGCAGCGCTTCTGGTTTACCGCAGCGCTCTTGCGCTCTTCGCGAGCAAGCTCGCTCCTACAGGGTTCTCTCAAGCACGACCGCCTGCTTATCCGTGCAGCGTGTCCAACCATTGGGCGCGGGTGATGCGGTACAACACGTGAGGGCGCAGCGGGTCACCGGCTGCGACTTTCGGGTGTTCAAAATCTGCCTGCGGATCGTAATGCATACCGATGGCCTGCATGACTTTTTGTGAGGGCAGATTGCTCTCGGTGGTGAAGGCCAGGATTTCGTCCAGTTGCAAGCGGTCAAAACCACAGCGCAACGCTGTCCAGGCGGCCTCACTGGCATAACCCAGGCCCCAATGTTCGCGGGCCAGGCGCCAGCCGATTTCCACCGCCGGGGTAAAGCCGGCTTCAAAGCTGACATTCGCAAGCCCGGTCAGGCCGATAAATTCGCCCGTGTCCTTGCGCTGCAAGGCCCAAAAACCAAAGCCATATTCAGCAAAATGCCCGCGAATCCGGCCGATCAGCGCGGCGCTTTCCAAGTGGCTCAATTGAGCCGGGAAGTAACGCATCACCTGCGGGTCGGCGCACATGCGCGCAAAGTCCGGCAGGTCGCTGTCGCGCCATTGGCGCAGCACCAAGCGTGCACTTTCCAGTTCCAGTATCGGCTCCATGGGTCCCCCCTGCCTTGCCATGTGCGTGAGTGTACAGCGCTGTTAAGATCCGTCGCAGGTTCCCGTCAGAAAATCCCATGCCCTTGCCATTGATCTACCACGAAGACTACAGCCCTGAGTTCCCGGCGGACCACCGGTTCCCCATGGACAAGTTTCGCCTGTTGCGTGACCACCTGGTGGACAGCGGCCTGACCGAAGACAGCCAATTGCTGCGCCCGCCGCTGTGCCCGACAGACATCCTGGCCCTGGCCCATGAACCTGGGTATATCGAACGCTACATGAGCGGCGAACTGTCCCGCGAAGACCAACGCCGCCTTGGCCTGCCCTGGAGCGAAGCCCTGGCCCGGCGCACGGTGCGTGCGGTGGGCGGCTCGATCCTGGCCGCCGAACAAGCCCTGGCACATGGCCTGGCCTGCCATTTGGCGGGTGGCACCCACCATGCCCATTACGATTATCCGGCGGGTTTCTGCATTTTTAATGACCTGGCGGTAATCAGCCATTACCTGTTGGCCAGCGGCCGGGTCAATCGCGTGCTGATCTTCGATTGCGACGTGCACCAGGGCGACGGCACCGCACGCATCCTGCACGACACACCGGATGCCATCACCGTGTCGCTGCACTGCGAAAAGAACTTCCCGGCACGCAAGGCCCAGAGCGACTGGGACATCCCGCTGCCCATGGGCATGGGCGATGCCGACTACCTCAAGGTAGTGGATGACGCGCTCAACTACCTGCTGCCGCTCTACCAACCGGACCTGGTGCTGTACGACGCCGGCGTGGATGTGCACAAGGACGACGCCCTTGGTTACCTCAAGCTGACAGACGCAGGCGTCGCCGCCCGTGATGAAAGCGTGATGCGCCACTGCCTGGGCCGCGACATTCCGGTGATGGGCGTAATCGGTGGCGGCTATAGCAAAGACCGCCCCGCCCTCGCCCGCCGCCACGGCATCCTGCACCACAGCGCGAAGCGGGTATGGACGTCATCAGGCTGTCATTGAACTGTGAGCGTTACCCACAATGCCTGTGGAACGGCCTGTGGATAACTTGAGCGTAAGCGGCTGCAAGCGAGTGGCCGTATGGCCTGTAGGAAAGTGTACGTTTTTTGATCAAGCACGGGCGTCGTGGTCGGGTAGAATGCTCGGCCTATTCAAACCATCGTAGCCCTGCCCATGCCTCAGACTTCTGCCCACCACGTCTCCATTATCGGCGGCGGCCCCGCCGGGCTGATGGCCGCCGAAGTCTTGAGCCAGGCGGGCGTGCAGGTGGACCTGTACGACGGCATGCCTTCAGTGGGGCGCAAGTTCCTGCTGGCAGGTGTGGGCGGCATGAACATCACCCACTCCGAAGCCTACCCCGCGTTTCTGTCGCGCTACGCCGAACGCGCCCCGCACATGGCGCCGCTGCTGCGCAGCTTTGGCGCCGAGGCGTTGTGCGAATGGATCCATGGCCTGGGTATCCAGACCTTTGTCGGCACCTCCGGCCGCGTATTTCCTACCGATATGAAAGCCGCGCCACTGTTGCGCGCCTGGCTCAAGCGCCTGCGAGATCACGGGTTGGTTATCCACACCCGGCATCGTTGGACGGGTTGGAATGCCGAAGGCGACTTACTTATCCACAGCCCGGACGGCGATAAAGTTGTCCACAGCGACGCCGTGTTGCTGGCCTTGGGCGGCGGCAGTTGGTCACGCCTGGGCTCTGACGGTGCCTGGCTTAACCTGTTTGAAGGCAAAGGCCTGCCCTATGTGCGCCTGCAACCGAGCAACTGCGGGTTTGAAGTGTCGGCGTGGAGCGAGTTGATGGTCAGCAAATTCGCTGGCGCACCGTTGAAAAACGTCGCCATTGGCCTGGGGGATGACAAGCCTCGGCTGGGTGAATGCGTGATCACCGCCACCGGCATTGAAGGCAGTTTGATTTACGCCCTGTCGGCGCCGATTCGTGAAGCGATCAACCGCGACGGTGCGGCCACGGTGCATATCGATTTGCTGCCGAGCAAGCCGTTGGACAAGGTGCAGGCCGCATTGGCCAAGCCCCGTGGCTCGCGGTCGATGAGCAAGCATTTGCACAGCCAGTTGGGGTTGGATGGCGTGAAAGCGGCCCTGCTGCGCGAGCTGACGCCCGCTGAACACTTCACCGATCCCGCGCAGTTGGCGGTGGATATCAAAGCGTTGCCGCTGACATTGGTGAGGACGCGGCCGATGGATGAGGCGATCAGCACGGCCGGTGGTGTGCCGTTTGAGGCGCTGGATGAGCGGTTGATGCTCAAGCCCTTGCCTGGGGTGTTCTGTGCGGGGGAAATGCTCGATTGGGAGGCGCCGACCGGTGGGTATTTGCTGACCGGGTGTTTTGCCAGTGGCCGGGCGGCTGGGCTGGGGATGTTGGAGTGGCTTAACCGCTGAAACTTGCGGTGGATTCAAGGCCGCCATCGCAGGCAAGCCAGCTCCCACCTTTGACTGTATTCACACTTCAAAGGTGGGAGCTGGCTTGCCTGCGATGAGGCCATCAGCCACAGCGCAAAATCATTTCTTCTTACGCGGCCCGGTGTTAAACACCGGCACCTTGCGCACCGGCTTGATCGAAGGCTCAGCCGGCGCCACTTCCCCACTGTCCACCCACTTGCCCAAGTTGCGCTTACCACCACCGCCAGACGCCTTAGGCTTCTTCGGTTTTTTCGGCTTCTTCACCACCTGCCCACTGGCATCGGTGTCCGGCACGCGGTGCTCCGGCTCAAAATCCGCTTCCATTTTGCGGGTGAGGGTCTGGCGGGTCAGCATCTCGATGGCCGAGAGCATGTTCACCTCATCGGCACACACCAGGGAAATCGCCTCACCGGTATTGCCCGCACGCCCGGTACGGCCGATGCGGTGGATGTAGTCTTCGGCCACGATTGGCAGGTCAAAGTTGACCACCAGCGGCAGGTCTTCGATATCCAGGCCTCGGGCCGCTACGTCGGTGGCCACCAGGATCTGCACGTCGCTGGTCTTGAAGCGGTCCAGTGCGCGTTGGCGGGTGGCTTGGGGTTTGTCGCCATGGATGCCATCGGCGTTGATCCCCAGGCCCTGCAACTTGTCCACCAGGGCGTCTACGCCGTTGCGGGTCTTGGCGAACACCAGCACTTGCTTCCAACGGCCCTTGCGCATCAGGTGCACAAACAGCTCCGGCTTGCGCTTCTTGTCCACCGGCACCACCCACTGCTTGACGGTGTTGGCAGCGACGTTGCGCGGGCTGACTTCGATGCTCAGCGGGTCGTTGAGCATCTGCCCGGCCAGCAGGCGGATGTCATCGGAGAAGGTCGCGGAGAACAGCAGGGTCTGGCGCTTTTTCGGCAGCATGCGATAAATGTTGGCAAGCTCTTCGGAGAAGCCCAGGTCGAGCATGCGGTCGGCTTCATCCAGCACCAGGGTTTGCAGCTGGTTGAGCTTCAGCGCGTTCTGGCGAAACAGGTCGATCAGGCGGCCAGGGGTGGCGACCAGAATGTCGACGCCTTTGCGCAGCTTCATCATCTGCGGGTTGATGCTCACGCCGCCGTACACCGCGTAAGTGGTCAGCGGCAGGTGTTGGGCGTACTCGGCAACGCTGGCGTGAACCTGCTCGGCCAATTCGCGAGTCGGGCACAGGATCAGCGCACGCGCCGAGTTGGCAGCGACTTTCGGCCCTTCCAGGGTCAGCAGTTGCAGCAGCGGCAAAGCGAAACCTGCGGTCTTACCGGTGCCAGTCTGGGCCGCGGCCATCAGGTCGCGACCGGCCAGCACCGCCGGAATGGCTTGCGCCTGCACCGGCGTCGGGGTCTGGTAGCCAAGCGTCTCAAGGGCGCGCAGCAAGGGTTCGATCAGGCCAAGGGTGGCGAAAGTCATGTAGTTACCGTAGGAAAAATTCAGCGCAAGGGCGTAATGCGCGGCAGTTTACCTTATTTCGGGTTTGGGCTTGCGCCATTGGGGCAGGCTGATCAGCAACACCGCGCTGATGATCACCAGCATTGCCAGGGCTTCTTCCAGGCCGATGGTCTCACCTACGAATACAATCCCCAGCAACACGGCGACGGCCGGGTTCACATAGGCGTAGCTGGTCGCCGCCGCCGGGCGTACGTGTTTGAGCAGGTACATATAAGCGTTGAAGGCGATGATCGAGCCGAACACCGTGAGGTACGCCAGGGCCAGCCAGCCTTCCAGCGGAGGCATGGCCTGCAGGCGCTCGCCAGACAACGCGCTGACGATCAGCAGCGCCACGCCGGCCACGAGCATTTCCGCGGCGCTGGCCATGGCGCCTTGGGGCAGCGGCAAATGCCGGCTCCACACCGAGCCGAAGGCCCAGGATGCCGCCGCCATCAACAGCAACACCGCGCCCAGTGGGCTCGACTGCAAGGTACTGCCCATGTTGAGCATGGCGATGCCGATGATCCCCAGCAGCACCCCGGCCCATTCCAGCCGCGTATTACGCGCACCCCAGAAAAACCCACACAGCAAGGTAAACAGCGGCACCGTCGCCACCGCCAACGCGGCCACGCCGGACGACACGCCCATGTGTTCGGCCACACTCACGCCACCATTGCCCACCGTGAGCAACAAAATGCCGATCATCCCGGCTGCCTTCCACTGCGGCCAGGTCGGCGCCGGCACCCCGCGCCACCTGAGGAAGCCGTACATCACCGCGCCCGCCGTGCAAACCCGAACCCCCGCCAGCAACAGCGGCGGCCAGTACTCCACGCCGATACGGATCACCAGGTAGGTGGAACCCCAGATCACATACAACGCAAAAAAGGCGGCGATCAACGGTAAGGGAAAGCGACGTGGGCCAGGCATTGGGCGGCTCTATGGCAGGAAATGGGAGACTTATTCTAGAAACGAAGGTGGATAAACTTAAGTTACAAAACCTGTTTAAAACGCCAATACACTTCTCAAACCATGGTTATCAAGGCTATAAACCGTGCTTTCGAAAGCCACGCGTAACCGGAGCCTTATCATGGACAAATACGACCGCATGCTCCTCAGCGCCCTGCTTGAAGATGGCCGTGCTTCCTACGCGCAGCTGGCACGCACCGTGAACCTCTCCGCCCCCGCCGTGGCCGAACGCGTGGCCAAGCTTGAGGCCAGCGGCGTGATCACCGGCTACCAGGCCAAGGTGGATTTATCCAAAGTGGGCTTGCCGATTCAATGCGTGATCGAGTTGCGGCTGACCAATCATGGCAGCCAAAAGGTGTACGACGCCTTGGCGGAAATACCCGAACTGACCGAATGCCACCGCGTCACGGGCGACCCCTGCGTGATCATGCAAGCGGCGGTGGGCTCGATGCCCGAGTTGGAGAACCTGATTAACCGGGTAGCGAAGTTTGGCTTCAGCAAGACTTCGATTATTTTGTCCAGCGCCATAGAGCGGCGGGTGCCGTTGGGGCAGTTGGATGCCAACGGGAAAAATGCTGGCTGAGCGATCGCTCCCACAGAGATCGCGTACTGCCCAAGCAACGCGGTCAACTGTGGGAGCTGGCTTGCCTGCGATGGCGTCAGTGGCCTCACCGAAGAGTCGAACGCTCAACGATCAAATCAACGATCTGCTTGATGGTCGTGATGTGATCCCAATCCTGCTGCGTCGCTTGCAGCTTGAACTGCCACTTGATCTGCATGACAAAGCAGGTCAGGTCGTCATCAATGATGTCGAAATCATGGATGAAATCGGTTTGCTCCGTCACTTTGCTTCGGTCGATAAAACCGATGATATCGACGAACAGCTGGATCACTTTTTCAGCGACTTCGGCTCTGCTCAGATTACCTTCCATTCCTCGCCTCATAGGCACACTTACCAATACTGACTAGGTCAAAGACTGCAAGCCCGGCAGCAACGAAGGGTATGCCTCGCCCGATGATGCCAAATACCCGGACCGTGCCAAACGTTGCTTTTGCCATTCTGGCCATGGTGGGTTGCCTGATCAATGTACGAGGGAAAAAGCGCATTCCGATCAGGCTAGCCAGGTTCGTGGTTTTGCTGGAGCCGACGTGAACCCAAGCACCCACCGCAATTTTGCTTATCGGTATACCCGCCGCACCAGTGATCACTGTGGCTGCCGTGAGGCCGTAGTGTTGCTGTGTACATTTCCAGAGTTCATCAAACGTCGTATCGGGCACAGTGGGGTCAGCGTGAATCGGCTTGAGTAACTGGTAATAAGGGCCATGACTCCAACCTGGCGAACTCGGCAACACCATGACTGCCGGACAGCTTGTCATCGTGTTCCCCACATGAAACGCCATGCTTGAACTGGAACCCAGATCAATGCCATTTGATTCGAGTTCCAACTTGCTTCGCATGATCGCTGTATGAAGGTCGCTTTCCTGCATGACTGTAATCCCTGTGCATGAGTGACAGACGGGATGGTAGGTCGCAGTAAGACGCGATAGAGGAGTAAAGAGGAAAACCAGAAAGGTCCTAGGTCATAGCCGGATTTGGCCTACCGACCATTCAGAGCCCAGGTGAAAGAGACCTCAAAACCCCAGTGTTTCATTGGCCAGCACAAGCGCCCTACATCTCAACGCCCATTTTTTATGGCGGCGTTCATCTGTTATGGCGGCTGTGCGCTGGAGACCTTCGGGTCTGCCGGGTTTCCTTTGCCCCGGTCTTGCACACCTGCGTACAGCTGCCACCTATTCGCGTGCAAGCGAGTGGTCATGGCTTCTTTTTCTCAAAGGAGTTTCACCATGGTCAAAGTCACCCCCGATCCACCCAAGTCCAAAACCGACTTCCTCAGCGAAGACGCCCTGCTCCACCGTCGTGCCATCGACTACTACCTCAAGGCATCCGCCCCGGATGCGCCGATCTTTATCCTGAATGACAACCTGAGCTTCGAAGACGCCCTGGCCCATGCGGCGGAGTTGTTGCATTGCGCGGTGGAGACGGCCCATGCGTCAGGCGAGGTGATGAAGGCGCCGCAGCGGGCGGTGATGCATTTGGTGGAGATGGCGAAAGGCGTGGTGGACCAGGCGCTGGAGTGCGCACAGCCTCGATAGGCGACGCATAACCCCTGTGGGAGCCGGGCTTGCCCGCGATAGCGGAGGGCCAGGCAATAAATGGCTGGCTGATACACCGCTATCGCAGGCAAGCCAGCTCCCACATTGGAACTCCAGTGTTCTTGAGGTAGTAGCCGGATCAGAACCCGCGCTGTTTGCTGATCGTTCCCACGCTCTGCGTGGGAATGCCGCCCTGGACGCTCTGCGTCCGCTCTTAAAGTCGTGACGCGGAGCGTCACCAGATGCATGCCCACGCAGAGCGTGGGGACGATCAGCGCCTGGCCTTAAAACCCGCGATGTTTCTTCAGGTGTTCATTGATCTTCGCGGCCGGCACTTTCTGCAAGATGCACAGCAAGTCATGGGACAGTTCGCGCAGGCCGTGGGTCTGGCGCAGTTCCTGGGCCAGGTGCGCCGTGAGGTTGGCGGCCATTTCCGCATCCGCCAGCGCCCGGTGAGCCTGGCCGGTGTGGGGCAGTTTGGCGTAGGTGTTGAGGGTGCCGAGCTTGTGGTTGGGCGCCGCCGGCATGAGGCGGCGGGCCAGGAGCAGGGAGCAGGCGAATTTCTGCAGGCGGGTGCGGCGGATCAGGCCCAGTTCGAAGTCCCAGAACTTCTGGTCGAACGCGGCGTTGTGCGCCATCAAGGGCGTGGTGCCGACGAACTCATTGACTTCGTTCATCACCCGTTCAGCCGGTGGCGCGCTGCGCAGCATGGCGTTGCTGATGCCGGTGAGTTGTTCGATAAACGCCGGTACACGCACGCCGGCGTTCATCAGGCTCTGGTAGCGGTCCACGATTTGCCCGCGCTCGAGGATGACCACGCCAATCTCCGTGGCCCGGCAGTGGCTGCTGGGGGTGATGCCGGTGGTTTCAAAGTCGATGACCGCTATACGTTCCAAACCTGTTCCAACTCCGTTCTACGATCTATTTGAGCAACAACGCGCCTTCGATCGGCACGTAGTGGCTGGCGGCGCGTATCAATGAGTTGGCCGTCAGCCCCGGCACGCCGTAGGCCACGGCCCGCACGCCATGCTTGTGGATGATGCGTTCGAGCAACATGTCGAAGTCACCGTCACCGGAGGCCAGCACGACTTCGTCGACATGGTCGGCGGCGTCCATGATGTCCAGGGTGATGCCCACGTCCCAGTCGCCCTTGGCCGAGCCGTCGCTGCGCTGGATGTACGGCTTGAGTTTTACCGTGAACCCCAGGTTGCGCAGGATCTGCTGGAACTGCTGCTGCTTGCTGTCGCCGCGGTCGATGGCATAGGCGTACGCCTCGACAATCTGCCCGCGCGCGCTGATGTCAGCCCACAGGGCGGCGTAGTTGAAGTGGCAACCATAGGCCTGGCGCACGGTGTAGTAGAGGTTTTGCACATCGGCGAACACTGCAATTTTTTTCACCGCACTTCCTCATGGACAGCCAGGCGCCAGCGCCCGGAAAGGGCGCCAGTATGCCAGCCAAGGGAGCGTTTCCGGGAAAAAATCAGACCGGAGCGCCGTGGCGCCCCGGGCCTGGTGGGTCAGACGAAAGAATCGTCGTCGCCAAAGGATGAGGAATCGTCCGAAAAATCGCTGTCGGCATTGTTGCCGCCCCAGCTGTCATTACCGGCGAACTGCTGGTCATCGTTGCCCCAGTTGCCTTGATCGCTGGCCGGTGCCGGTTGTTCGATGATCTCTTCCACCACCTGGGGCTGCGCGTTGTGATGGAACAGGCTGCTGATCCCTTCAGCCAGCAACACACCACCGGCCACGCCGGCGGCGGTCTTCATGGCGCCACCGAGGAAGCCGCTGCCCACGGGTGCGCCAGCCGGTGCTTGCGGCGGCTGATAGTTTTGCTGCGGTGCTGGCTGGTTGAAAGACGGCCGTGCCGGCTCACGCCAGCCCCCACCGGAGTTGTTCGGCGCAGGCTGGGGCTCGCGGGAGCTACCGCCAAAGATGCTCGACAAAAACCCACCACCACTGGCCGGCGCCGGTTGCGCCGACTTGGCCCGCTGCAGTTCGTCCTGCAATTGCTGGATCTGTTGCGCCTGTTGCTTGTTCTGCGCATCCAGAGCCTGGAGCGCATGTTCCTGCACCAGCAATGACTGGGTCATGTAGTACCCGGCGGCCGGCTGGCGAGTCATGTGCTCCTTGATCCGCGCTTCGGCCTGGGCGTCGCGGGGGGCTGAGTCCGTTTCGGCTTGTTGCAACCGTGAAAACAGTCCATCGATCAGGGTTTGCTCTTCGCTGTTCATGGCGACCTCGTTAGATTGCCGATAAAAAATTCCGGTCCCGCCTGTGATCAGGCCGGGTGCCTTCCAGTTATGGGGATGTTACGAGTTGTTTCAATGGTCTTTACTCAAGGTTTACGTTTGCGCCCCTTTGGACCCTGATCGGTTAAAGTGTGGCCCTCTGCTTCCAGGCCTGTGATGACCCTGATGAATCCGTTAGACGTTTTGCGCGACTCCCTCCGCTTTACCCAGCGCAACCTGGGTGCCATCGTCCAGCTGTGCCTGCCATTGGTGATCCTCGAAGCCTTGCTGCAACAGGTGCTGGACCACACGCTGGGCCCGGATGCGTTTCCCGGCTACAGCGTGGTCGTGGGTTTGTTGGTGTATCCGCTGTACACCGGCGCCCTGATCCTGTTTCTCGACGCCCGCACCCGAGGCGAGTCGCCGCGCACCAAGGACGTATGGGCCATGGCCTTGAGCCTGTGGCCGCGTTTCGCCCTGCTGACGGCCATGAGCACCTTGCTGATTCTGCTGGGGCTGTCGCTGTATTTCCTGCCGGGCTTATGGCTGATGGTGGTGCTGGCGTTTGCCGAATACCTGCTGGTGCTGCGCGGTATGCCGGCGTTGGCGGCGATGAAGGAAAGCTTTCGCCTGACCCGCGGGCATTTCTGGCGCATCCTGGTGTGCCTGCTGTGCGTAATGACGCCGCTGTGGCTGCTCAAGGGCGCCAGCGTGGCGGCGTACCCTGAGCCGGCGCCGTTGCTGGGGCTGCTGATGGACAGCGCCCACAGCTTCCTGCAACTGTTCACCAGCGTGGTGCTGTTCCGTTTATTCATGCTGATCGGTGGCGACGCCGACGTGCGGTGATATGCTCCGTGGCTCTTCTGACACGCATATAAGCCGAGCCGATGACCCGTTTATTGCGCATCACCCTGTTGAGCCTGTTGATCATCGCCGGCCTGCTGGCCGCGCTGATCTACAGCCTGACCTGGCGCCCTGCCGACAAAGAAACCCTGCCCGTCAACTGCGTGGCACCCCGCGCCCCGACGCTGTTGCCGGGACAGGCGCTCAAGGTCATGACCTGGAATGTGCAATACCTGGCCGGCAAGAACTACGTGTTCTGGTACGACACCCCGGACGGCAGCGGCCCGGACGATCGCCCTACTGTCGAAGACATGGCCTTCAGCCTCGACGAAGTGGCTCGGGTGATCCGCGACGAACAACCCGACATCCTGCTGTTGCAGGAGCTCGACGAAGGCGCCAAACCGTCCCACTATCAGGACCAGCTTGCGCTGTTGCAGGAGCGTCTGGTTGACCTCTACCCGTGCAGCGCCCAGGCCTTCGACTGGAAAGCCGACTTTGTGCCCAGCCTGCATATCTTCGGTAGCGTCGGGCGCAAGCTGGCGACACTCAGCCGCTACCAGATCGAGCACGCCGAGCGCCTGCAATTGCCGACCGCCGATGCCAACGTCATCAGCCGCCAGTTCCAACCCAAGCCAGCTCTGCTGCTGACATATCTGCCCTTGAGCGATGGCGGCCAACTGGCGGTGCTCAACACCCGCCTGGACGGCGCTGCACCTGGGCGCAGCGCGGTGCAGGAGCAAGTGGCAAGCACGGTAAAACTGCTGGATAAACTCGAAGGTCGCGGCACCCCCTGGTTGATTGGCGGGGATTTCAACCTGCTGCCACTGGGCCAGTTCCTGCGCCTGGACGCGGGCAAGCGTGGCCAGTATTCGCCGGACAGTGAGTTGCATCTGCTGTGGGACAAATACCCGATGATCCCCAGCAACAGCCAATCCAGTGGCATCGACCGTGAGAAATGGCTGACGCACTTCCCCAACGACCCAAGCCTTGATGGCCCGGACCGCACCCTGGATTACCTGTTCTACAGCTCGCGGATCAAACGCGTGGAAGCGAAGGTGCGGCAGGAAGATACGTTGCGTATTTCCAACCACCTGCCGGTGATCGCCCGCTTCCTGCTGCCTGCCGCACAATAACCCCTAGGGTTTCAACGCCTGGGCCCGCAGCGGCTCAAGCCACTCAAGGCTTTCAACCGTGGTGCCGGATGGGCGGTACTCACAGCCGATCCATCCTCGGTAGCCACGCTGCTCCAGCGCCGCGAACAAGGCGGCAAAGTCCATGGTCCCGGTGCCCGGCTCATGACGCCCCGGGTTGTCGGCGATTTGTACATGGACGGTCCTGTCGTAAAACTGCGCCAGTACCCCGGCTGCGTCGCCGGTCAAAAGCTGGGCATGGTAAAGATCCAGAATCAGCCCGACACTCGTAAAGGTTTCCAGCACCTGTTGCGCCTTGCTGAAGTCAGACATGTAATAGCCGGGCATCGCCTGCGGGCAGATCACTTCAATAAGCGTGCGCAAACCCTGATCTTCGAGGTACTTGACCGCGTATTCCAGGTTACTTGCGTAGGCCGGCGCGCTCTCATCCTGGGGTGTGGTCACGCCAGACATGATGTGCACATCCGAGCAGTTCAGCGCCTTCGCATAGCGGGCCGCCTCGCGCAGCCCATCACGAAATTCCTGCTCCTTGCCCTGCAAGGCAGCGATGCCTTTGGTAACACCTGCCGGCGCTGCAAACTGAATCAACGGCAGGTTGTATTGAGCCAGGTGATCGGCGAGCAGGCTGGCGTCAAATTCATAGGGCGATGGGAACTCCACCGCCCTGAAACCGGCAGCGGCGGCGGCTTCGATGCGTTGCAGAAAAGGCAATTCGTTGAATTGGAAGCCGAGGTGAGCATTGAATTTGAGCATTGGGTACATATCCATCCTGGGAAAAAACGAAATCATCAGCCTTGGGTATCATTGGCGGCCAAATCCTTGGTTCCGAGCGTTCAGGTAATGATCCCAGCCTGCGAAAAGGCTGGGAATGACTTGAACACTCAGGGTTTTCTGGGCTTGATCCTGGCCGTTGCCTGCGCCACCAAAGGGTCATCCGGCCAGTAATGCTTCGGATACCGCCCCTTCAAATCCTTCTTCACCTCGGCGTAGGTACTGCGCCAGAAGTTCGCCAGATCCTGCGTCACCTGCACCGGCCGCCGCGCCGGGGACAACAGGTGCAGCTTCACGGCCAGGCGCCCGCCGGCGATACGCGGGGTGTCTGCCAGCCCAAACAATTCCTGCAAGCGCACCGCGAGGATCGGCGGCTGCTCGCTGTAGTCCAGGCGTACCGATGACCCCGACGGCACTTTCACATGCTGCGGCGCCAGTTCTTCCAGGCGTTGGGGCAATGGCCAGGGCAGCAGGTTGTGCAGGTAGCTGGAGATATCCAGGTTGGCGAAATGACTCAGGCGCGAGACTTTGCCCAGATAGGGCATCAGCCAGTGTTCCAGGCTGGCGAGCAGGGCTTTGTCGCTGAGGTCGGGCCACTCGCTGGTGTTGCCGGCATCCAGTTGGCGCAGCAGCATCACACGGGCTTGCCATTGACGCAGTTCCGGGGTCCAGGGCAGTAGTTCCAGGCCTTTGCGGCGCACCAGGTTGACCAGCGCCTGGCTGCGGGCGGACTCGTCGAGGCCAGTCAAGGGTTCACGGCTGAGCACCAGCTCACCGACTTTGCGTTGGCGCTCGGCACGCAATACGCCTTCGCGTTCGTCCCAGTCGAGTTGGTCGACGTTGCGCACTTGCTCGGCGAGCACCGTGTCGAACAACGCCGGATCAAAATCCGCCGCCAGGTAGATGCGCTCTTCGCGTTGGCCCTGGCGGCTGCCAAGGTCAGCGATCACCAGCCAGGGTTGTTTCATCAGGCTGTCAGCCTCGGCGAACAGCGCCGCGCGGCCGTTGGCCAGGCGATACTCGGCACCACCGGCGCGACGTTGCTGGGCAACGCGGTCCGGGTAGGCCAGTGCCAGCAAGGCGCCGAGCCAGCGCGGGTGGTCGGGGTTGTCCACCGGCTGGGTCGCCTTGCCGCGCAGGTAGCCACGGTATTGCCGGGCCAGTTGCTTGGCGCGCTGCACGCCACCTTGGGTACCGCGCGCACGTTCTTCACCGGACATCAGCGCCAGGCGGCTATGCAAATCGGCACCACCGCCGCGCAGGATATCGCGCTCGCCCAACAGCGCTGCCACGTCACAGGCGGTGGCGGCCAACCCCAGGTCCTGGCCACGCAATAACAGGTGGGCAATACGCGGGTGGGCGGGCAACTCGGCCATCTTCTGGCCATGGGCGGTGAGGGTTTCTTCGTTCAAGGCGCCGAGGCGTTGCAGCAGCTCCTGGGCCTGGGCATACGCGGCGGTGGGCGGCACATCCAGCCACACTAACTGACTGGGTGTCACGCCCCAGCGCGCCAGTTGCAAAGCCAACCCGGCCAGATCAGCCGCGAGAATTTCCGCACTGCCATAGGCGGCCAAACCGTCATGCTGGTCTTCGGACCACAACCGATAACACACGCCTGGCTCCAACCGCCCTGCCCGACCGGCGCGCTGGGTGGCGCTGGCGCGGGAGATGCGCTGGGTGTCGAGGCGGGTCATGCCGCTGCCGGGGTCGAAACGCGGCACCCGCGCCAGCCCGGCGTCGATCACCACGCGCACGCCGTTGATGGTCAGGCTGGTCTCGGCGATGTTGGTGGCCAGCACCACTTTGCGCTTGCCGGCCGGCGCCGGGTCGATGGCGGCGCGCTGGGCGTTGAGGTCCAGCTCGCCATGCAGGGGGCACAACAGCACCTCAGGACTATCACCCAGGGCGTCGGTCAATTGCTGGTTGACCCGGCGAATCTCCGCTTGCCCCGGCAAAAACACGAGCACGCTGCCGGTCTCGTCATGCAGGGCTTCGAGGATGGTTTGCACCACGCGCGGCTCGATAAACGCCCCAGCCTGGTACGGCCGGCCCCAGCGCATCTGCACCGGGAACATGCGCCCTTCACTGCGCAGAATCGGCGCGTCATCCAGCAAGCCCGCCAGGCGCTCGCCTTCGAGTGTGGCGGACATCAGCAGGATCTTCAGCGGCTGCTCGTCGCGAAACAGCTCGCGGCCGTTAAGGCTCAGGGCCAGCGCCAGGTCGGCGTCGAGGCTGCGCTCGTGGAATTCGTCGAAGATCAACAGGCCCACGCCGTCCAGCGCCGGGTCGTCCTGCAGGCGGCGGGTGAGGATACCTTCGGTGACGACCTCGATGCGCGTGTTGGGGCCGACTTTACTGTCCAACCGAATGCGGTAGCCCACGGTTTCACCGACCTTTTCACCCAGCTCACTGGCCAGCCGCTCGGCAGCAGCACGGGCAGCCAGGCGCCGGGGTTCGAGCATCAGGATGGTTTGCCCGGCGAGCCAGGGCTCATGCAACAAAGCCAAGGGCACCCGCGTGGTTTTACCGGCGCCGGGGGGCGCTTCCAGCACGGCTTCATGGCGATGCGCCAAGGCGTCACGCAGGGCGGGTAAAACATCATCGATCGGCAACGAATTCATACTGGCTCCAAAGCAGAGCGGCGAGTATAACGGCGAACTGCCGGATGCCGATGCGGGTCTCAAAAACAGCCACTCTTGGGACTGGGAATGCAGTCAAAGACGGGAGCTGGCTTGCCTGCGATAGCGGTGTGACAGTTGCCGCTGTATTTCCCGAACCGTCGCAATCGCAGGCAAGCCAGCTCCCACATTGGTTCATCGGCGTCTGGCCGATCTGGCTTATAGTCACCCTTAAATCTGTTCAGGAGACTTTTTCATGCGTATCGCTTCCCGTGTCATCGGCGGTGTCCTCGCCGTTACCCTGCTGAGCCAACTCACCGCCTGCGGGTCGATTTTCTACCCCGACCGCCGTGGCCAGATCGACGGCAAGATCGACCCGACCATCGCGGTACTTGATGCCCTCGGCCTGTTGTTTTATGTGATCCCCGGCCTGATCGCCTTCGGTGTCGACTTCGCCACGGGCGCCATTTACTTCGAACCGGGCAAGACCGCTCAGGTCGCCCCCGAGAAACTGCACGAAGCCATCGGCGCCGACGGCACGGTCGATAACGCCAAGCTGCAAAGCATCATCCAGAAAGAAACCGGCCGCACCTTGCCGCTGGACGACCCACGCCTGATCCAGTTCAAGGGCAGCGTGCAGCAACTGGCGGCCCTGGGCCTGCAGCCTGCCGCGTAAGGACTGCTCATGACCAGCAGCCCCGAACACGCAAGGCTTCTGCGCCTGGCCACCCGCGCCTCGGTGGGCGTGGCCTGTGTGTTGATTGTGACCAAGGCCATCGCCTGGTGGCTCAGCGGCTCGGTGAGCATGCTCGCCGGGTTGACCGACTCACTGCTCGACGGCGTCACTTCGCTGTTGAATTTGCTGGCAGTGCATTACGCCCTGCGCCCGGCCGACGATGATCACCGGTACGGGCATGGCAAGGCGGAGTCGCTGGCGGGGATGGCGCAGGCCTTGTTTATCGCCGGCAGTGCGGTGCTGATTGCGCTCCAGGCGTATGAACGGCTCAAGCACCCAGAGCCTGTTGGCGCACCGTGGTTGAGTATCGGCGTGATTATCTTGTCGCTGGCGCTGACCGTGGCCCTGCTGATGCTGCAACACCGCGTGGTGCGCGAGACCGGCTCCAACGCGGTGCGTGCCGACTCGCTGCATTACCGCTCAGACTTGCTGCTCAATGGCAGCATCCTGATTGCGCTGGTGTTGGCAGGTTTTGGCTTTCATCAGGTTGATGCCTGGTTTGGCCTGGGGATCGCCGCCTACATTCTGTGGAGCGCGATCCAGATCGCCAGGGAAAGCTTTGCGGTGTTGATGGACGAAGAGCTACCGCCGGATGTCAGCCAGCACATGCTGGAACTGGCCCGCGGCGTGCCCGGCGTACTGGGTGCCCACGACTTGCGCACGCGGGTTTCCGGCAACCACTGGTTTGTGCAGTTGCACTTGGAGTTACCGGGGGAATTGACCCTGTCGGTGGCCCACGGCATCAGCGACCAGGCCGCCGATGCCATTCACCGGGAATACCCGAAAGCCGAAGTGCTGGTGCACGCCGACCCACGGGAAGTGGTCACCGGCAACAAAACCTAGTACTGCACCTGATACCCGCGACTGCCCAGGCAGTTGCCCTGGGCCTGGCGGTAGGTTTGCACCACTGCCGGGTCGGGTGCGTAAGTCACGGTGCGGGGGTCGAAGCCACTTTGCTGCACCGCCCAGCGATAACAGTCGTAGCCGTCCTGCTGTACCTGGGCTGGCGATTGGCCGTTGGCCGGGTAAGCCACCACGTCATAACCGTTGCCTTGAGGCGTCGGCGGGGGTGATGGCACCTGCGTCGGTGGTTGTACCACCACGTATTGCTGGGTGCTTTGCTCGTAGGCGTAATAGGCGCCTGCGGCGAGGAACAACAGCGAGCCGCCTACCCACACTTCACGCGCGTAGTCCGGCAGGTAATGCACGCGAATGCCATAGGGCGGCGTCACCACTACGTAGCGAGGGCCTTGGGGCCGGTACCAGTAGCCACCCGAGAAGAAGTAATCCTGGCCACGGTAAGGCACGCGGTAATTGCGGTCGGGGAAACGGTCGATGACATAACCAGGGCGATGCTGCGGGCCTGGCCCCCAGCCATTGCCATGCCCGTCGGGGCGGCCTGGCCAGCGGTTATCACCGGGGCGATCGTTACCCGGACGCGAACCGGGGCCGCCGGCCTCCCAATGCCGATTGTCATCGGGGCGTCTGGGAATATCACGGTAATAACCCTGGCGCGGTTCCTGGGTCTGGCGCACGGTATCGGGCCGGGCCTGGATCGGCAGGTTATTGGAGGGTTGCGGTTGCGGTGCCGGTCGCCCCGGTTCATGACCTTGCGGACGACCTTGCCATTGGCCGCCCTCATGCTGGCCGCCACGCTCACCCTGCGGGTTTTGTGGGCGTGGCTGATTGTGCTCAGGCCGTTGCCCCTGGCCCGGTGAGTTATCGCGTTCGTCGGCCATCGCCTGGGAGCCGACGCTGACCACCAGCAAACCAACACCTGCCATACGCCAGATGCGCTTCATGCTTTTCCTCACTGCGGATTGGGGCTTGATCATGAGACTGGAAAAGCCTCACCCGGTTCTGAGACAGGTTATCAGTCACGAGAACTATTTTCTGAAGGCAAAACGCGCACAAAGAAAAAGGGGTGACCCGTCGGCCACCCCTTGAGAATTTCGTCCTGGCTCAACGCTTTTGACGTTGGCTCACCTCACGCCGTCTTGTGGACAGTGTGCAGCCTGGAGGCCGGCTCAACCCTGCTGGGGCGGCGGCCGCAACGGGCCTGATTGGGCGCGTTGCTGTGGACTGTTGTCCAGGCGGTGATTCTGTTGGTAATCATAGGCGTGCCGGGCGGACAGATGATTGCGAAGATTGCGTCAATAAACAGTGCTTGCGCAATTTTTAACCCTTCATGGATAATTCACCGCAATAGTTACGACAAAGGCCAACCCAATGAGCAAGCTTGACCGATACGACCTGAGTATTCTGGCGGAATTGCAGCGCGACGCGAGGATCTCCAACCAGGAGCTGGCCGAACGCATCGGTCTGTCGCCTTCGCCCTGCTCACGCCGGGTCAAGCAATTGGAAGACGACGGCTACATCGCCCGCCAGGTCGCCCTGCTCGACCGCAAGATGCTCGGCCTGAGCCTCACTGCTTATGTATTGATCGGCATGGACCGTCACACGCCGGAACGCTTCGAGAATTTCGAAGCCGCCATCCGCACCCTGCCGCAAGTGCTGGAGTGCAGTTTGGTGACCGGGATGGATGCGGACTATCAACTGAAGGTGGTGGTGCCGGACATGGATCACTATCAGAAATTGCTGCTGGGGCACCTGACCCGCATTGAAGGGGTGACCAGCGTGCGGTCAAGCTTTGTGCTGAACCAGGTGCTCAACAGCACCGAACTGCCCCTGACCCACCTGCGCACCTGAGAGAAACGATGTTCAACTGTAGGAGCGAGCTTGCTCGCGAAAAACGTTAACGATAACGCGTGCTTGCTGAATGGACGCGGCGCCTGTGAGTTTTTCGCGAGCAAGCTCGCTCCTACAATGGCATCAGGGCAAGTCCCCTCCCACAGTTTGACCGTGCAGGACTCAGGTCAATGTTGCGTCTGTAACGCTGCCGTATACTGCTCGCTTGTCTTGTCGGAAGAGCCCCATGAACAACATCGATCCCGCCCTGTTTGAAGAATGGATGATGACCGGCCTGGTCACTATCCTGATCATTTTCATGGGCTTCATCGTCTGGGACCTGGCAAAGAAATCCAAGGCCGGGCGCTTTGGTTCGTTCATCCTGTTTTTCGTGCTGGGCCTGGGTGTGGCCGCGTTCATCATCAAGAGCGTGGTGATCGGCCTGATTGAATCCGGCGCCTTATAAGCGCGCCGGCACTGCCTTCCACTGGCCCTGATCCAGGCCGTCGATCGACCACTCACCAATACGCACGCGCACCAGGCGCAGTGTGGGCAAGCCGACTGCCGCGGTCATGCGCCGTACCTGGCGGTTACGCCCTTCGCGAATCACCAATTCCAGCCAATGAGTGGGCACGCTTTTACGAAAACGCACCGGCGGGTTGCGCGGCCATAATGCTGGCTCATCCAGTTGCCGCGCCTCGGCCGGCAAGGTCATGCCGTCGTTGAGCTCCACGCCTTCGCGCAGGCGTTGCAGCTGTTCTTCGGTGGGCTCACCTTCTACCTGCACCCAGTAGGTTTTCGCCAGCTTGTGCTTGGGGTCGGCAATCCGCGCCTGGAGCTGACCATCGTTGGTCAACAGCAGCAGGCCCTCGCTGTCCCGGTCCAGGCGCCCTGCCGGGTAAATGCCGGGGATATCAATAAAATCCTTGAGGGTCGCGCGCCCGCCTTCATCGCTGAACTGGGTCAGCACGTCGAAAGGTTTATTGAACAGGATCAACTTCGGCTCGGCCGGAGGCGCCTTGGCAACGCGGCGAGCGGCAGAGTGCGGTGGTTTCACGCCAGGGCGGCGCGAATCGGGACGGCTGGGACGGGACATGGCAAAGGAACATCTAACGGTCAGGACCGACAATGCTAGTGGCCTGACCGCTAAATGACCATCCCAACCGCTTAGCGGAACGGCGGCTCGTCGAAGCTGCGCAGTTTGCGCGAGTGCAAGGAGTTGAGTTCGGTGCGCAACAGGTCGACCGCCTCGATGCCGATCTTCAAGTGCTGGCTGACCGCACGCTCGTAGAACGCGTTGGCCGAACCCGGCAGCTTGATCTCGCTGTGCAAGGGTTTGTCCGATACGCACAACAAGGTGCCGTAAGGCACGCGCAAACGGTAACCCTGGGCGGCGATGGTGCCGCTTTCCATGTCCACGGCCACGGCGCGGGACAGGTTGATCAGCGGCCGCTCCTGGGCCCAGCGCAGTTCCCAGTTACGGTCGTCATAGGTCAGCACGGTGCCGGTGCGCAGGCGTTTTTTCAGCTCTTCGCCTTTTTCGCCAGTCACCTTGGCCGCCGCCTGCTGAAGCGCCATCTGCACCTCGGCCAGGGCTGGGATTGGGATGTTCGGCGGTACTACACGGTCCAGAATCCCGTCGCGACGCATATAGGCGTGGGCCAGTACGTAGTCGCCGATGGTCTGGGATTGGCGCAGGCCGCCGCAGTGGCCGATCATCAGCCAGCAATGCGGGCGTAGTACGGCCAGGTGGTCGGTGATGTTCTTGGCGTTGGACGGGCCCACGCCGATGTTCACCAGGGTCACGCCGTGGCCGTCAGTGGCCTGCAGGTGATACGCCGGCATCTGGTAGCGGTGCCAGACCACGCCGGCGGCAATGGCCGAGGCCTCGCCGTGGTCCATGCTCTTGTCGATCACCACGTTGCCGGGCAGCACCATGCGGATAAACCGCGGGTCGCTGCGCAGTTGCTCCAGGCCATGCAGGATGAACTGGTCCACGTAGCGGTGGTAGTTGGTCAGCAAGATCCACGGCTGCACATGGCGCCAGTCGCTGCCGGTGTAATGCACCAGGCGACGCAGGGAAAAGTCCACGCGGGCGGCATCGAACAGGGCCAGGGGCAGTGGGTCGGTGTTTTCCCAGTCGTACAGGCCATCGGCAATGCCGTCGGTGGCGGCGGACAGGTCGGTACTGGGGAATACACGGGCCAGGGTCGCGGCGGTGACGCCGGAGCCGGCCAGTTCATCGCCCTGCTCCACCACATAGGGGTACGGGATGTTCTGCTGGCTGACGCCCACTTCCACCGTCACGGTGAAGTCGTGCATCAGCGGCACCAGTTGCTCCAGCAGGTACTTACGGAACGCGGCCGGGTGGGTCACGGTGACGCTGTAGGTACCCGGCAGTTGCACCTTGGCATACGCCCGAGTGGTTTGGGGGACTTCACCGTGGCAGTGGTAGGTAAGGCGCAGTTCCGGGTAGCGAAACAATGCGCGCTGCTCGGAGTCGGGCTCGACGCGGTCCTTGAGGTATTGCTTGAGCGCTTGGTTGAGCGCGCCAGTCGCACGCTCATGCAGCGCCGCCAGCCGGTCCACGGCTTCTTCAGCGGTTTTAACGACAACAAAAGCTTCGGTCACGGTAAGCATCCTGTGTTCTGACTTGCAGGCCTTTATCTTGCCTGTATCCAGGCCTCACCGAAACCACAGGATTGGAATGCACCTTAAAAGATGGAGGTGACAAGCCCTAACACCCTGTAGGAGCGAGCTTGCTCGCGAGAAACCCATAGGCGCCGCGTTTATTCAGGAAGCACGCGTTATCGTTGAGGTTTTTCGCGAGCAAGCTCGCTCCTACAGTTGATTGTGTTTATTCAGAGGGATTGCGGGGTTGAGCGGGCGACAATCGCTTGCACATCCACCCCACGCGGCAAGGTGCCATATACCCGCCCCGACGACTCACCCAACCGGCTGGCGATAAACCCATCGCTCACCGCCGCATTACCCGCCTCCAGCAGCAACTTGGCCTGCAACGCCAGGGCAATGTCCTCGGTCAGTTGCCGCGCCCGATACTGTATATCCTGGGTGTCCATGAACGCCGCCTTCAACTGCTCGATATGCCGCGCCAACTGCTTGTCGCCGTGGCCATCGCCCAGCTCCACGAACAGCGCTTCCAGTACTCCCGGCTCTTTGGACAGTGCACGCAATACGTCCAGGCACTGCACATTGCCGGAACCTTCCCACGTCGAATTCACCGGTGCCTCGCGGTAAAGGCGCGGCAGGATACTGTCTTCTACATACCCGGCACCGCCCATGCATTCCGCGGCTTCGTTGATCATCGCGGGCGCGCGCTTGCAGATCCAATACTTGCCCACCGCCGTGACCAGCCGGGCGAACTTGGCTTCATGTTCATCATCAAGATGATCCAGGGCGCGCCCCATGCGCAGGCTCAAGGCCAGGGCCGCTTCGCTTTCCAGGGCCAGGTCGGCCAGTACGTTCTGCATCAGCGGCTGCTCGCTGAGCACGCGGCCACCCACCTGGCGATGGGCGCAGTGATGGCTGGCCTGGGTCAGAGCCTGGCGCATCAAGGCGCTGGAGCCGACCATGCAATCGAAGCGGGTCATGGCGACCATTTCGATGATGGTGGGAACGCCGCGGCCTTCTTCACCGACCATCCACGCCAGGGCGCCGCGAAATTCCACTTCGCTGGAGGCGTTGGAGCAGTTGCCGAGTTTGTTCTTCAAGCGCTGGATGTAGAACTCGTTGCGCGTGTCATCCGGGCGGTGCCGGGGCAGCAGGAAACAGGTCAGGCCCTTGTCGGTCTGGGCCAGGGTCAGAAAACCATCGCACATCGGTGCCGAGCAGAACCATTTATGCCCCACCAGTTCGTAGGCTTGGCCGGGGCCACCCGCGCCCACGGGGTAAGCACGGGTGGTGTTGGCACGTACGTCGGTGCCGCCCTGCTTCTCGGTCATGGCCATGCCGATAGTGGCGCCGGCCTTGTGGGCGATGCCGACATTGCGCGGGTCGTATTGGGTACTGAGGACTTTAGGCAGCCAGAGGTCCGCCAGCTCCGGTTGCAGGCGCAGGGCCGGAACGCAGGCGAAGGTCATGGTCAACGGGCAGCCGCTGCCGGCTTCGGCCTGGCTGTGCAGGTAGGTCATCGCCGCACGCGCCACATGGGCGCCAGCCTGCGGATGGGCCCACGGCAGCGACGGCAGGCCATGTTCGACGGCGGTGCGCATCAGCTCGTGATAAGCCGGGTGAAACTCCACCAGGTCGATGCGATGGCCATAACGGTCATGGCTGCTGAACACCGGTTTGTTCTGGTTGGCCAGGAACCCGGCTGCCATCAACGGCCCACCCGCCAGCGCGCCGTAGGCATCAATGCGCGCTTGGGCCCAGCCGGCGCCGAAGCGGCGTGACCATTCCTGCAGGGGCAAGTCGATGCGATACAGGTTGGTGCCGTCCAGGGACGGTGGCTGGTTGGTGACGTCGTGGGTTTCGGCAAACTGATGCAGGTTCATGACGGGCCTCCTGGAAAAAAGGCCGCATCGATTTCAGGCTGCCTGTAGGAGCGAGCTTGCTCGCGAAAAACCTGAGAGCAACGCGCGAACCCAGGAGGGGCGCGTTATCGTTGAGGTTCTTCGCGAGCAAGCTCGCTCCTACAAAAAAACACAGATCGATTGAGGCCGGTTTTTCCAGTTAAGCATCGCCATCGCGCTTAAAAAAGTGGCATATGCGCCGAATGCTCGGCGCTTTCACCCTCATCCGCGCACAGCACGCTACGCTCAAGCGCCGCCTGCAAAGCATCGAAACGCACCGGCTTGGCCAGCCGATCCGTCATGCCAATACCATGGCAGCGCTCACGCTCCGGCCCATTGGGCGAAGTACTCAGGGCGATCACCGGCAATTCACCGCAGCCGGGCAATGCGCGAATCTGACAGCACAACGAAAAGCCACCCTCTGGCACATCCAGCAGCACGGCGTCGAAGCTGTGCCCTTGCAATGCAGCGAGCGCCGCCGGGCCGCTCTCCACAGTTTTGACCCGATAACCGAGCTTGAGCAACATGCCACGCACCGCCAGTTGGCCCACGCTGTTGTCGTCCACCAGCAGCACCGTGCACTCCTGAGGCGTACGCTGTGCAGGCAGCGTTTGCGTGGCGGGCGTCACCTGCTGCGGCACCGCGCTGACGTCCACTTCCAACTGGAAGCGACTGCCTTTACGGGGCTCCGAATGATGGGTCAGGCGCCCGCCCAGCAGTTCGATCAACTGCCGGCAGATCGCCAGGCCAATGCCCAGGCCGCCGTATTCACGCGTCATCGAGCCATCGAGCTGGAAGAAACGCTGATACAGCGTAGCCTCATCGAGAAAGGTGAAGCCGATACCGGTGTCGGTGACGATAAAGCTCAGGTGCAAGGCGCCATTCCCTTGGGGCACGCCCACCACCCGCAAACGCACCGCGCCGACGTGGGTGAATTTGAAGGCATTGTCGAGCAGGCAATCCAGGCATTGGAGCAGTTTGTCGGCATCGCCGATCAGTTGATCCGGCACCTCATCGGCCACATCAATGGAGAACGCCAGGCCTTTGCTCTGGGCGCTGCCGGTGAATTGCTGGCGCAAGGTATCGAGCGTGCCGCGCAGGCTGAACACTTGCGGCTGGGCCACCAGGCGACCGGCCTGTAACTCGGTGAGGGTGAGGATGCCGTTGACCATGCGCATCATGTCCCGCGCCGAGCCGGCGGCGGTTTGCTGGTACTGCGTCAGGTCATCGTCCAATGACACGGTTTGCATCAGCTCCAGCGAGCCGATCACACCGTTCATCGGCGTGCGCAATTCGTGGGTCAGGGTGGCAAGAAATTCGTCTTTGAGGCGGTTGCTGCGGGCCAGTTGCTGGTTGAGCGCTTCGAGTTTCTGGCTGGCATCGAGGAGAATCTGCGCCTGCTGTTCGCGCATGCCGTTGATGCGGTCGGCCAGGGCCAGGGACAACAACGCCACTTCAATGGCTGAGCCGAGCTGGCTGGCGTACATGGTGAGGAACACGTTAGGCAGGTAACCCAGCACCATCAAGGTATTGACCACCCCGCCGAGCAGGAAGGCCGACCAGGCGATGATGAAATAACGCGCCATGCGCTGCCCGCAATACCAGGCCTTGATAGCCGCCACGAAGATGGTCACGGTAAACACCAGCGCCAGCGCCGTGGCCAGGCGCAGGGCCACGGCGTAACTGGTCAACAACGCCAGCGCCATCACCAACCCACCACAGGCCGCCAGGGCCAGCAGGATACGGTTGAGCCAGCGGCTGTGCTGCGCGGTGTGCAGGAAACTGCGCGCGAACAGACTGCCGAACAAGGCCGCCGAGCCGATCAGGAACGGCACCGCCGCATTCGCCCACCATGGGTTGTTCGGCCAGAAGTACTCCACCGCCACACCATTGACCGACAACTGATACAAGCCGAACGAAGCGATATAGAAGATGTAATAGAGGTAGCTGGTGTCGCGCACGCTCAGGTAGATGAACAGGTTGTAGATCAGCATGCCCAGCAACACACCGTAGATGGCCCCCAGCACGTACAAGCGCAACGGTTGCTCTTCCATGTAGGCAGTGCCCGCCCACAATGTCAGCGGTGCCTGGATCGAGCCTTGGCTTTGCAAGCGCAGGTAGACGGTTTGTTGCTGGTCGGGCAGGAAGTTGAGCTTGAACAGGTAGTTGCTCTGACTCACCTCACGGCTGGAAAACGGCAACGCGCTGCCGGTGCGGGCGGTGAGGCGGTAGTGACCGGTGCCGTCGCGCTGATAAAGGTCCAGGCGATTGAGCGGCGGGTAGGCCAGCTCCAGAAACCAGGTGCGCGGTGCGCGGGGGTCGTCGGCGGTGTAATGCAGGTTGACCTTCAGCCAGAACACCGAGCGTGAATAACCGGCGTTAAGGGTGTCTTTGTCGTGGGTCTTGAATTGGGCGGCATAGGCGGGGGAACTGACATCGGCGATGGTCAGGGCATCGGTTGGGTCTTCGAGCACTTGCATGACTCGGCCCAACGGGAGGCTTCGCGTGTCCTGGTTGAACTCGACGGCGCTGGCGAGCATCGGCAGCCCGCACAATAAAAAAATCAGCAAATAGCGCATAGAGCCCCAGCGTAGCCTGGTCCGGTTGTGTCAAAAGCCCCCCATTCCTTTTGAGAAGACGTACACCGGCAATACAGTAAGTTGTTTGGATGCACTTTAGCATAGCCAGTAAAAGCCATTAGCCACTGCAGGAACTTTTTTTAGGACGGCTCTAGGGCAATGCTTTCAGCTCATCTCAGTGCAGCGCTCAGCCACGGCAAATCGCGCCGCAGCGGCAAACTCCTGCCATCGCCAGACAGCCACGCAAAAAGCGTTTGGTGGTAAGCTCGCGCACCATGAATATCTACTGCTCTCGCCCCGTTGTCCTCTGTCTCTCCGGCCACGACCCCAGCGGGGGCGCCGGCCTGCAGGCAGATATCGAAGCCCTGCTCGCCCAGGGTTGCCACGCGGCCCCGGCCGTCACCGCGTTGACCGTGCAAAATACCGTCAATGTCAGTGATTTCCGCGTGCTTGACCGTGAGTGGGTACTGGCCCAGGCCAATGCCGTGCTCGGCGACTCTGAAGTTGCGGCGGTCAAGCTGGGCATGCTCGGCTCCACCGCGATGGTCGACACCGTGGTCGAACTGCTGCAGGCGCACCCGCATTTGCCGGTGGTCTGCGACCCGGTGCTGCGCGCCGGCGGCGGCGGTAGCCTGGGCAAGGACGAGGTCGGCTATGCGATGCGCGAGCGGCTGCTGCCCCTGTCATTGATCGCCACCCCCAACTTGCCCGAAGCGCGCATCCTCGCGGAACTGCCCGACGGCAGCGCCGACGACTGCGCCGAGAAGCTGCTGCCGTACATCAAACACCTGCTGATCACCGGCGGCCATGGCGACGAGCACGAAGTGCACAACCGCCTGTACAGCCGCGATGGCACGCGCCAGACCTTTACCTGCCAGCGCTTGCCCGGCAGTTATCACGGTTCGGGTTGCACCTTGGCCAGTGCGCTGGCCGGGCGCATTGCCCAGGGCGAAGGCTTGGCCAGCGCCGTGCAAACGGCCCTCAACTACACGTGGCGTACCCTGCGTGATGCCGAACAACTCGGCCAGGGCCAATTCGTGCCGCGCCGATTGCCGCTGGATTTCTGCTCGTAACTTATCGCTCGTCAGCAAGGGGTTTGCCCGATGAAACTACGCGGCCTTTACGCCATTACCGACAGCCAACTGTTGGCCGGCAAATTCCTCGCCTACGTCGAGGCGGCGCTGGACGGTGGCGTCACCCTGTTGCAGTACCGCGACAAAAGCAGCGACGAGGCACGGCGCCTGCGTGAAGCCGAAAAGCTGTACGAACTGTGCTCACGCTACAAGACCCAATTGATCATCAACGACGACGCCGAACTGGCCGCGCGCCTGGGCGTCGGCGTGCACCTGGGCCAGACCGACGGCCCGCTCACCTCGGCCCGGGCACTACTCGGCGCCAAGGCGATCATCGGCGCCACCTGCCACAGCCAGATCGAACTGGCCGAACAGGCCGCCAAAGAAGGCGCCAGCTACGTCGCCTTCGGCCGCTTCTTCAATTCCACGACCAACCCCGGCGCACCCGCCGCCACCGTTGACATGCTGGCCCAGGCCCGCAAGCGCCTGCACCTGCCGATCTGCGTGATCGGCGGCGTCACCCTGGAAAACGCCGAGCCGCTGGTAGCCCACGGGGCCGACCTGCTCGCCGTGGTCCACGGCCTGTTCGGTGCCGACAGCACCCAGGAAGTCACCCGCCGCGCCCGTGCGTTCAACGACCTTCTTAAATCTTCAGTTTAGAGAGCCCGATCATGTCCCGTTCCGAAACCCTGTTTGCCAACGCCCAGAAACACATCCCCGGTGGTGTGAACTCCCCCGTGCGTGCGTTCAAGAGCGTGGGCGGCACGCCGTTGTTCTTCAAGCATGCCGAAGGCGCCTACGTCACCGATGAAGACGACAAGCGCTATGTTGACTATGTCGGCTCCTGGGGCCCGATGATCCTCGGCCACAGCCATCCGGATGTGCTGGACGCGGTGCGCCAGCAACTGCAACACGGCTTGTCCTACGGCGCCCCGACCGCGATGGAAACCGAGATGGCCGACCTGGTCTGCTCGATCGTGCCGTCGATGGAAATGGTGCGCATGGTCAGCTCCGGCACCGAAGCCACCATGAGCGCGATCCGCCTGGCCCGTGGTTTCACCGGCCGCGACAACATCATCAAGTTCGAAGGCTGCTACCACGGCCACTCCGACAGCCTGCTGGTAAAAGCCGGCTCCGGCGCGCTGACCCAAGGCGTCCCCAATTCCGCTGGTGTGCCTGCGGCGTTCGCCAAGCACACCCTGACCTTGCCGTTCAACGACATCGCGGCCGTCGAGCAGATGCTGAGCGAAGTCGGCCAGGACGTTGCCTGCATCATCGTCGAGCCGGTTGCGGGCAACATGAACTGCGTTCCACCGGCCCCGGGTTTCCTTGAGGGACTGCGCGAGCAGTGCGACAAGCATGGCGTGGTGCTGATTTTTGACGAAGTGATGACCGGTTTCCGTGTCGCCCTCGGTGGCGCCCAGGCTTACTACGGCGTCACGCCAGACCTGAGCACCTTCGGCAAGATCATCGGCGGCGGCATGCCGGTAGGCTGCTTCGGCGGCAAGCGCGAGATCATGCAACACATCGCCCCGCTCGGCCCGGTATACCAGGCAGGCACCTTGTCGGGTAACCCGCTGGCAATGGCCGCCGGCCTGACCACCCTGCGCCTGATTAGCCGCCCAGGCTTCCACGCTGAGCTGACCGACTACACCACGCGCCTGCTCGACGGCCTGCAACAGCGCGCCGATGCCGCCGGCATCCCATTTGTAACCACCCAGGCCGGTGGCATGTTCGGCCTGTACTTCAGCGGCGCCGACGATATCGTCACCTTCGATGACGTGATGGGCAGCGATGCCGAGCTGTTCAAGCGCTTCTTCCATCTGATGCTTGAAGGCGGCGTGTACCTGGCACCGAGCGCCTTTGAAGCTGGCTTCACTTCGATCGCCCATGGCGAAGCCGAACTGAAATTGACCCTGGATGCTGCCGAGCGCGCCTTCGCGGCCCTGAAATAAGTGACGGCAACCTCTGACGTTGCCCCTGGCAGCGTCAGATTTGCTACTTTGCTTACAGAGAATTCCTGGTTTTTTCGAGATTTGCCCTGCAATCCGGCAGATAACTTGCCCAAGCAGCAGAAAAACGAGTAAAGACTTTGTAAGCAGAGGCCTGCTTATTTCATAATGCGCGCTTATTGGACTCCCTCGAGGGTCCGCGCGCCCCGTCAGAGGTAAGTCGATTCCCATGAAACGCACCGGCCGCACCCTGGTTCTGGGCTGCCTGTTGCTCCTTCAACCGCTACTGGCACATGCCCAGGCCGGCGGCAACTCGTTGTTAATCCCAGCGATGGGTCGTTGCACCCTCAATACCCAGCCAGAGAGCCAGGCCGAAGCCCTGAGCGCGTGCCAGAAACAGGCCGAGGACGGGGATGCGCAGGCGCAATACGAGTTGGGCGAGTACTACCACGACAGCAAGAACCCGGCCGTTGACCTCAACAAAGCGTTGAGCTACTTCGAGAAAGCCTCGTTGCAGGGCCACGCCCAAGCGCAATACCAGTTGGGCAACATGTTCTTCAAAGGCGAAGGCGTGCCGGCCAACAACGTCCAGGCGTACATCGTGCTGAAAATGGCCGCGGTCAACGGCGCTGAAGACGCACTGGACACCGCCGACGAAGTCGCCGAGCACATGCAGCGCGATGAACTGGAAGTGGCGACCCAGGTGCTGGGGCAGATTTTCCGCAACTACCTGCAGGAATTGCAGAGCGCCGATGGGCGTTCGCCGTTCTCACCCCTTCCCTGATTTTTTTGTAGACCTTACATCGCTATCGCAGGCAAGCCAGCTCCCACATTCGACCGCGTTTCAATGTTGGAATGCAGTCAACTGTGGGAGCTGGCTTGCCTGCGATAGGCACACCTCGGTCTAAAGCCCTACTTCTCAGGCATCGGCATCGGAAACGGCATCACATTGCTCGTGCCCCGTGCTTCGCTGATCTTCGGCGTCCCCAGGCGCTCGACTTCATCGATGCGCACAATCGAATGCATCGGCACAAAGCTGCGCACCACGCCTTCGAACTGGGCCTTGAGCTTTTCTTCGCCCGGATCGACCACCAACTGGGTGCGCTCGCCAAAGACGAACTCTTCCACCTCCAGGAAGCCCCACAGATCGCTTTGATAGATCTGCTTGGCGTACATTTCGAACACCTGGCCCTGGTTGAGGAAAATCACCTTATAGATTGGAGCTTCACGTTTGGTCATGGTGGGCGAACAACACATGGGGATATAAAAGAGGGCGCGAACTATAGCATGGCACCCGATGCACAGCGCTAGGAACCAATGGGCATGCCCCCTATAATGCGCGGTTCTTTACCACCAGTTGACGATTCCCATGGCCAAGAAGCTTTACATCGAAACCCACGGTTGCCAGATGAACGAGTACGACAGCTCGCGCATGGTCGACTTGCTGGGCGAACACCAGGCCCTGGAAGTCACTGCCCGCGCCGAAGATGCCGACGTGATCCTGCTCAATACCTGCTCGATCCGCGAGCGGGCCCAGGACCGTGTGTATTCGCAGCTGGGCCGCTGGCGCGAATTGAAACTGGCCAACCCGGACATGGTGATTGCCGTCGGCGGTTGCGTGGCCAGCCAGGAAGGCGCCGCGATCCGCGACCGCGCGCCCTATGTCGATGTGGTGTTCGGCCCGCAAACCCTGCACCGCTTGCCCGAGATGATCGACGCCGCACGCATCACCAAGCTGCCGCAGGTTGACGTGTCGTTCCCCGAAATCGAAAAATTCGACCATCTGCCCGAACCGCGCATCGATGGGCCGAGCGCCTATGTGTCGGTGATGGAGGGCTGCAGCAAGTACTGCACCTTCTGCGTGGTGCCTTACACCCGCGGCGAAGAAGTCAGCCGGCCGTTTGACGATGTGCTGTCGGAAATCATCCACCTGGCTGAAAACGGCGTGCGCGAAGTGACCCTGCTGGGCCAGAACGTCAACGGCTACCGTGGCCAGACCGATGACGGCCGCCTGGCCGACCTGGCGGAATTGATCCGCGTGGTCGCCGCTGTCGATGGCATCGAGCGTATCCGCTACACCACCTCGCACCCGCTGGAGTTTTCCGACAGCCTGATCCAGGCCCACGCCGAAGTGCCAGAGCTGGTCAAACACCTGCACTTGCCGGTGCAATCGGGTTCGGACCGCATTCTGTCGGCGATGAAGCGCAACCACACCGCGCTGGAATACAAATCCAAACTGCGCAAACTGCGCGCTGCCGTGCCGGGCATCTGCATCAGTTCGGACTTTATCGTCGGCTTCCCGGGCGAAACCGAGAAAGATTTCCAGCAGACCATGAAGCTGATCGAAGACGTCGGTTTCGATTTCTCCTACTCGTTCGTCTACAGCCAGCGCCCAGGCACCCCGGCTGCCGACCTGCTGGACGAGACTCCTGAGGCTTTGAAAAAAGAGCGTTTGAACGCGCTGCAACATCGCCTCAATCAGCAGGGCTTTGAAATCAGCCGACAAATGGTCGGTTCGATCCAGCGCATTCTGGTGACCGATTATTCGAAGAAAGACCCGGGTGAATTGCAGGGTCGTACCGAGAACAACCGAATCGTCAACTTCCGCTGCGACAATCCCACGCTGATCGGCCAGTTTGCCGATGTGCACATTGATGCGGCGCAGCCACACTCGTTGCGTGGCTCGTTGATCAACTGATCTCGCTGACCGGATGAAGATCAAAATGTGGCAGCTGGCTTTCTTTAATGCCAGTCAGTTAAGGCTTTTTTGTAGGAGCGAGCTTGCTCGCGAAAAACTCACAGGCGCCGCGCTCATTCAGCAAACACGCATTATCGTTGACGTTTTTCGCGAGCAAGCTCGCTCCTACAGAAGGCGATGACTGCTTAACTGACTGGAAAGCCAGCTCCCACAGGGGTTCTTCAGGGTTATCGAGAGTGGAGCCAGGTTATTTAAGTGCTTTCGCACACCGGCGCCTGGCGTTATTCTCTCTCTCACCTCATCAGCCAAAGGGCGGCTAAAAGCAACCTTGAACGCACCCATAGCAGAACCCCATCGCTTTATCCTCGAGCCTTTTGAGGCTCGCCGTTTCGCCAACCTGTGCGGACAGTTCGACGAGCACCTGCGCCTGATCGAACAACGCCTGAGCATCGAGATCCGTAACCGCGGCAATCAGTTCGAGCTCATTGGTGAACCCCAACACACCACGTCTGCAGAAAACCTGCTGCGCCGTCTCTACCGCGAAACCAAGGGTAGCGAGCTGTCGCCGGAGACCGTGCACCTGTACCTGCAGGAATCGGCTGTGGAAGATCTGGCCAATAACCCGGTGGCCGAAGCCAGCGTGGCCTTGCGTACCAAAAAAGGCATGATTCGCCCACGCGGCTTGAATCAGCAGAAGTACGTCAAGGAAATCCTCGGCAACGACATCAACTTCGGCATCGGCCCGGCCGGTACCGGCAAGACCTACCTGGCGGTGGCCTGCGCCGTCGACGCCCTGGAGCGCGAGCAAGTGCGGCGCATCCTGCTGGTGCGCCCAGCGGTCGAGGCCGGCGAAAAACTCGGTTTCCTGCCCGGTGACCTGGCCCAGAAGATCGACCCGTACCTGCGCCCGCTCTACGACGCGCTGTACGAGATGCTCGGCTTTGAATACGTGGCCAAGCTGATCGAGCGCCAGGTGATCGAGATTGCCCCGCTGGCCTACATGCGGGGCCGTACGCTCAACAACAGCTTCATCATTCTCGACGAAAGCCAGAACACCACCGTCGAGCAGATGAAGATGTTCCTCACCCGTATCGGTTTCGGCTCTACTGCCGTGATTACGGGCGACATCACCCAGGTCGACCTGCCCAAGGGCACCAAGTCGGGCCTGGGCCAGGTGATCGAGGTGCTCAAGGACGTGCCGGGTATCAGCTTCACCCACTTCATGCCCAAGGACGTGGTGCGCCACCCGCTGGTGCAGCGCATTGTCGAGGCCTACGAGCGTTTCGAACACCGCGACGACGCGCCCGCCAAGGACGCTCGCCACGATGCTTGAGCTAGACCTGCAGCTGGCCACTGACGCGCCCGCCCCCAGCGAAGCCCAGTTCCGCCAATGGTGTGAACTGGCTTTACGCCAGCGCAGCGCCGACTCGGAGCTGACCATTCGTCTGGTGGACGAGGCCGAAGGCCGTGAGCTGAACCACACCTGGCGCCAGAAAGATTACGCGACCAACGTGCTGTCCTTTCCCGCCGACGTGCCCGACGAATTGCTGGATATCCCGCTGCTGGGGGACCTGGTGATCTGCGTCGCGGTGGTCGAGCGCGAAGCGGCGGAACAAGGCAAGGAACTTGAGGCCCATTGGGCCCATCTAGTCATCCACGGCTGCTTGCATCTCTTGGGTTACGACCATATAGACGATGACGAAGCCTGGGAAATGGAAGCACTGGAACGAACGTTGCTTGCAGAACTGGGTCACCGCGACCCTTATGCAGACGACGAAAGCTAATCAACACTCAACTGTCATATCAAAGGATTTAGAGTAATCGCTATGAGCGAAGACCGATCGAGCAACGGGCAGAAGTCATGGCTGGGTAAACTGACCCAGGCTTTTGCCCACGAGCCGAAAAACCGCCAGGAGCTCTTGGAGCTGCTGCGCGATGCACACCAGAACAAGTTGCTGGACAGCGAAGCGCTGGCCATCGTCGAGGGCGCCATCCAGGTGGCTGACCTGCAAGTACGTGACATCATGGTCCCGCGCTCGCAGATGATCAGCATCAAGGCGACCCAGACCCCACGGGAATTCCTCCCGGCCGTGATCGACTCGGCGCATTCGCGCTACCCGGTGATCGGTGAAAGCCATGACGACGTCATGGGCGTCCTGCTGGCCAAGGACTTGCTGCCGTTGATCCTCAAGGAGAACGGCGACAGCTTCAACATCAAGGACCTGCTGCGCCCGGCCACCTTCGTACCCGAGTCCAAGCGCCTGAATGTGCTGCTGCGCGAGTTCCGCGCCAACCACAATCACATGGCCATCGTGATTGACGAATACGGCGGCGTGGCCGGCCTGGTCACCATCGAGGACGTGCTGGAGCAGATCGTCGGCGACATCGAAGACGAGCACGACGTCGAAGAAGACAGCTACATCAAGCCGCTGCCCAGCGGTGATTTCCTGATCAAGGCGCTGACGCCCATCGAGAACTTCAACGAGTTCTTCGACAGCGAGTTCTCCGACGATGAGTTCGACACTGTCGGCGGCCTGGTGATGAGTGCGTTCGGGCATCTGCCCAAGCGTAATGAAACCACCGAGATCGGTGCGTATCGCTTCCGCATCCTCAATGCTGATAGCCGTCGCATCCACCTGATCCGTTTGACACCCATCGCCCGCTAAGGACTGACATGCGCCGTCTCACCTCACCCGGCTGGCCCGGTAATTTGCTGGCCGTGGTGGCCGGCGCCATCACAACCCTGGCGCTGGCGCCGTTCGATATCTGGCCGTTGGCGCTGGTGGCGGTCGGCCTGTTCTATATCGGCCTGCGGGGGCTGACACCCCGCCAGGCCCTGGGCCGTGGCTGGTGTTTCGGCTTCGGCCTGTTTGGTGCCGGTACCAGTTGGATCTACTACAGCATCCACCACTTCGGCGGCGCTTCGGTGCTGCTGGCGGGGTTCCTGATGCTGCTGTTCACCGCCGCCATCGCCTGGTTCTTTGCCCTGCCCGCCTGGCTGTGGGCGCGCTGGTTGCGCCGTAATGAAGCACCGCTGGCGGATGCATTGACGTTCGCCGCGTTGTGGGTCGGCCAGGAAGCCTTTCGTGGCTGGTTCCTTACGGGTTTCCCGTGGCTGTACTCCGGTTACAGTCAACTCGACGGGCCGCTGACCGGCCTAGCGCCAGTGGGCGGAATGTGGCTGATTTCCTTCGCCCTCGCACTCAGCGCCGCATTGCTGTGCAACCTGCCGCGCCTGCTGGCCAGCAAGCGCAATGCCTTCATCGGTGCGGGCCTGTTACTGCTGGTTGCGCCCTGGGCGATTGGCCTGGCGCTCAAGCATCACGCCTGGACATCTCCGTCTGGCGCGCCGCTGAGCGTGGCCGCGATCCAGGGCAACGTCGAGCAAAGCATGAAGTGGGACCCGGACCAGCTCAATGCACAGTTGGCGCTGTACCGCGACATGAGCCTGAGTTCCAAGCGTGTCGACCTGCTGGTCTGGCCGGAAACCGCCGTGCCGGTGCTCAAGGAGTCCGTGGAGGGCTACTTGGGCATGATGGGCAAGTTCGCCGCCGACCGGGACACCGCGTTGATCACCGGGGTACCGATTCGCCAGGAAGTGCACCACCAGAAGCGCTACTTCAACGGCATCACCGTGGTGGGCGAAGGTGACGGCACCTACCTCAAGCAAAAACTGGTGCCGTTTGGCGAGTACGTGCCGTTACAGGACATGTTGCGTGGGCTGATCGCCTTCTTCGACCTGCCCATGTCGGACTTCGCCCGCGGCCCTTCTGACCAGGCCATGCTGCAGGCCAAGGGTTATCAGATTGCGCCGTTCATTTGCTATGAAGTGGTGTACCCCGAATTCGCCGCCGGCCTGTCGGCCCAGAGCGACCTGTTGCTGACCATCAGCAACGACACCTGGTTCGGCCGCTCCATCGGCCCGCTGCAGCACCTGCAAATGGCGCAGATGCGCGCGCTGGAGGCTGGCCGCTGGATGATCCGCGCCACCAACAACGGCGTGACCGGGCTGATCAATCCGTTTGGGCAGATCACCGCGCAGATCCCGCAGTTCGAGCGCGGCATTCTCTATGGGGAGGTGGTGCCGATGCATAACCTCACGCCATACCTGCAATGGCGTTCGTGGCCGTTGATCATTGTGTGTGTGCTGCTCTTTGGCTGGGCATTGCTAGCCGGCAGGATGTCCAAAACAGTCTGACCTGTGGGAGCTGGCTTGCCTGCGATGGCGGTGGGTCAGTGCCCTGAGTGCTCACTGACCCACCGCCATCGCAGGCAAGCCAGCTCCCACAATTGATCTCCTGTGTTGCACCTATCGGTAGAACAACCGATACCCCACCTGCCCCACCGCTTCGTTGATCAACTGCCCGCTTTGCCACACCGCCTTGACCTCGGGCATCCAGCCACCCAGCGGTCGGCCATGGTCCACACCCAGAAAGCCCACCGGCCCTGGCACCACGGTGAAACCGGCCTTTTCAAAACTCCACACCGAACGCGGCATGTGCCAAGCCTGGGTCACTACCACTACACGCTTGATGCCTTGCGGCAACAAAATCTCGGCGCTCATCTGGGCGTTTTCCCAGGTAGTGCGGCTGCGTTCTTCTTTCCAGCGCACGGTGACACCGAAGTCATCCTGCATCGACACGGCCATCAACTCGGCCTCACTGGGCGGCGTGCCGTAGTGCAAGCCGCCGCTGGTCAGCACTGGCAAACCGGATGCCTTGGCCAGCCGCGCGGCAAAACGCTCACGTTCCAGGCCAATACCGGTGGGCTGGTCGCTGCCCCACGCAATGTCCCCGCGCTCGCGCCCCGAGCCCAGCACCACAATCGCGTCGGCGCGCTGGGCCAAGGTGGCCCAGTCTTCCCGGGCCAAAGGCGGCTCTGTCTCCAGGGCACGGGCGCCCCACTGGACCATCACTGGCAGGCTGATCAACCACATCCCACCCAGCCCGAGGGCAAAGCACAAGCCCGCCAGGCGCGGACGGCTGCGGCGAAACCACCAGGCACACGCCAACAACAGCAGAAAAATACCGGGCGGCAACAACAGTTGTTTAATGAAATAACGAAAAGGCATCGGGCATCTCCAAAGATGCCCGAAGCCTAGATGCAACGGGGTTTTGCAACAATCCTTACCGACAACATTTTGATAACGTTAATGGATAACGCAGGGCTCACTTGCACCGCACGGACCGGAAGTTCTCTGGCCCGCGGCCGGTCGCCAGGTCTTTGAGCCAAATTACCTTGGCCGAATGAGCGGGCGGGGAAGCCTGCCCATGGGAGGCGCGGTCGTGATTCAACGCCAGGTAGTTCTTGATCAATTCAAGTTCCGCTTGGCTCAAGCCCCGCAACTCCAGCTCCAGAGGCCGTTCATCACGCAATCGGCCTGCAGTTCTTGCGGCATCCAATGCCCGACCCAAACGGTCGATCAATCCTTCGTACAACTGCGGTTTCGTTAAAGTTCGCTGCGATTCAACCATCCCCTCACCTCATTGAAGAAATACTTGCTCCCCACTAAACAGCGTAGCCCCCGTTGCTGCGCCTGCCCGGTGCCGCGACAGACGGCCCTTGCCGCGCAATCAGGGTTTCCCTCGATAGAGTGGGGTCATGTATGCTACGGCGCTTCCTGTAACTCCACTTCCCGCAGGGTTTGGGCACGGACGCGCCGCTTCTTGGTGTCGAACAACCCGGACAGTGCACCGAAGAGGATTAGGCCACCCCTATCCAGTTCAAAAGTAGCCATGCACGAACAATATCAGCCCCGTGAAATAGAAAATGCCGCCCAAACCTTCTGGGACGAGCAAAAGTCCTTTGAAGTCAGTGAACAGCCAGGCAAGGAGACTTACTACTGCCTATCGATGTTCCCTTACCCCAGCGGCAAGCTACACATGGGGCACGTGCGCAACTACACCATCGGCGACGTGATTTCGCGCTACCAGCGCATGCTCGGCAAGAACGTGTTGCAACCCATGGGTTGGGACGCCTTCGGCATGCCGGCAGAAAACGCCGCGATGAAAAACAACGTGGCGCCCGCCAAGTGGACCTACGAAAACATCGCCTACATGAAGACCCAGCTGCGCAGCCTGGGCCTGGCGGTGGACTGGTCCCGCGAGGTCACCACCTGCAAGCCCGATTACTACCGTTGGGAACAATGGCTGTTCACGCGCCTGTTCGAAAAAGGTGTGATCTACAAAAAAAGCGGCACCGTGAACTGGGACCCGATCGACCAGACCGTACTGGCCAACGAACAGGTCATCGACGGTCGCGGCTGGCGTTCCGGCGCGCTGATCGAAAAGCGCGAAATCCCGATGTACTACTTCAAGATCACCGCCTACGCGGATGAACTGTTGTCGAGCCTCGACGATCTGCCGGGCTGGCCTGAACAGGTCAAGACCATGCAGCGCAACTGGATCGGCAAATCCAAGGGCATGGAAGTGCAGTTCCCGTACAACGTCGACTCCATCGGCGAAGCGGGCGCACTCAAGGTCTTCACCACCCGCCCCGACACCCTGATGGGCGCGACCTACGTCGCCGTCGCCGCCGAACACCCGCTGGCCACCCAGGCCGCACAGAACAACCCTGAGCTGCAGGCGTTCATCGCTGAATGCAAAGGCGGCAGCGTGGCCGAAGCCGATGTCGCCACCCAGGAGAAAAAGGGCCTGCCAACCGGCCTGTTCGTCGAGCACCCGTTGACCGGCGAAAAACTGCCGGTATGGGTCGCCAACTACGTATTGATGCACTACGGCGATGGCGCCGTCATGGCCGTGCCGGCCCACGACGAGCGCGATTTCGAATTCGCCACCAAGTACAACCTGCCGATCAAGTCGGTCGTGCGCACCAGCTCGGGTGACACCAACCCCGCTCCGTGGCAAGACGCCTACGGCGAGCACGGTACGCTGATCAACTCTGGCGAATTCGACGGCCTGGACTTCCAGGGCGCGTTCGACGCCATGGAAGTGGCCCTGATCAAGAAAAACCTCGGTGCCTCGCGCACCCAGTTCCGCCTGCGCGACTGGGGCATCAGCCGCCAGCGCTACTGGGGCTGCCCGATCCCGATCATCCACTGCCAAACCTGTGGCGACGTGCCGGTACCGGAAGACCAACTGCCGGTCGTGTTGCCAGAAGACGTGGTGCCGGATGGCGCTGGCTCGCCATTGGCGCGCATGCCTGAGTTCTACGAGTGCAGCTGCCCCAAATGCGGCGCGCCGGCCAAGCGTGAAACCGACACCATGGACACCTTCGTCGAGTCCTCGTGGTACTACGCCCGCTACGCCTCGCCGCACTATGAAGGTGGCCTGGTGGAGAAATCCGCAGCCGACCATTGGTTGCCAGTGGATCAGTACATCGGTGGCATCGAACACGCCATCCTCCACCTGCTGTACGCGCGTTTCTTCCACAAGCTGATGCGTGACGAAGGCCTGGTGAGCTCCGATGAGCCGTTCAAGAACCTGCTGACCCAGGGCATGGTGATCGCCGACACTTACTATCGTCGCGAAGCCAATGGCGCCTACACCTGGTTCAACCCGGCGGATGTCGAGCTTGAGCGTGACAGTAAGGCCAAGGTCATCAGCGCCAAGTTGAAAGCCGACGGTCTGCCGGTGGAAATCGGCGGCACCGAGAAGATGGCCAAGTCGAAGAACAACGGCGTCGACCCACAGTCGATGATCGATCAGTTCGGCGCCGACACCTGCCGCCTGTTCATGATGTTCGCCTCTCCGCCTGACATGAGCGCCGAATGGTCCGACTCGGGCGTCGAAGGCTCGCACCGTTTCCTCAAGCGCGTCTGGCGCCTGGCTCACGCTCATGTCAGCCAGGGCCTGCCGGGCAAGCTGGACATCGACGCCTTGAACGACGAGCAGAAAGCCGTTCGCCGCAGCATCCACCTGGCTATTCGCCAGGCCAGCCAGGACGTCGGGCAGAACCACAAATTCAACACCGCCATCGCCCAGGTGATGACGCTGATGAACGTGCTGGAAAAAGCCTCGCAGGCGACCGAACAAGACCGTGCGTTGATCCAGGAAGGCCTGGAAACAGTTACCCTGTTGCTCGCGCCGATCACGCCGCACATCAGCCATGAACTGTGGAGCCGCCTGGGCCACAGCGGTGCCGTCATCGATGCCGCCTGGCCGGTGCAGGATGACAGCGCCCTGGTACAGGACACGCTGCAACTGGTCATCCAGGTTAACGGTAAACTGCGTGGCCAGATCGACATGCCGGCCAGCGCCAGCCGTGAAGAGGTTGAAGCAGCTGCACGTATCAATGAGAACGTGCTGCGCTTTACCGAAGGCCTGACTATCCGCAAGGTGATCGTGGTGCCCGGCAAACTGGTCAATATCGTCGCCAGCTAAATCGGATCCGGCGCGGGGCTTGGGCTCCGCGCCGAACTAAACCTTTAGGGCCCGATAAGGCCCACCTGGTTTCAAGGGGAGCAACAAAATGATCAAACGCAATCTGCTGGTTATGGGCTTTGCCGTGCTGTTGAGCGCTTGCGGCTTCCAGCTGCGCGGCACCGGCACCAATGAGCTGTCGATCAAGGAACTCGACGTCAGCGCCCGCAACGCTTACGGTGAAACCGTCACCCAACTGCGCCAGACCCTGGAAAACAGCGGTGTGCACGTGTACAACGGCGCGACCTACAAACTGATCCTGACGGATGAGCGAGAAACCCAGCGCAATATCAGCTACGCCAGTGCTGGCCGTGCGTCCGACGTCGAGTTGAACACGGCGCTGATGTTCGAAATACAAGGCCGTGATCAGTTGCCGTTGATGGGTGACAAGATCCAGGTGCAGAAAGTGGTGAGCCACGATGGCAACAACCTGGTGGGTTCGGACTCCGAGACCATTCAGGTGCGCAAGGAAATGCGTCGTGAGCTGATCCAGCGCATGATGACTCGCCTGCAAATGCTCACCCCGGAAAAACTGGCTGAGCTGCAGCAAGTGGCCGACAACAAGGCCAAGGCTGATGCCGACGCCCTGAAAGCCGCGCAGGAATATGAAGACAACACGCCGAAACAGTCGCCTGTTGAAGTCCCTGTCGAGTAAGCCAGACGGGGCGCCCCTGGCGCCCCGTTCGACCCGCCTATGAAACTTGCCCCCGCCCAACTCGCCAAACACCTGCAAGGCGGCCTTGCGCCTGTGTACATCGTCAGCGGCGATGACCCGTTGCTGTGCCAGGAAGCGGCCGACGCTATCCGCACCGCCGCACGCCAGCAAGGCTTCGATGAACGCCAAGTGTTCAGCGCCGACGCCAGTTTCGACTGGGGCACGCTGCTGCAAGCTGGCGCGAGCATGTCGCTGTTTGCCGAGAAACGCCTGCTGGAACTGCGCCTGCCCTCGGGCAAGCCGGGCGATAAAGGCGCGGCAGCCTTGATGGAATACTGCTCACGCCCCGCCGAAGACACCGTGTTGCTGGTCAGCCTGCCCAAGCTTGACGGCAGCGCGCAGAAAACCAAGTGGGGCAAGGCCCTGGTAGAAGGCCCACAGACTCAGTTCATCCAGATCTGGCCAGTGGACAGCAACCAGTTGCCGCAGTGGATTCGCCAGCGCCTGTCGCAATCAGGCCTGGCGGCGACACAGGATGCCGTGGAGCTGATCGCCGCTCGGGTCGAGGGCAACCTGCTTGCCGCCGCCCAGGAGATCGAAAAGCTCAAGTTGATGGCTGAAGACGGGCAGATCACCGTCGAAACCGTGCAAGGCGCAGTGGCCGATAGCGCGCGCTTTGATGTGTTCGGCCTGGTGGACGCCATCCTCAACGGTGAGCCCGCCCACGCCCTGCGCATGCTCGAAGGCCTGCGTGGCGAAGGGGTGGAACCACCGGTGATTCTCTGGGCCCTGGCCCGTGAGCTGCGGGTGTTGGCGAACATTGCCCTGCAATACAGCCAGGGCACACCGCTGGACAAATGCTTCAGCCAGGCCAGGCCGCCGGTGTGGGACAAACGCAAACCCCTGATGAGCAAAGCCCTGCAACGGCACTCGGCGCAACGCTGGGCGCAACTATTGCTGGAAGCGCAGCGCATCGACGCACAGATCAAAGGCCAGGCGGCCGGCTCGCCGTGGATGAGCCTGAGCCGTCTGTCGCTGTTGATGGCCGGCCAGCGCCTGGCGTTGCCTGCCGAATAACCCAGCTAAATCCAATGTAGGAGCGAGCTTGCTCGCGAGAAACGTCAACGCTAACGCGTATTTCCTGAATGAACGCGGCGCCTGTGAGTTTTTCGCGAGCAAGCTCGCTCCTACAGGGGCTTATCGCCGGGCTTTACAGCCGGCCCACTTCGGCAGATGATTTGCACCGCTGCATCCCACCCCCAAGCGAGAGAATCCACCATGAGCAAAAAGCCATCCAAGCATGGCCCCAACAAGGCCAAATCCATCATCGCCCAGCCACTGTTCCGCAGCCGTAAGGAACGCGCCGGCAAGGGCAAAGGCAGCTACCGCCGCGAAGCCTTCCAGTCTAATAGCTGGGAGGCTTCTTACTTTCTGGCTGCCTGAAGGCAAGCGCCCCTCTGGCATGATAAGGTCTGTACCTGATTTGTAACCCCTGGACCTGTGCATGCCCTCTCGTCTTTCTCGTCATTGGCACCTGCGCCAATTGATCGCTGCCTCCAGCCTCATTCTGCTTGTCGCCTGCGCGGAAAAACCTACCGCTGCGGACGCTCAACCCCTGCCCCAGCTCCAGACGGCCCCGGCTACCGCGCCCGCCGTGGTTGCCCCATTGGCGGTGGACAATCTCGACATCCAACCGACCCAGACCTTTGCCGAATGGCAGGCTGGCTTCCGTGCTCAAGCGCTGCAGGCCGGGATCACTGCGGCCGTGTTCGATAACGCTTTTGCCGGCGTCACCCCTGATATGGCGGTGATTCGCGCCGACCGCAGCCAACCGGAATTCTCCCGCCCGGTGTGGGAATACCTCGACGGAGCACTGTCGCCGGTGCGCGTGCGCAATGGCCAGGCACTGCTGGTCAAGTACGCCGATATTCTGCAAAGCATCGAGCAGCGCTATGGTGTCGACCGCCAGGCGCTGGTCTCGGTGTGGGGTATGGAGAGCAACTTCGGCGCTTTCCAGGGCAATAACTCGGTGATCCGCTCCCTGGCTACCCTGGCCTATGAAGGCCGTCGCCCTGCCTTTGCGCAAGCGCAGCTGCTGGCAGCGCTGCAGATCATCCAGCATGGCGATATTCAGGCTGACCAGATGAAAGGCTCCTGGGCCGGGGCGATGGGCCAGACCCAGTTCATCCCGACCACCTACAACACCCACGCCGTGGACTTCGACGGTGACGGTCGCCGCGATATCTGGAACAGCCCGTCCGACGCCCTCGCCTCCACGGCGCATTACCTGCAAAGCTCCGGCTGGCAGAAAGGCCAGCCATGGGGCGTTGAAGTGCAGCCGCTGCCGTCGGGCTTCGACTACAGCCTGGCCGATGGCGGCGTGCGCAAGACCGTGGCGCAATGGCTGCAACTGGGCATCCAACTCCCCCCTGGCGTGAGCCTGCCGGCCAATGTCGACCAGTTGTCCGCCGCCCTGCTGTTACCGGCAGGCTACCGTGGCCCGGCATTCCTGGTGCTGGATAACTTCCGCGCGATCCTCAAGTACAACAATTCGTCGTCCTATGCACTGGCGGTTGGCTTGCTGTCGGAGCGATTTGGCGGCGGCGGTGTGATTCGCGGCAGTTGGCCAAAGGATGAGCTGCCGCTGAGCCGTTCGCAACGCATTGACCTGCAAACGGCGCTCAGCGCCAAAGGGTATGACGCGGGTAATGCCGACGGGATTATTGGCGCCAACACGCGCAAGGCGATTCGGGCTGCGCAGCAGGCGCTGGGCTGGCCGGCGGATGGGTATCCGACGGTGAAGTTGCTGGAATCGCTGCAGAACCAATAGATTGTTATATGGCGGCTACCGCTTTCGCGAGCAAGCCCGCTCCCACATGTTGAATGCTTTTCAAAATGTGGGAGCGGGCTTGCTCGCGAAAGGGGCCCAACAGGCGCCAATTATTTAAAGACTACATCCTGCTCCAACACCACCCGCTGCTCCCCCGCATCCAGGCGCACCAACGCGCCCATCGGCAATGTCAGGTTCGGGTCGCAATGCCCACTGCGCCAGCCTGCCAGCACCGGAATACACAGCGGCTCAAAGGTCTGCTTCAGCAGACGCGCCAACGCCCCGTTATCCACACCGGCCACATCGCCTACCAGCACACCGGCGACCTGAGCCAGCTTGCCAGCCAAGCGCAGGTGAGTCAGCAATCGGTCGATGCGATAGAGCGGTTCGTTGACGTCTTCGATAAACAGGATGATGCCGTCCGCGTCTATTTCGTACGGCGTGCCCATGACCGCGGCGATCATCGACAAGTTACCGCCCAGCAAGCGCCCACAGGCCACTCCTGGCTCGATTGTGGTCAGCGGGTAGGCCATTGGGTGAGGCAGCACACTGCCGGCGCCCCGTTGGCCACGCAGCAGGCTGAACAAGGAAGATTCGGTGGGCGGCTGTTTGCCGCCGAGCAGGTCGGCATTGAGCATCGGGCCATGGAACGTCACAAAACCCGCATAGCGGTTGATGGCCAGGTGTAAGGCGGTGATATCGCTGTAGCCCACGAACGGCTTAGGGTTGGCGCGCAGCAGGTCGAAGTCCAGCGCGTCGAGCAAACGGGGCGTGCCATAGCCGCCACGCAGACAGAGGATGGCATCGATATCGGGGTTGGCGAAGGCGGCATGCAAATCACGCAGGCGCACTTCATCGCTGCCGGCCAGGTAGCCGTCGTGCTCGTACACCCCGGGGAAAATGTGCAATTGGTAGCCACGGGCACGCATCCATTGCCCGGCTTTTTCAACATCCAGCGCGGCGGGGCCGGCGGGGGCGATCAGGCCGAAGGTGCCTTCGGGGCGCAGTGCAGGTACGGCGGCGGTCATCCATGGTTCTCCCTATATGACGCAGAACGAAATGTGGGAGCTGGCTTGCCTGCGATGCAAGCGCCTCGGTGTATCAGTGACCCCGAGGTGAAGCTATCGCAGGCAAGCCAGCTCCCACACAAGCCAGCATTTCACATTGATTCTGGGGGCGGCTTACGAAACCAGGCTCGCCTTGACCAGCTTGGCCTGCTCATCGGCGTGGTACGAAGACCGCACCAACGGGCCCGAGGCCACGTTCTTGAAGCCCATCTTGTAGCCTTCCTCGGCGAACCAGGCGAAGGTGTCCGGGTGCACGAAGCGCTGCACCGGCAAGTGGCTGCGGGACGGTTGCAGGTACTGGCCCAGCGTCAGCATGTCGATGTCGTGTTCGCGCATGCGCTTCATGACTTCGATGACTTCTTCGTCGGTTTCACCCAGGCCCAGCATCAAGCCGGACTTGGTCGGGATGTGCGGCATCATCTGCTTGAATTTCTGCAGCAGGGTCAGCGACCACTGGTAGTCCGAACCCGGGCGCGCAGCCTTGTACAGGCGCGGCACGGTTTCCAGGTTGTGGTTGAACACATCCGGCGGCTCGGCAGCGGTGATTTCCAGGGCGACGTCCATACGGCCACGGTAGTCCGGCACCAGGGTTTCGAGCATCACGTTCGGCGACAGTTTGCGGATCTCACGGATGCAGTCGGCAAAGTGCTGGGCACCACCGTCACGCAGGTCGTCGCGGTCTACCGAGGTGATCACCACATACTTGAGCTTCAGGTCGGCGATGGCGATGGCCAGGCTTTCTGGCTCGTTGACGTCCAACGGCTTCGGACGGCCGTGGCCGACGTCGCAGAACGGGCAGCGACGGGTGCAAATGTCACCCATGATCATGAAGGTGGCAGTACCGCCGGAGAAGCACTCGCCCAGGTTCGGGCAAGAGGCTTCTTCGCATACGCTGTGCAGCTTGTGTTTGCGCAGCAGCGACTTGATACGGTCGACTTCCGGCGAAACCGGGATACGCACGCGGATCCAGTCAGGTTTCTTCGGCAGTTCGGTGGTCGGGATGATCTTGACCGGGATGCGTGCAACCTTCTCGGCGCCGCGCAGCTTGACGCCGGCTTCCACCTTGGCACGCGGGGCCGGGGCTGGACGCTCAGTGATGTCCAGCGTCGGGATCATGGTTTGCACAACATCAGTAGTCATATCAATCGATTCCGCCCGTCAGGGTCGTCTGCTCTGCATAGTCGAGGTGTTTGACGAGCTGCGCGCGCAGCCGGGCACTTACCTCGGCAAATTCTATGGATGTTGCATGGTCACTCAACTGGGTCATCGCAAGCCCGGCGTAACCGCACGGGTTGATGCGCCGGAACGGCGCCAGGTCCATGTCCACATTCAAGGCCAGGCCATGAAACGAACAACCGTGGCGAATGCGTAGCCCCAGGGAGGCGATTTTCGCGCCATCCACGTACACACCCGGTGCATCGGCCTTGGCCACGGCGGTCACGCCGTAACTGGCCAATAACTCGATCAGGCACGCCTCCATGCGGCTGACCAGGTCGCGCACGCCAAACCCCAGCTTGCGCACGTCCAGCAGCAGGTAAGCCACCAGTTGACCGGGCCCATGGTAAGTCACTTGACCCCCTCGGTCGACCTGCACCACCGGAATATCACCCGGCAGCAGCAAGTGCTCGGCCTTGCCGGCCTGGCCCTGGGTGAATACCGGCGGGTGCTCCACCAGCCAGATTTCATCCGGGGCCGAGGTGCCGCGCTCATTGGTAAAGCGCTGCATGGCATGCCAGACGGGCTCGTAGGCCATCCGGCCGAGCTCGCGAAAGCCCAGGACTTGCGACATCACAGCACCATATGCACGAAGCCGGTGGCTCGCAGTTCGCTGTTGATGTTGTAGAGCTGGTCTTGATCGGTCGCAACGATGTGCAACTGGATCGTAGTGTATTTGCCGGTAGAGCTTGATCGCTCATCCACACGCTGATCGTTGATCGTCGCGTGTTTACGCACGATCTCGAGAATCAGGTCTTTACGGCCGACACCGGTATCGCTGATTACCTTGATGGGATAGTCCACCACCGGGAATTCGATCTTTGGCGCCTTTACTTCTTTATCGGTCATGGCGTAACGGCCTCGTAAGCGTAAGCCGTGGCGACGGGCAAAGCCCCGCGTCGGATCAACGCGGGGCTTTGCAGGTGCACACAATCAGTTGAACAAGCCGTAGAAGAATAGACGGATGCTATCCCATACGCGGCGGAAGATACCACCTTCCTCGACAGCGTCCAGCGCGATCAGGTCGGCGCTGTGCACCACCTTGTCGTCCAGCTTCACTTCGACCTTACCGATCACATCACCCTTGGCGATTGGCGCAACCAATTGCGGGTTCAGGGTCATGCTGGCGGCGAGCTTTTTGAGCTGGCCTTTAGGCATGGTCAGGGTCAGGTCGTCGGCCAGGCCGGCCTTGACTTGCGAAGTCGAGCCCTTCCACACCGGCGCGGTCGCCAGCTCAGCACCCTTCTGGTAGAAGGTCTGGGTTTCGAAGAAGCGGAAGCCGTAAGTCAGCAGCTTTTGCGTCTCGGCCGCACGGGCCTGCTCGCTATTGGTGCCGAATACCACGGCGATCAGGCGCTGGCCATCACGTACGGCGGACGACACCATGCAGTAGCCGGCTTCGTCGGTGTGGCCGGTCTTCAGGCCATCGACGGTCTTGTCGCGCCACAGCAGCAGGTTGCGGTTAGGCTGCTTGATGTTGTTCCAGAAGAATTCCTTCTGGGAGTAGATCGCGTAGTGCACCGGGTCAACGCGGATGATCGCGCGCGCCAGGATCGCCATGTCGTGAGCCGACGAATAGTGCTCTGGGTTCGGCAGGCCGGTCGGGTTCATGAAGTGGCTGTTGGTCATACCCAGGTCGGCGGCAGTCTTGTTCATCACGTCGGCGAAGGCGTCTTCGCTGCCGGCGATGTGCTCGGCCAGGGCGACGCTGGCGTCGTTACCGGACTGGATGATGATGCCGTGCAGCAGGTCGCTCACGGTGACTTGCGAACCCACCTTGATGAACATCCGCGAACCACCGGTACGCCAGGCGTTTTCGCTGACGGTAACCGGGTCGTTTTCGCCGATCTGGCCGCGACGGATTTCCAGGGTCGCGATGTAGGCGGTCATCAGCTTGGTCAGGCTGGCAGGCGGCAGGCGTACATCACCGCCGTTTTCGACCAGCACGTTGCCACTGGCGGCGTCCATGAGGACCCACGACTTGGCGGCCAGTTGCGGGGAGGCCGGCACCATTTCAACCGCCCAGGCGGCCGGGGTGATGATCAGCGAGATAAGCAGGCACGTACGTTTGGCTAAGGTGGTGATGTTCATCCGTCTCTCGAAATTGCTTATGGAAACTTGCCCTCGCGGGCAAAACTATTCAGACAGCCCGCTTCCAGACTGTCACGTGTTCGGTTGCCCGCTCACCCCTTGCCCCTGGGTTTTTATTGTTCACGAGCCAACAACCTGGGTTCAAGCGCGCATGCGCACCTGAGCCATCAAACCGTTACTGCTTATTCTGCGGTGACCACGCTGGGTTGCCCCAGGTTGGCCAGGCGCACGCTATTCTGCACTTGCGCCACTTCGCTCGGCGAGCCGATCGGGCCCATGCGCACACGGTGCAAGGTTTGCTGGTTACGCACGATGGAGCTGATGAAAACCGGCGCACTGACCATGCCGCTGAGCTTGGACCTTAACAGTTCTGCTGCATCCGGGTTGGCGAAAGCGCCGACCTGCAGATATTGCCCACCGGCCATGGAGGCGCCCGCTGCCGCATGAGGTACCACCACGGTATCAGGCGCATGCTGCGCCGGTGGCGGCGTCCATTGCTCGATCTTGCCGGTCGAGGCCGTCACTTGCGGTTGCGGGGTTGGCGGTTCGTTGAGCATCAACGGCGCGGGTTTGCCACGCTGGGCCCAATACTGCGCCGGGTCGATGCCTTCGACTTTGACCCGTGCGGTGCCGGTTTCGGCATAACCGAGTTTCTTGGCGGCCGCGTAGGACAAGTCGATGATCCGGTCCGAATAGAACGGCCCACGGTCATTGACCCGCAGGATCACGGTGCGGTTGTTGTCCAGGTTGGTCACGCGCACATAGCTGGGCAGCGGCAGGGTCTTGTGGGCCGCGCTCATGCCATACAGGTCATACACTTCGCCGTTGGCGGTGTTCTGGCCATGGAACTTGGTGCCGTACCAGGACGCAGTGCCCGACTGCACGTAGGTCTTGGATTCCTGCAGCGGGAAGTAATTCTTGCCCAGCACGGTGTAGGGGTTGGCCTTGTACGGGCCGGTGTGCAGGGTCGGCGTAGCATCCGGAATTTTCGAGACATCCACATCCCACCACGGCGCGCCGTCTTTGTGCGCACGGTTGATATCCAGGCCCGGCTGGGCGCGGACCACTGCGCCGCCGGCCTTCTTGGCCGGCGCACGGTTAGGGGTGGTGGAGCAACTGGCTACCAACAAGGACAACGCGGCGAACGCCACCAGCTTGAGCGGTTTTTTGAACGGCGATACCCGCATTACTTGTTGCCCCGTGCTTGAACCAGCTCATCTGACAGCTGATGCACGGCCATGGCGTACATCACACTGCGGTTATAACGCGTAATTGCGTAGAAATTCTTCAGGCCCATCCAGTATTCAGGGCCATTTGCGCCTTCCAGGCGGAATGCCGTCACCGGCATGTCGTCGCGTGGCGCATTCTGACTCGACCAGCCCAGCGCTCGCAACTCCCCGACGGTCTTGACCGGTTCGATACCTTGGGTCAGGCCCTCGTCGGCGCGCTCGCCCGTGACATCGGCGCGGATAACCACCGGCTCGCCGCCAACCCAGCCGTGGCGCTTGAAGTAGCTGGCCACGCTGCCGATGGCATCGTCGGGGTTACTCCAGATATTGATGTGCCCGTCACCGTCGAAATCCACCGCATAGGCGCGAAAGCTGCTCGGCATGAACTGCGGCAAGCCCATCGCCCCGGCGTAGGAGCCCTTGAGGCTCAGCGGGTCGACCTGCTCTTCGCGGGCCAGCAACAGGAATTCGCGCAGTTCCTTGCGGAAGAACTCGGCGCGGGGCGGATAATCGAAGCCCAGGGTCGACAAGGCGTCGATCACCCGGTAGCTGCCGGTGTTGCGCCCGTAAAAGGTTTCGATGCCGATGATCGAGACAATCACCTGCGCCGGTACGCCGTACTCTTGCTCGGCGCGGGCCAGTACCGCCTCGTGCTGGCGCCAGAAATCCACGCCGCGGGCGATGCGTGCATCAGTGAGGAACATCGGGCGATAGTCCTTCCACTGCTTCACGCGTTCGGCGGGCCGGGAGATGGCGTCGAGGATCGCCTGCTTTTTCTGGGCTTCACGGAACACGCCCATCAGTTGCTCGCCGGCGAAACCATAGTCGCGGGTCAGCTCACCGACAAATTCGGCAACCTGGGGAGAGCCATCGTAGTCACCGGCCTGCGCCTCTTGCGTTGCCCCCAGCAGCCCGATCAGGCCCATCCAGGTCGCATGCCGAGTCGCCCAGCCGCGCATTACTTGCATTGACATCTTCACCTTATTCAAACCTGTGCGATCCACTTGCGATGCGTATGAATCGACATCAAAACCCCAAACGCTGACAGCAATGTCACCAGCGAAGTTCCGCCGTAGCTAATGAATGGCAACGGCACCCCAACCACCGGCAGCAGGCCACTGACCATACCGATGTTGACGAAAACGTAAACAAAAAAAGTCATGGTCAGGCTGCCGGCGAGCAATTTGCCGAACAGCGTCTGCGCCTGGGCGGTGATCACCAGGCCGCGACCAATCAACAGCAGATAGATCAGCAACAACGCGCAAATGCCCACCAGGCCGAACTCTTCGCCCATCACCGCGATGATGAAGTCGGTATGACTTTCGGGCAAGAAGTCCAGATGGGACTGGGTGCCCAGCAACCAGCCTTTGCCGAATACGCCGCCGGAACCGATGGCCGCCTTGGACTGGATGATGTTCCAGCCGGTGCCCAGCGGGTCGCTCTCCGGGTCGAGGAACGTCAGGATCCGTTGCTTCTGGTAGTCGTGCATAAAGAAGAACCACATGGCCACGGCCACGGGCACGGCGGCGGCCAGCACGCTGAGGATCCAGCGCCAGCGCAGGCCGCCCATGAACAATACGAACGCGCCACCGGCGAGGATCAGCAACGAGGTGCCAAGGTCCGGTTGGCGCACGATCAGCACAAAGGGCACGCCGATCAGGATCAGGCTGATCGCCACGTGCTTGAGTTGCGGCGGCAAGGTGCGCTTGGACAGGTACCAGGCAATGGTGGCCGGCATCAGGATCTTCATGAATTCCGACGGCTGGAAGCGAATCACCCCGGGGATGTTGATCCAGCGTGTGGCGCCCATGGCGTTGTGGCCCATGACGTCCACCACCACCAGCAACAACACGCCGGCGACATACCCCAAAGGCACCCAGCGCGCCATGAAGCGCGGCTCCAGTTGGGCGATCACCACCATCGACAGCAGGCCCAGGCCAAACGAGGACGCCTGCTTGATCAGCAAGTCCCAGTTCTTACCGCTGGCCGAATACAGCACGAACAGGCTGCCGGCCGCCAGGGTCAGCAGCAGGATCAGCAAGGGGCCATCAATGTGCATGCGTTGCAGCAACGTCGCACGGCGACGCATCACATCTTCACTGGAGAGGATGCGGTCAAAATTACTCTTCACGGGCCGTAACCTCGGGGCTTGAAGGGGGGCCGCCATACTCGGGCTTGAGCCGGCCATCGTCGGCCAGCAGCCAGGCGTCCATCACCTGGCGTACCACTGGGGCCGCGACGCCAGAGCCGGACTCGCCGTTCTCGACCATCACTGCCACCACGATTTTCGGGTCTTCCGCCGGCGCAAAGCCGACAAACAAGGCGTGGTCGCGGTGGCGTTCCTGCACCTTGGAGCGGTCATACTTTTCGCCCTGCTTGATCGCGACCACCTGGGCCGTACCACTCTTGCCGGCAATGCGGTACTGCGCGCCGACCGCCGCCTTGCGCGCGGTGCCGCGAGCGCCGTGCATCACCTGCTGCATGCCGTGGTTGACCTTGGTCCAGTCGGACGGGTCACGCAGCACGATGTCCGGAATCGGGTTGTCGTCCACCGGCTTTTCGCCTTCGATGGTCCTGGCCAGGTGCGGTCGGTTCCACACGCCTTTGTTCGCCACCAGCGCCGTGGCCTGGGCCAGTTGCAGCGGAGTGGCCTGCATATAGCCCTGGCCGATACCCAGGATCAGGGTTTCGCCAGGGAACCACGCCTGGCGGCGGGTCGCACGCTTCCACTCCCGCGACGGCATCAGGCCGGGGGACTCTTCGAACATGTCCAGGGAGACTTTCTGACCGAGGCCGAACTTGCCCATGTAGGCAGACAGCCGATCAATCCCCAGCTTGTGGGCCAGGTCGTAAAAATAGGTGTCGTTGGAGCGCATGATCGCGGTGTCCAGATCGACATAGCCGTCACCGGAGCGGTTCCAGTTACGGTACTTGTGGTCGTAGTTGGGCAGCATGTAATAGCCAGGGTCGTACACCCGGCTTGAGGCCGTAACCACGCCAGCATCCAGGCCGGCAATCGCCACCGCCGGTTTGATGGTCGAGCCCGGTGGGTACAGGCCGCGCAACACACGGTTGAACAGTGGCCGGTCGATGGAATCACGCAGCTCGGCGTAGGCCTTGAAGCTGATGCCAGTCACAAACGGGTTGGGGTCGAAGCTGGGCTGGCTGACCATCGCCAGCACTTCGCCAGTCTTCGGGTCCAGCGCCACTACGGCACCCCGCCGACCGCCCAGGGCCATCTCGGCAGCTTCCTGCAACTTGATGTCCAGGCTCAGGACAATGTCCTTGCCCGGCACCGGATCGGTGCGCTTGAGCACGCGCAATACGCGGCCACGCGCATTGGTCTCGACTTCCTCGTTACCCACCTGGCCATGCAACTCGGCCTCGTAGAAGCGTTCGATACCGGTTTTGCCGATATGGTGGGTGCCGCTGTAGTTGATCGGGTCGAGGGTTTTCAGCTCTTTCTCGTTGATCCGCCCCATGTAACCAACGGAGTGGGCAAAGTGCGCCCCTTGCGGGTAATGCCGCACCAATTGCGCCACCACCTCCACCCCCGGCAGGCGAAACTGGTTCACCGCAATCCGGGCGATCTGCTCTTCGGTCAGCTCGAACAGGATCGGCACCGGCTCGAACGGCCGGCGCCCCTGCCGCATGCGCTTCTCGAAGACGGCCCGGTCTTCCGGCGTCAGTTGCAGCACCTCGACGATGACATCGAGGACCTGCTTCCAGTCGCCGGAGCGTTCACGGGTCATGCTCAGGCTGAAGCTGGGCCGGTTATCGGCAACCACTACGCCATTGCGGTCGAAAATCAGCCCACGGGTCGGTGGAATCGGCTGCACATGCACCCGGTTGTTTTCCGACAGCGTGGAGTGATAGTCGTACTGGATCACCTGGAGGAAATACAGCCGCGCAATCAGCACGCACATCAGCACCACCACCAAAACAGCACCGAACACCACCCGCGCGCGTACCAGACGTGCGTCTTTCTCGTGGTCCTTGATGCGGATCGGTTGGGTCATCGGGGGCGGCGCAGACTATTTGTGGTAAGGGTGCCCGGACAGAACTGTCCAGGCGCGATACAGCTGTTCACCGATCAGAATCCTTACCAACGGGTGCGGCAGCGTCAGCGCCGACAGCGACCAGCGCTGATCGGCCCGCGCACAGACTTCCGGCGCCAGCCCTTCCGGGCCGCCGACCATGAAATTGACCGTGCGCGAATCCAGGCGCCAGCGATCCAGTTCCACCGCCAGTTGCTCGGTGCTCCAGGGCTTGCCGTGCACTTCAAGGGTGACGATGCGCTCATTGGGGCCGACCTTGGCCAGCATGGCTTCGCCTTCCTGACGGATAAAGCGCGCGACGTCGGCGTTCTTGCCCCGGGTATTGAGTGGTATTTCCACCAGCTCAAGCGACAGCTCAGCGGGCAGACGCTTGGCATATTCGTGCCAGCCTTCTTCCACCCACTTGGGCATGCGTGAACCGACAGCGATCAGACGCAGGCGCACAGCCGTTCCTTATTCCTGGTCTTTGTTGAGCTTGTCGAAGTGCGCGTGGCCCACTTCCGGGCTGTGGTGCTTACCATCGGCGGCACGGCTCTGCTCGGCGCCTTTCCACAGACGCTCCAGGTCGTAGAACTGGCGAGCGTTGGAGGTCATCATGTGAACGATCACATCGTCCATGTCCAGCAGCACCCAGTCGCTGTCGCCCTTGCCTTCTTCACCCAGTGGTTTGACGCCCTGGGCTTTGACGGCTTCGCGAACCTTGTCCAGCATCGCGCCGATCTGGCGGTTGGAGGTACCGGTGGCGATGATCATGAAGTCGGTGATGCTCTGCTTGTCGCGCACGTCCAGCACCTGGATGTCCTGGGCTTTAACGTCTTCCAGGGCAGCCACGGCGACTTTCACCAGCTCTTCGCCAGCCAATTCCGGGCCAACATGGGCTTCAACCGGCAGCGGCGCGCTTTTGAAGGTGCCTTTGCGCTTAACTTTGCTTACGTCTTTGTTCGTCATATAAAACTCGTTTTGCTCGTATGTTCGGGCGCTTGCTGCACGGTTCGTGCGTTCAAGCGCGCCTTTTCAGTTCGACGCACGGTAAAGCCCGTGCGCATCGATGTAGGCCAGGACCGCGTCAGGCACCAGGAAACGTACCGACTTCCCGCTGGCCAGCAGTTGACGGATCTGGGTGGCGGACACCGCAAGCGGGGTCTGCCAGACGAATGCAATATTCCCGTTCGGCCCGGTCAGGGCCAAGGGGTCACTTACCGACCGCGCGGCCAGCAGGTTGCGCAAGGCATCCGGCGGTTCGCTGTCGGCATCCGGGCGTTGCAAAACCAGGATGTGGCAATACTGGAGGAGTTCCTCCCAGCGGTGCCAAGAGGGCAGGCCGCAAAATGCGTCCCAGCCCAAAAGCAGAAACAATGGGTCATCTGCAGCCAATTCGGCGCGCATCAGCTCCAGGGTGTCGATAGTGTAGGACGGTTTATCGCGCTTGAGTTCGCGATCGTCCACCACCAGCGGCGATATACCTTCTACGGCAACACGCACCATTTCCAGGCGCTGCTCTGCGGCCACCTGCGGCGTATCGCGATGGGGCGGCCGGAAATTGGGCAGCAGGCGCAGTTCATCCAGCGCAAGGGCATCCGCAACTTCCAGGGCACTGCGCAAATGGCCGATGTGCACGGGGTCGAAAGTACCGCCGAGCAGCCCGATGCGTTTAGTCATCAAGTGCGCACATGACCGTCGCCAAACACCACGTACTTCTCACTGGTCAGCCCTTCCAGGCCCACCGGGCCGCGTGCGTGGAGCTTGTCGGTGGAAATACCGATCTCCGCCCCCAGACCGTACTCGAAGCCGTCGGCAAAACGCGTCGAGGCGTTGACCATCACCGAAGCGGAATCCACTTCGTTGAGGAAACGCCGGGCATCGCTGAAATGCTCGGAAACGATGGCGTCGGTGTGCTTGGAGCCATAGGTATTGATGTGTTCGATGGCCTGGTCCAGGTCGTCGACGATGCGGATCGACAGGATCGGGGCCGTGTACTCGGTGTACCAGTCCTGCTCGGTCGCCTCGATGACGTCCGCGCCCAGCAGCGCCCGGGTGCGCTCGCAACCGCGCAGCTCTACCGACTTGTCACGGTAGATGGCAGCCAGCGGCGGCAGCACGCGTTCGGCAATGCCAACGTGCACCAGCAGGGTTTCCATGGTGTTGCACGGCGCGTAGCGGTGGGTCTTGGCGTTGTCGGCAATGCGGATCGCCTTGTCGAGGTCGGCGGCGATGTCGATGAACACATGGCAGACGCCGTCCAGATGCTTGATAACTGGCACCTTGGCATCACGGCTGACGCGCTCGATCAAGCTCTTGCCACCCCGCGGCACGATCACGTCGACGAATTCCGGCATGGTGATCAGCGCGCCCACGGCGGCACGGTCGGTGGTTTCCACCACTTGCACCACTTCGGCTGGCAACTCGGCCACGGCCAGGCCCTGCTGGATGCAGGCAGCGATGGCGCGGTTGGAGTTGATCGCCTCGGAACCGCCACGCAGGATGGTGGCGTTGCCTGACTTGAGGCACAGGCTCGCGGCGTCGATGGTCACGTTCGGGCGCGACTCATAGATGATGCCGATCACGCCCAGGGGCACGCGCATCTTGCCCACCTGGATGCCCGACGGCAGGTAGCGCATGTCGCGAATTTCACCGATGGGGTCAGGCAGCTTGGCCACCTGACGCAAGCCTTCGATCATGTCGTCGATACGTGCCGGGGTCAGCGCCAGGCGGTCCAAAAGGGCTGGCTCCAGGCCATTGGCGCGCCCATTGGCCAGGTCCAGTTCGTTGGCGGCGCTCAGCTCGGAGCGCGAAGCATCCAGAGCATCGGCAGCCGCCAGCAGCGCACGGTTCTTCTGCGCGGTGCTCGCACGGGCGATCAACCGCGAGGCCTGCCGGGCAGCGCGACCCAGGCGGGTCATGTAGTCAAGAACGGACTCAGTCATGGTCAGGGAGTCTTGGCAAAGAGGAAAGCGGCAGATTATAGCTGTGACGCCGCCCGACTGACAGCGGTGAGGGGCGGATGGTCGAAATGAACTGTAAAAACCCCAGGTTCAGCCGTAATTAAGGTGAGAGTTGTTATGATTCGGTCACATTTAGCCGTATCAACCCTTGACCGCCATGCCCGACTTTTCGCCCCAACTCCCCGCCAGCCCCCTGCCCGATAGCTTCTTCGACCGCGATGCCCAAGTGCTTGCGCGCGAATTACTCGGAAAAGTCATTCGTCATCGTGTGGGCGATCTTTGGCTTTCGGCGCGAATTATTGAAACCGAAGCCTATTACGTGGCCGAAAAAGGCAGCCACGCCTCGCTCGGCTACACAGAAAAGCGTAAGGCTTTGTTTCTGGATGGTGGCCATATCTACATGTACTACGCCCGTGGCGGTGATTCGCTGAACTTCAGCGCCCATGGCCCGGGCAATGCCGTGCTGATCAAATCGGCCTATCCCTGGGTCGACGAAATTTCCGGGGCGGCGAGCCTGGCGCAAATGCTGTTGAACAACCCCAACCCCGACGGCAGCCCACGCCCCTCGCAGAAGCTGTGTGCAGGGCAGACGCTGCTGTGCAAGGCCCTGGGCCTGAAAGTGCCGATGTGGGACGCCAAGCGCTTCGATCAGGAACTGCTGTATGTCGAAGACGTGGGCCAGGTGCCCACGCAGATTATCCAGACCACGCGCCTGGGCATTCCCACTGGGCGCGATGAGCACTTGATGTACCGCTTCGTCGATGCTGGTTATGCGCCTTACTGCACGCGGAACCCGCTGCGTCGGGGCCAGGTCGAAGGCCGGGATTATTTTTTGATTTGACCGTGCAGAACCAAGCAACACATCCCACAACTGAACCTTCAGTGTTTTTGAATATGTATGCATGGAGTGGATTGTATGGGCCAATGGCTCGATAGCATCACCGGCTGGTTGACCCTCAACCCACAATGGCTGGCAGCGGCGGTGTTTTTCGTCGCGTGCGTGGAGTGCCTGGCGATTGCCGGGTTGATCGTGCCAGGCACGGTATTGCTGTTTGCAATCGCCGCGTTGGCTGGCAGCGGTGCGCTGTCGCTGAGTGAAACCCTGCTGCTGGGCTTCCTCGGCGGCTTATTGGGCGACGGCGTTTCCTATTACCTGGGCCGCCATTTCCATCAGAACATCCGACGCCTGCCCGGCCTGCGCCAGCATCCTGAATGGATGAACGGCGCAGAAACCTACTTCCACAAGTACGGAATCGCCAGCCTGTTGGTCGGGCGTTTCATCGGCCCATTGCGTCCCATGCTGCCCATGGTCGCCGGCATGTGCGACATGCCCTTCCCGCGCTTTGCCGCTGTGAGCATCATTGCCGCAGCGGGTTGGACCGTGGCCTATCTGCTGCCGGGCTGGGCTGCCGGCGCCGCGTTCCGCCTGCCGTTGCCGGAAGGTTTCTGGCCGGAAGCGGCGATTATCGCGGCGTGCCTGGCGGTGCTGCTGGGGCTGAGTTTGAACAGCAGTTGGCGCGAACATCGGCGCGCCACCTTGTGGATCGGTTGCGCCAGCCTGGTGTTGTTGATCGCGTTGTTTATCGGCTATCCCCACCTCAATGACTTCGACCAAGGCCTGAGCGCCCTGGTGCAGGAGCATCGCAGCCCGTGGCTGGACGAAGTGATGGTACGGGTCACCCAACTGGGTGAGTTCAAGAAGATGTTCTTCGCCAGCGCGGTGTTCACTGGCCTGTTGCTGTTGGCACGGCAGTGGCCCCACGCGGTGTTTGTCGGCGCCACTCTCGCTGGCGCGGCAGTGATCAACACTGGCACCAAGCTGTTTTTCGCCCGTGGCCGCCCGGAAATCCTCACAGACCCGCTGACCAGCTTCAGCATGCCCAGTGGCCATGCCTCCGGGGCCTTTGCCTTCTTCCTGGCACTCGCGGTATTGGCCGGTCGCGGCCAACCCACAAGGCTGCGCCTGACCTGGATGCTGCTGGGCTGCATTCCCGCAGCGTTCATTGCCTTGTCGCGGGTTTATCTGGGCGCCCATTGGCCTACGGACATTCTGGCCGGCACCTTGCTGGCAATGACGGTGTGTGCGTTTAGCCTGACGGCAATCGAGTACCGCAGCCCATTGCCAGCCATGTCGCAAAAAGCCTGGTGGCTGGTGCTGCCCGCCGTGGTGGCCGTGCTCGGTTTCATCGCCTTTACCGGCACGCCCCACGCCCTGCTCAGGTACGCCTATTGACCCTTGGCCGGGCCGATCCAGTCCACGGAGGCGCTGCGCCGTTCAACGCAACGTTCGCGGCGCTCCAGTAGCATCTCATCGGCCACTTCGGCAGCGCGCTCGGCGATGTATTCCGCGCCCCGCGTGGCTTGCTGCTGAAGTAATTGCGTGGTCACGCTGACAAAATAAGCGTCCCACGCCACTTGTTCCGAGGGTGTCAGCCGAATCATGGTTCTCTCCGATCATTGTTGTGTGATCGGAAAATAGTGCAGGCGACACCGTGGAGACGACCGAGCAAAGTCTGAAAGCTCTGTCAGGCAAATCCGAACCTCAGGTGAACAGCTCCCCCTGCAGTTCATCGAGCAACATCTGGATCGCATCCAGCCGTTGCTGTGGGTCGTCCAGTTGCAGCAAGTCGATCTTGTCGGCCTCGGTAAACGGCAGCAGATAGGCCAACCGGTTGCCCAGGGCTTGCTGGCCTTCGGCCTGGCCGCCCATATCCAGCGAGGCCACCATCGGGTGCTCGGCCAGGGCCTCAAGCAACGCCAGCAAGTCGGCGTCCTCTTCGCCCAGCGGCGGGTCCGGCAATTCTTGCAGCCATTGCACATCAGCCACCAGCAACTGGTCTTTCTGCACCCCGGCCTCACGCACGCGGAAACGACGGCCACCTTCGACGCGAATGCCCAGCAGGCCGTTGTCCTGCTGCTTGAAGTCACGAATCAGCGCTTCACAACCGACAAGCGCATAGCCGTCAGGGGCCGTGCCCACCTCTGAGCCATCCAGGATGCACACCACACCAAAGCCTTCGCCCTTTTTCATGCAACGGCCGATCATATCCAGGTAGCGCGCCTCAAATATCTGCAAGTCGAGGGTGCAGCCCGGGAACAGCACAGTGTTGAGGGGGAATAGCGCCAGACTCATAACGGTTTCCTTAAACCTGGGTTAAACAATCACCGACACCGCCAACGGTAGGAACACCGCCGTGGCCACGCCCATCAAACTCATGGCCAGCGCCGCGAAGGCGCCGCATTCTTCGCTTTCCTGCAGGGCCACCGAGGTGCCGACGGCGTGAGCGGTCATGCCCAGGGCCATGCCGCGCGCTTCGGGGCTGCGTACACCCAGGCGCGACAAGAGCGCTGGGCCGATCATCGCGCCGACCACCCCAGTGATCAACACAAACACTGCCGCCAAGGCCGCCACGCCGCCAATCTGCTCGGCCACCAGCATGGCAATCGGTGAGGTCACCGACTTGGGCGCCATGGTCATCAGCACCCGGTGCTCGGCCCCGAACCACCACCCCAACGCCACACACAGGCCGGTGGCCAATACCCCGCCTACCACCAGCGTAGTAAATATCGGCCAGAACAATTGTCGAATCCGTCGCAGGTTCAGATAAAGCGGCACCGCCAGGGCCACGGTCGCAGGCCCCAGCAGGATGCCCATGATCTCGGTGCTCTGGCGGTATTCGGCGTAGCTCAGCCCGCAGGTGAGCAGCACACCGATCACCAGCAACATCGACACCAGCACCGGCTGCAGGAAGATCCAGCGGGTTTTCTCGAACCCCGCCAGCACCAGTTGATAGGCGCCCAGAGTGATACCGATACCGAACAGCGGGTGATGAATGACCGCCGTCCAGGCGCCCTGCCAGTCGAGGATCATTGGTCCTTCTCCTTGCGCTTGACCATCTGCTGCATCAGCACACCGACAAAGCCCATAGCGATCACCAGCGACAACACCAACGCCCCGACGATGGCCCAGAAATCCGCCACGATGTCCTTGGCGTACACCATCACTCCCACGGCCGGCGGTACCAGCAGCAGCGGCAGGTAACGCAACAGGCTGCCGGCCGCCAGGCTCAGGGGCTCGCCGACTTCACCGCGCCAGACCAGAAAGCCGAGCATCAGCAACAAGCCGATGATCGGCCCCGGCAGCACGGGCACCAGCAAATGATTGATCGCGGTGCCGATCAGTTGAAACAGCACCAGCCAGGTCAGGCCACGTAACAGCATCCCGCTCTCTCCCCCTCAAATCCCGCGCGCATTATAAGCATGCCCGCCCTATGCTCCGGCATTCGCCAAAAGCATGTTGGGTTGACCGGGCTGATTGCCCGTGATGATCTACATTGGTTCTCTGTAACCCTAAAAACGCCCCTTATCAACGGGCACATATGTGATGAACCAAGGAGAGACGCAATGCCCTATGTACCCGTAGCGCAGCTCAAAGATTACGTCGGCAAGGAACTGGGACGTTCCGAATGGCTCACCATCGACCAGGCGCGTATCAACCTGTTCGCAGAGGCCACGGGCGATCATCAGTTCATCCACGTCGACCCGGTCAAGGCGGCGCAAACCCCGTTCGGCAGCACCATCGCCCACGGGTTCCTGTCGCTGTCGCTGATGCCCAAGCTGATGGAAGACATCCTGATCATGCCCGAAGGCTTGAAGATGGCCGTCAACTACGGCCTGGACAGCGTGCGCTTTATCCAGCCTGTGAAAGTGAACTCCAAGGTGCGCCTGAACGTCACCCTCACTGACGTCACCGAGAAAAAGCCGGGCCAATGGCTGTTCAAGGCTACGGCCACCCTGGAAATCGAAGGCCAGGAGAAGCCGGCCTACATTGCCGAGTCGCTGTCACTCTGCTTCGTATAATCACCACACCCCCACTGTAGGAGCGAGCTTGCTCGCGAAGGTCGTCAACGATAATGCGTGCTTGCTGAATAAATTTGGCGCCTGTGAGTTTTTCGCGGGCAAGCCTGCTCCTACAGGTGGTAGGTCCTGCGCATAGACCACTAGGTTCGGCACCCCGGCTACGGCATACTCGGCGCTCAATTATCCGGATCCCGCTATGCGCCCACTCGCTCCCCTTGCCCTTGCCCTGTTGCTCACCGCTTGCGGAGACGGCGAATCGCTGTTGCCGCCCGATGCGCGCCTGCCCGATGGCGGCCGCTACCGTGGCGATGTGATCAACGGTTTGCTGCAAGGTCAAGGCCGTGTGGACTACCCCAATGGCAGTTGGTACGCCGGCCAGTTCGACAAAGGCCAGTGGCACGGCCAGGGCGAATGGCATGGCAGCAATGGCGAAGTCTATAAAGGCGAATTCAAGCAGGGCCTGTTTGATGGCCAGGGCAGCCTGACCACTTCGGGCAGCAGCTACGTGGGCGGCTTCAAGAACGGTCGACGCAACGGTGAAGGCACCCTCAAAGAGGGGCAGATGACCTATCGCGGCGAATTCCAGGACGACCAGTACTCAGGCCTAGGCCGCCTGGAGTTGGCCGACGGCAGCCAGTACCAGGGCCAGTTCGCCCACGGCAAGCCCAATGGCGAAGGCCAGCGCAATGACGACAGTGGCAACCAGTTCAGCGGCCGCTTTGTCGATGGTCAACTGGAAGGCAATGGCACTTTCAACAGCGCCGAGGGCGATATCTATGTCGGCCAATTCAAGCAGAATCAGCTCAACGGCAAAGGCCGCTACGAGAACGCCGACGGTGATGTGTGGATCGGCCAGTTCAAGGAAGGCGCGCTGACCGGCAAAGGCGAATTGATCGGGGTCGATGGCAGCCACTATGTCGGCCAGTTTAGTGACTGGCGCTTTACCGGCGAAGGGCGACTGAACCTCACCGATGGCAGTTTCTATATCGGTGGCTTCGACAGCGACAACTATCAAGGCCGTGGCACCCTGGTACTCACCGACGGCACCGTGCAGTCCGGCACCTGGGTCAACGGCCTGCGCGTGCGCGACGCCGAGGGCAAGCTGCTGCCCGACCCACTGGAAACCGGCATACTGGCCCAAGGCCGCTTGCTCGATGACGCCCTGGCGACAGTGCCTGCGTCCACCCCGGCGGTGGAGCTGTACACCCTGGTGCTGGCGGGCGACGGCAAGCAAAGCGTGTTCCTGCGCGAGGCCGATTACGTCAGCAACCTGCTTGCCACTCGCTTCGGCGCGCGCGGGCAGGTGCGCCTGGTCAACCACCGCGACCATATTGCCGACCGCCCCCTGGCCACCCGCGAAAGCCTGCGCCGCTCGGTGCAAACCCTGGCCGAACGGACCGGGCCGGAAGATCTGGTGTTCATTTACATGACCAGCCATGGCACCCATGAGCATGAACTGGTGCCCGACCAACCGCGCATGGAACGGGCCGCCCTGCCCGCCGATGAACTGGCCGCCGTGCTCGCACCGCTGAAAAACCGCGACAAGGTCATCGTGATCTCCGCGTGTTACTCCGGCGGTTTCATACCGGCGCTCAAAGATGAGCGCACCCTGATCATGACCGCCTCCCGTGCGGACCGCGTGTCATTCGGCTGCTCGGAAGAAGCAGACTTCACCTACTTCGGTGATGCCCTTTTCGCACAAGCTTTCAACCAAACGGATGATTTGCAACACGCCTTCAAACTGGCACAACTGCACGTGGCCGAACGCGAACAGGCGGACAATTTCGAAGCCTCCGAACCGCAGATCTGGGCACCTAAAGGCGTGATCGCCCATTGGCAATTATTACGTAAACAGCAGGCACGAAAGGCGCTCGAAAGCGTCTCAATGAATAGCAAGGAAGCCAAAGGCAACTAAGCTGTAACGTGTAACAAGGGGGAAACACCATGTACCTGACACCGCAGCATATCTTGCTGGCCGGGGCCTCCGGCCTCACTGGCGAACACCTGCTCGACCGCCTGCTCAACGAACCCACCGTGACCCGCGTGCTGGCACCCAGCCGCAAACCATTGGCTGAACATCCACGCCTGGAAAACCCGGTGGGCGACCCGGCGGCGTTCCTGCCGCAACTGAGCGGCCGCGTGGATATTGCCTTCTGCTGCCTGGGCACCACGATCAAAAAGGCCGGCTCGGAAGCTGCATTCCGTGCGGTCGACCTGGACATGGTAGTGGCCTTCGCCAAACGCGCGCGGGAACTGGGCGCGCGGCATCTGATCGTGATCAGTGCGATTGGCGCCGACCCGAAATCCTCGGTGTTTTACAACCGGGTCAAAGGGGAAATGGAACTGGCGCTCAGAGCGCAAGACTGGCCGCAGTTGACCATCGTACGTCCCTCGCTGCTGCTGGGAGAGCGGCTTGAACCGCGCCTGGCCGAACAGTTGGCCGGCCCGCTGTCACGGCTTATCCCGGGCAAGTACCACGGCATTGAAGTCTGCGAACTGGCCCGCGCCATGTGGCGCCTGGCGCTGGAAGAACAGGATGGCGTGCGGGTGGTGGAGTCGGACGAATTGCGCAAGCTCGGCAAGTAATAATGCAGGGCTGGTACTGGCCTCATCGCAGGCAAGCCAGCTCCCACATTTAGAATGCATTCCCCTGTAGGAATGGACAGCAGCCCTCATATTTGGAATGCAATCCCCCTGTGGGAATGGACTGCAGTCCTCATACTTGGAATGCGCCCCCCCTGTGGGAGCCGGGCTTGCCCGCGATGGGGCCGGCCCAGGCAGCCATTATCTTACAGCCCGCCCGTGGCGTTGAAGCCAACCCCCAGCACCGTCAATACCGACAGTGGCAACAACAAGGTATCGAGCAACGCACTGGCCGGCAGGTCGAGATGGGGATAGCTGGGAGCCTGCGCACCAAAGCGGTCCCTGGCGCAACAGCCGCCATTGATCGCGTACAGATCCAGGCGCGTGCCGGCATACACCACGGGCGCGCCCGGTTGCGCCGCATCCAGCGTGCGCGCCGTGGCGCAGCCGGTGAGTTGCAAAGCCATCAACAGCAGCAGCGCCTTATTCATCGCCGCCCAGATGGTGCTCACCCCAACGCGGCAGCATGTCCTGGGGAATGTTCAACAGGTTGAGAATGCGCGCCACCACAAAGTCCACCAAGTCATCGATAGTCTGTGGCTGGTGATAGAAGCCTGGCGACGCGGGCAGGATGGTCACGCCCATGTTCGACAACTTGAGCATGTGCTCCAGGTGAATGCTCGAATACGGCGCTTCGCGTGGCACCAGGATCAATTGGCGGCGCTCCTTCAAGGTCACGTCCGCCGCCCGTTCGATCAGGTTGTTGCAGGCGCCCGTGGCAATCGCCGACAAGGTGCCGGTGGAACAAGGCACCACCACCATCGCTGCTGGCGCACCGGAGCCTGAAGCCACCGGCGACATCCAGTCCTCTTTGCCGTAGACCTTGATCTGCCCCGCCGCCGCACCGGTGTACTCGGTAAGGAACGCCTGCATCGTCTGCACCTTGGACGGCAGCGCGACATCGGTCTCGGTCGCCAGCACCAACTGCGCCGCCTTGGAGATCAGAAAATGCACCTCACGGTCTTCACGCACCAGGCAATCGAGCAGGCGCAGGCCATAGGGCGCACCGGATGCGCCGGTCATCGCCAGGGTAATGCGTTCTGGCCCGCTCATTTCAGTGCCTCGGCCAGCTTGCCGTGCAGGCCGCCGAAGCCGCCGTTGCTCATGACCACCACGTGCGTGCCGGGCTGGGCCAAGGACTTCACCTGCTCAATGATGCCTTCGAGGGAATCGCAGACTGTCGAGGGTACGGTGCACAGCGCAGCAATCGCGGGCAAATCCCAGCCAAGGTTGGCCGGTGCATACCACACCACCTGGTCGGCATCGTTGACGCTTTCGGGCAGGCCATCACGGTGCGCGCCCAGCTTCATGGAGTTGGAGCGCGGCTCGACGATGGCAATAATCTGCGCATCGCCGACGCGCTTGCGCAGGCCATCCAGGGTGGTGGCAATCGCAGTTGGGTGGTGGGCAAAGTCGTCGTAAATGGTAATCCCATTCACGTCGGCGACTTTCTCCATGCGCCGCTTCACACTCTTGAATACGCTCAAGGCGGCGATGCCCATGGCCGGCACCACGCCGACATGCCGTGCGGCGGCCAGGCTCACCAAGGCGTTGGCCACGTTGTGCTGGCCAGTCATGCCCCAATCGACGATGCCTTGGGCCTGGCCTTCGAACAGCACTTCAAACCGTGAACCATCTTCGCTGAGCAACCTGGCCTGCCACTGCCCACCCGCGCCGGTGGTTTGCACCGGGGTCCAGCAGCCCATGTCGATCACACGCTGCAACGCAGGCTCGGTGGTGGGATGAATGACCAGGCCTTCACTGGGAATGGTGCGCACCAAGTGGTGGAACTGCCGTTCAATCGCCGGCAGATCGGGGAAGATATCCGCGTGATCAAACTCAAGGTTATTCAGGATCGCCGTGCGCGGGCGGTAGTGGACGAACTTGGAGCGCTTGTCGAAAAAGGCGCTGTCGTACTCATCGGCCTCGATCACAAAAAACGGGGTCTCACCCAGCCGCGCCGATACCGAGAAGTTCTGCGGCACACCGCCAATCAGGAACCCCGGGCTCATGCCCGCATGCTCTAGCACCCAGGCGAGCATGCTGCTGGTGGTGGTCTTACCGTGAGTGCCCGCCACTGCCAGGACCCAACGGCCTTGCAGCACATGGTCGGCCAGCCACTGCGGGCCGGAGACGTAAGGCAAGCCTTTGTTCAGTACGTATTCCACTGCCGGGTTGCCGCGCGACATGGCGTTGCCGATCACGACCAGGTCCGGCACCGGGTCGAATTGCGCGGGGTCGTAACCTTGGGTCAGCTCAATCCCTTGCGCCTGTAGCTGCGTGCTCATGGGGGGATAAACATTGGCATCGGAGCCTGTTACGTGATGGCCCAGCTCCTTGGCCAGAACAGCCATCGAACCCATGAACGTACCGCAGATACCCAGAATATGAATGTGCATAGTCGACCTCGTAAACATCGAGGCAGGTTAGCGTAGGGTGGGAAAGTTCGCACGCTTTAGCTGAGCGCGAAACGCCCGCCGGTAGGATCCGGCGGGCAAAAGGGATGACTTAAACCGGGATGCCAGCTTTTTTAAGCTCAGCGTCTTTCAAGGTCATGATTCGGTCGACGGTTTTTTTCAAGGCATGATAACGACGCTCGATCACGCCTAGGCGGCCACCGGCACCAGGGGACGTTTGCGACTCGATGTGAGGCTTGAAAATCAGGTCGTGGTCCTCCGCCAGTTGTTTCATATGGGTTTCTGAAACGTCCAGTAACTGCTCAAGGTTCCTCATGCGTGCCTCACGCTCCTTGGGCCAGGCATCGCCCATGGCAAGCCGGTCTCCGGTGTTTCCCGCCAGCGTGATGATGAGATTGGCAAACTCCAGCAGCACTTTCTCTACCCGATCCAGATGGCGCGTGGCCACAGGCGCAGGCTCGTCGGGTGCGTATGGCGTCACGACTGGCGGCGTTGCCTTCTGATCGGGCTGTGCAACGCCGGGTAAATGCGGTGGCGGTGGCACCACTGGCGACGGTACGTATTGGCCCTTGATCGCTTCCCCCGCAGCCACGGACCCGGCATACGCCCCCACATTGATCGGCGCACTGACCATACCATTGACGCCTGCGTTGATGAACGCATCCTTGACCATCTTGCCGGTAGAGGGCGATGTAGAAATAACCCCCGCCTTGACCAGCCTGTCGGCATCCAACAACCGCTGGGTGACATCAGCCACGCTGACCTTGGGTGATTCCTCCGGTTTCACAGGGGTGGTGCCACCGCGGGGGGGCGTCTGCGGCCCCTTGGTCAGCGCGTCCTTGAGCCTACTGGCAGTCGACTGGCCTGAACTGCCTGCGGTCGCACTGGTGCCAGGGGTCTCGTGGCTTGTCGTCGGCTTTTTCCCACCCGCCGTGGTTGGGGGCCGGGTGGGCGTGGGACTGACCGGGGCAGGCGGCACCCTGGGCGATGGCGTAGGCGATACGGGAGGTGCGGGCCGGGATCCACCCCCGAACCGACGCCCGAAGATTCCACGCTTGACGCGCACCTTCGACGTTTGATCAGCCTCCTGCTCAGGCGACTGCGTTTCAGGCTCAGGCTCAATGGGGTGCATCGGTTCGCCCCAGCCCGCCTTTAAAGGGGGCGGTGGGGACGCAGGCGTAACATCAAGTTGAACAGGGAGTTGTGGCACAGGAGTCGTTATTGGACTTGTAATATTCATGTGTTGTCACCCTAGAAGTTTCAAACAACGGTGTTTAAGGGCAATTAATGCTCTGCCCTTATTCCATCAGTGCTTAAAACAGCACACCACGTTCCGGGACGACGTGAGCGTGTAGAGCGATAAAAAACCTTAAATAACGTGGGACAAAAACGAGTAGTCCGCAATAACGGAGTTATTCCGACAACTGTCGCGCGCCCTAATGCATGGCGCCCCGTGAAATACCATGTTTGCGTAACTTGCGGTACAGCGTATTGCGACTGACGCCCAACTGTTCCGCCACATGGCTCATATGCCAGCGCTGCTGCGCCAACGCATCGAGTAATGCCTGGCGCTCGGCGCTTTCCAGTGGCAAGACGTACGGCGCATCCGCCCTCGCCCCTTGCGGCCGAGCCTGGCGAATCAGCGCCGGCAAGTCTTCAAGACCGACTCGCCCGCCCTCACAGAGCGCCACCACCGTGCGCAACACGGTACGCATCTGCCGCAGGTTGCCGGGCCAGTGGAATGCCAACAAGGCCTGACGCGCCGACTCGTCGAGCATCACCTGTTCGCTGCCTGCTTCCTGGGCCAAGAGGAAGTCCAACAGTTGCGACTTGTCACTGCGCTCGCGCAACGGCGGCAGGGCCACTTCCAAGCCGTTCAAGCGGTAATACAGGTCTTCACGAAAGCGGCCATCGGCCACCCGTTCCAGCAAATTGCGGTGCGTGGCGCTGATGATGCGCACGTTCACGGCTTGGGGTTCGCCGCCGATAGGCCCCACCAGACGGTCCTCCAGCACCCTTAATAGGCGGGTTTGCAACGCCAGGGGCATGTCGCCGATTTCGTCGAGAAACAGCGTGCCACCATCGGCCTGTTGCAGCTTGCCGCGCATGCCTTCTTTAAGGGCGCCGGTGAAACTGCCGGCGCGATAGCCAAACAATTCGCTCTCGATCAGGTTTTCTGGAATCGCCGCACAGTTCAGCGCAACAAAGGCCTTGTCGCCCCGCTGGCTGCCCTGATGCACGGCCTTGGCGAAGGCTTCTTTACCGCAGCCGGTTTCGCCGTTGATCAGCAAGGGCACGTCCCGCTCGAACACTCGCGAGGCCTTGCGCAGCTCATTTTGCAACGCCGGGTCGCCCAGGCAGATACCCAATGGGCGTGACGCCTGCGGCTTGATGATAGGGGCCGGCGCACTGCGGGGCAGGCCTCGCAGCGCTGCAAATAAAGGCCGACCATCGCGGGTACGCAGTGGCCAACTGGCCGTGGCATTTGCGCTAGCCCGCCCCAGCAACTGATCCAGGGTGCAGTCGAAAAACGCTTCCACCGGCTGGCCCACCAAGCCGCCGCGCAACTGCCCCAACAGGTTCAGGGCGCTCTGGTTGACCGCACAAATGCGCCCTTCGCCATCAAACGCAAGCAAGCCTTCGCTGAATAACCCAACCGACTCGGCCTGCAGGTGAAAACGCAACAGCCAGTGGTGTTCGAAGTGGCGCAGGAAGTAGCAACTTTCGATCATCTTGGCCGACAGGTTCACCAGCGCCATGGTGTGGAACTGACTTTGGCGCGACACGGCTTCGCGGGCCGAGGACACATCCAGCACCGCCAGCAATTCACCATGAGGGTCGAACACCGGGCTGGCCGAACAGGTCAGCCCGGTATGACGGCCGCGAAAATGCTCGTCACGGTGGATCGTCAACGACTGCCGCTCCACCAGGCAGGTGCCGATGCCGTTAGTGCCTTCGCAGGCTTCGCTCCAGTCAGCGCCCAGCCATAAGCCGGCGCGCTCGAAAATCTTGCGCTCCGACGGCGCAGTGACACAGTTGAGGATCACCCCGCGCGCATCGGTGAGCAGCACCGCATGACCAGCGCCGGAGAGTTGCTGGTGCAAACTGTTCATTTCGCTGCCGGCAATGTGCAGTACTTGGCGCAGGCGTTCGCGACTTTCCAGCAGGCGCCCGTGTTCAAGCACGGTAGGCGCGATGGTCAGCGCCGGGTCGAGGTGGTAGTCCTCCACGCAGCGCAGCCAGGAGCGGGCGATGGACGGATCGCTGCCCGGCCCCTGGGAAAGCTCTTGGCCACGGGTGACAGTCAAGACTTGCTGGGCATGGCGACTGAAATGATCGTTATGCATGTTCTTATTATTCTCCCTGCGTGAGAACGCCCAGCATCCCCCAGCCATTCGGCCATTGCAATCCCGGCCCGACCCACCGATCACAGGCTGTACCGTTTGTGGCACAAACTGTCACCTCGCCTGTACCGCACCTGTCACGGCAACGCCTTGCGATAAAGCCCAACTCATTGATTTTGCTGGCCCGCACAGCAGTGGCCCAACCTTTGCTCTACGCTTTATAACGCGCTTGCCGCGCTGTACTCCAATAAACATAAAAGCAGGAGATGCTCACCATGCGTTATGCACACCCCGGTACTGAAGGCGCCATCGTTTCGTTCAAGGCCAAATACGGCAACTACATCGGCGGCGAATTCGTGGCGCCAGTCGATGGCAACTATTTCGCCAACACCTCGCCGGTCAACGGCAAGCCGATTGCCGACTTCCCGCGTTCCACCGCCAAAGACATCGACAAGGCGCTGGACGCCGCCCACGCCGCCGCGGATGCCTGGGGCAAAACCTCGGCCCAGGACCGTTCGCTGGTGCTGCTGAAAATCGCCGACCGCATCGAGCAAAACCTCGAACTGCTGGCCATCACCGAAACCTGGGACAACGGTAAGGCCGTGCGCGAAACCCTCAACGCCGACATCCCCCTGGCCGCCGACCACTTCCGCTACTTCGCCGGCTGCATCCGCGCCCAAGAAGGCAGTAGCGCCGAAATCAACGAACTCACCGCCGCCTACCACTTCCACGAACCGCTGGGCGTGGTCGGCCAGATCATCCCGTGGAACTTCCCGCTGCTGATGGCCGCGTGGAAACTCGCGCCAGCCCTGGCCGCCGGTAACTGCGTGGTGCTCAAGCCCGCCGAGCAAACGCCGCTGGGCATCAGCGTGCTGATGGAGCTGATCGGCGACCTGCTGCCTCCAGGCGTGCTGAACGTGGTGCACGGTTTCGGTAAGGAAGCCGGCGAAGCCCTTGCCACCAGCAAGCGCATCGCCAAGATCGCCTTCACCGGCTCAACGCCTGTGGGCTCGCACATCATGCATGCCGCGGCGGAGAACATCATTCCGTCCACGGTCGAGCTGGGCGGCAAGTCGCCGAACATCTTCTTCGCCGACATCATGAAAGCGGAACCTGCATTTATCGAAAAAGCCGCCGAAGGCCTGGTGCTGGCGTTCTTCAACCAGGGCGAAGTGTGCACCTGCCCTTCCCGCGCTCTGGTGGAAGAGTCGATCTACGACGACTTCATGAAAGTGGTGATGAAGAAGGTCGAGTCGATCAAGCGTGGCGACCCGCTGGACACCGACACCATGGTGGGCGCCCAAGCGTCCGAGCAGCAGTTCGACAAGATCCTGTCCTACCTGGAAATCGCCAAGGGTGAAGGCGCACAACTGCTCACGGGCGGCAAGGTCGAGAAGCTCACGGGCGACCTGGCCACCGGTTATTACATCCAGCCGACCCTGCTCAAGGGCACCAACGACATGCGTGTGTTCCAGGAAGAAATCTTCGGCCCGGTGGTGAGCATCACCACCTTCAAGGACGAAGCCGAAGCCCTGGCGATTGCCAACGACACCGAGTTCGGCCTGGGCGCTGGCCTGTGGACCCGCGACATCAACCGCGCCTACCGCATGGGCCGGGCGATCAAGGCTGGCCGCGTGTGGACCAACTGCTACCACCTGTACCCGGCGCATGCCGCGTTTGGCGGTTACAAGAAGTCTGGCGTGGGCCGTGAAACCCACAAGATGATGTTGGATCACTACCAGCAGACCAAGAACTTGCTGGTGAGCTACGACATTAATCCGTTGGGCTTTTTCTAACTTAGCCCTGTAGCAAGCAACCCGCTCCCAACTTGAAATGCGATCAAGTGTGGGAGCTGGCTTGCCTGCGATAACGGTGTATCAGCCAAATAAGGGGTAGCTGACAGGCCGCTATCGCAGGCAAGCCAGCTCCCACATTTGATATCACAAGCAATTGCTACCTCGTTCGGCACAAAGACGCCGAGTCAAAAACAATAAAAATGGAAGGTACTTCCCATGCCTAGCGAACCCACTGGTTCTTCTGTCGACTTCGAAAAAGTCGGCACCGATTATTTTCAACAACGCGAACTGAAAAAAGGCGCCGCCGGCTGGGTACTACTGGTTGGCCTTGGCGTCGCCTATGTTATTTCCGGCGATTACGCCGGCTGGAACTTCGGCCTGGCCCAGGGCGGCTGGGGCGGCATGTTCCTCGCCACTTTGCTGATGGCCACCATGTACCTGTGCATGTGCTTTTCCCTGGCTGAGCTGTCCTCCATGATCCCCACTGCTGGCGGTGGCTACGGTTTTGCCCGCAGCGCCTTCGGCCCCTGGGGCGGGTTCCTCACCGGCACTGCCATCCTTATCGAATACGCCATCGCGCCCGCCGCCATCGCGGTGTTTATCGGCGCCTATTGCGAGTCGTTGTTCGGCATTGGCGGCTGGATGATCTACCTGGCGTTCTACATTATCTTTATCGGCATCCACATTTTTGGTGTGGGTGAAGCCTTGAAGCTGATGTTCGTGATCACCGCTATCGCCGCGATTGCCCTGGGCGTATTCCTGGTGTCGATGGTGCCGCACTTCAACGTCGCCAACCTGCTGGATATACCCGTGACCGAGGCCAAGGGCGCCAGCAGCTTCCTGCCGTTCGGCTACGTCGGCGTGTGGGCCGCGATCCCTTATGCCATCTGGTTTTTCCTGGCGGTGGAAGGCGTGCCGCTGGCCGCTGAAGAAACCAAGAACCCCAAGCGCGACCTGCCGCGCGGGCTGATTGGCGCCATTGTGGTGCTGACCAGTTTTGCCCTGTTGATCCTGGTGATCGCGCCGGGCGGTGCGGGGACTTACGCGCTGATCAAATCCGGCAACCCGCTGGTTGAAGCGCTGGCGTTGTCCTACGGCGGTTCCACTTGGATGGGCAGCTTCGTCAATCTGGTCGGGCTGGCGGGTTTGATCGCGAGCTTTTTCTCGATTATCTACGCCTATTCGCGGCAGATCTTTGCCTTGTCCCGGGCAGGTTACCTGCCACGTAAATTGTCCGAGACCAACAAGAGCAAAGCGCCGGTATTGGCGCTGGTGATCCCCGGGATTATCGGGTTTGGCCTGTCGCTGACCGGCCAGGGTGACTTGCTGATCCTGGTGGCGGTGTTTGGCGCCACGATTTCCTACGTGTTGATGATGGCCGCCCACATCACCCTGCGCATCCGCCGCCCTAAAATGGAGCGGCCATACCGCACCCCCGGTGGCATCTTCACCTCAGGCGTGGCGCTGGTGCTGGCTTGCGTGGCCGTGGTGGCGGGCTTTCTGGTGGACCCGCGCGTGGTGATTGGCGCGGCGATCATCTATGGAGTATTAATTGCTTACTTTGCTTTCTACAGCCGGCATCACTTGGTAGCAGGCACGCCGGAAGAGGAATTCGCGGCGATCCAGGCCGCAGAGGCCGCCCTGCACTAACTGCCGAAAACCTCGACGCGGCGCCTTGCCCACAGCAGGCCCGCGTCATCAAGGAGACACTGTATGGCAAGCTTTTCCCACGCGGTGGGTGCTCAAACCTACCGCTTCGACAGCCTCAAGGACGTGATGGCCAAGGCCAGCCCGGCACGCTCCGGGGACTTCCTCGCCGGTGTCGCCGCGCAGAATGACGGCGAACGTGTGGCGGCGCAGATGGCGCTGGCGAATATCCCGCTCAAGCACTTCCTGCAGGAAGCACTGATTCCTTATGAAAGCGATGAAGTCACCCGGCTGATCATCGACACCCACGATAAACAGGCGTTTGCAGCGGTCAGCCACCTCACGGTCGGCGGCCTGCGCGACTGGCTGCTCAGCGATGCGGCTGATGAACATACCCTACGTGGATTGGCGCCAGGACTGACACCGGAAATGGCAGCGGCCGTGTCCAAGATCATGCGCGTGCAAGATTTGGTGCTAGTGGCGCAGAAGATCCGTGTGGTCACTCAGTTTCGCGGCACCCTGGGCCTGCGCGGGCGCTTGTCCACGCGCTTGCAGCCCAACCACCCCACCGACGAACCGGCCGGCATCGCTGCGAGCATTCTCGACGGCCTGCTGTACGGCAACGGCGACGCCATGATTGGCATCAACCCGGCCACCGACAGCATCGCCTCGATCTGCGCCATGTTGGAGATGCTCGACGCGATCATCCAGCGCTACGACATCCCCACCCAGGCCTGCGTGCTCACCCACGTCACCACCTCCATCGAAGCGATCAACCGCGGCGTACCGCTGGACCTGGTGTTTCAGTCGATTGCCGGTACCGAAGCGGCCAATGCCAGTTTCGGGATCAACCTGAACGTGCTGCAGGAAGGTTACGAGGCGGGCTTAAGCCTCAAGCGCGGCACCCTGGGCCAGAACCTGATGTACTTCGAAACCGGCCAGGGCAGCGCCTTGTCGGCCAATGCGCACTTTGGCGTCGACCAGCAAACCTGTGAAACCCGAGCCTACGCCGTGGCCCGGCACTTCAAGCCGTTTCTGGTGAACACCGTGGTCGGCTTTATCGGCCCGGAGTACCTGTACAACGGCAAGCAGATTATCCGCGCCGGCCTTGAAGACCACTTCTGCGGCAAACTGCTCGGCGTACCCATGGGTTGCGACATCTGCTACACCAACCACGCCGAAGCCGACCAGGACGACATGGACACCCTGCTGACCCTGCTCGGCGTGGCTGGCATCAACTTCATCATGGGCATCCCCGGCTCCGACGACATCATGCTCAACTACCAGACCACCTCGTTCCACGACGCCCTGTACGCCCGGCAAACATTGGGTTTAAAACCAGCGCCGGAATTCGAGCAATGGCTGGCGAAAATGGGCATCTTTACGCAGGCTGATGGCAAGGTGCACTTCGGCAACAGCCTGCCACCGGCCTTTCGCCACGCCTTGGCGCAATTGGGATGAAGGAGCCGACTGTGCAACCAGAATTGCCTGACAACCCGTGGCTGGAACTGCGTCGCCTCACCCCAGCGCGCATTGCCCTGGGCCGCACCGGCACCAGCCTTCCCACAAGCGCCCAACTGGACTTCCAGTTTGCCCACGCCCAGGCGCGGGACGCGGTGCACCTGCCCTTCGATCACGCCGGGCTCAGCCACCAATTGGCCGAACGTGGACGAGACAGCCTGTTGTTGCACAGCGCCGCCACGGACCGGCACATCTACCTGCAACGCCCGGACCTGGGGCGACGCCTGAGCGATGAGTCGGCGCAAACGCTGCGCGACTACGCCTTGGCTCAGCCCGGTGGTGTGGACTTGGCCATCGTGGTGGCCGATGGCCTGTCGGCACTGGCCGTGCATAAACACACGGCGCCGTTTCTGGCGCGCCTGGAAGAACAGACCCACGCCGAAGGCTGGTCCTTGTCACCGGTGATCCTGGTGGAGCAAGGCCGCGTGGCGGTGGCCGATGAAATCGGGCAGCTACTGGGCGCCAAAATGGTGGTGATCCTGATCGGCGAACGGCCGGGGCTCAGCTCGCCGGACAGCCTGGGCCTGTATTTCACCTACAACCCCAAGGTCGGCCTCACCGATGCCTATCGCAACTGCATCTCCAATGTGCGGCTGGAGGGCTTGAGTTATGGCATGGCGGCCCATCGCCTGCTGTACTTAATGCGCGAGGCGTGTCGCCGTCAGTTGTCGGGGGTCAATCTCAAGGATGAGGCGCAGGTTCAGACCCTCGAATCCGACGACCCGGACCTGATGAAAGGCAATTTCCTGCTCAGCCCGGCAGATGACCGATAGCGGCACGATTGCGCTTTTTGGCGTCATTAGGCAGCATCGAGTCACGGCCGCTCGTGTGGTCATACCCCATTTGGAAGTTGAGGCCTGGCATGCGGATTACTCAAGCGACCCTGGAACACCTGGACCTGTTGACCCCGTTGTTCGTCAAATACCGCGAATTCTACGGGGCCCTGCCGTTCCCGGATTCGTCACGGGCCTTTTTGGAAAAGCGCCTGCGGCGCAAGGAGTCGGTGATCTACCTGGCCCTGGCCGACGATGACGACAAGCGGCTGCTGGGGTTTTGCCAGCTGTACCCGAGCTTTTCTTCGCTGTCGCTCAAGCGGGTGTGGATCCTCAACGACATCTATGTGGCCGAGGATGCGCGTCGGCAACTGGTGGCCGACAACCTGATGCGCACGGCCAAGAAAATGGCCAAGGACACCCACGCGGTGCGCCTGCGGGTATCGACAAGCAGCGATAACGACGTGGCGCAGAAGACCTACGAGTCGATTGGGTTTCGCGAAGACACCGAATTCAAAAACTACGTGTTGCCGATCAACGAAGACTGAAAACCAGTCAGCCAAACACCGCAATACTCTTGTGGGAGCTGGCTTGAAGCCCAACCCCTTCACAATTTCGCGACACTCCCCGCTACAAAAGCCACACGCTTTTCACCTCTCAATCCGTATAATGCCGACCTTTCAGGGTTGTAAGAACCGCGACAATTACTTGTAGCCTTATTGCCTGAGCTTCCGCACAAGCCCGCTGAGCCGGGCTATTCACACAGGTGCCATCCATGGATTTCAACCCGCTCGACCTTATCCTGCATCTCGACGTCTACCTCGACATGCTGGTAACCAATTACGGTCCGTGGATCTACGCCATTCTGTTCCTGGTGATTTTTTGCGAAACCGGCCTGGTGGTCATGCCCTTCCTGCCGGGCGACTCCTTGCTGTTCATCGCCGGTGCCGTCGCGGCCGGTGGCGGTATGGACCCGGTATTGCTGGGCGGCCTATTGATGCTGGCGGCGATCCTCGGCGACAGCACCAACTACGTGATCGGACGAACGGCGGGCGAGCGCTTGTTCAGCAACCCGAACTCCAAGATCTTCCGCCGCGACTACCTGCAAAAAACCCACGACTTCTACGACAAGCACGGCGGCAAGACCGTGACCCTGGCGCGCTTCCTGCCGATCCTGCGCACCTTCGCGCCGTTCGTCGCGGGCGTGGCCAAGATGCCGTATCCGCGCTTCTTCGGCTTCAGCGTACTAGGCACCATCCTGTGGGTCGGCGGCCTGGTGACCTTGGGTTACTTCTTCGGCAACGTGCCTTTTATCAAGAAGAACCTGTCGCTGCTGGTGGTGTTCATCATACTGCTGTCCCTGGTGCCGATGATTATTGGCGTGGTGCGCAGCCGCTTTGGCCGCACGTCCTCCGAAGCCAACCCGCACTGACCGCCCATGTGGTCCCTCAGCGCCTGGCGTCGCCGGCGCCTGCTGGCCAAGCACCCGATTGCCGATGACACCTGGCAACGGGTGCGCCACCACCTGACCTTCCTCGATGGCATCACGCCGGAGCAAGACCAGTGGCTGCGCGAAGCCTGCGTGGTGTTCCTCAGCGAAAAACACCTCACCGCCCTGCCCGGCGTCGAACTTCACCAGGAACAACGCCTGCTGCTCGCCGCCCAGGCGCAATTGCCGCTGATGAACCTGGGCGACCTCGACTGGTACCAAGGCTTCCATGAGATCGTGCTGTACCCCGACGACTTCCTCAGCCCGCAACGCCATCGCGATGCCAGCGGCGTGGAGCATGAGTGGGACGGCGAACACAGCGGCGAAGCCTGGCAACAAGGCCCGGTGATCCTCGCCTGGCCCGGCGTGCTCGCCAGCGGCCAATGGGAAGGCTACAACCTGGTCATCCACGAACTGGCGCACAAGCTGGACATGCTCAACGGCGACGCCAATGGCCTGCCGCCGCTGCACCACGACATGCGCGTGCAGGACTGGGCCAGCGTCATGCAAGGCGCCTTCGATGACCTCAACCGCCAGCTGGACGCCAACCCGGACGCCGAGACCGAGATAGACCCTTACGCTGCGGAAAACCCGGCGGAATTCTTTGCCGTTACTAGTGAATATTTCTTCAGCGCCCCGGATTTACTGGTCAATAGTTATCCAGAGGTGTACGCCCAACTCAGCCGCTTTTATCGCCAGGATCCCCTGGCCCGCCTGACCCAACTGCAAGCCAGTGACCTGCGCTACTCGCCACAGGGCGAATGACCGTACGACGCTTGGCGCATGGCATCGGCGTCAGAATATGCCTATAATCGCCGCCACTTTTAGGCCAATCCGGCCATGTCATATGGCCAACTAACGGGGGCAACGCCCAATGAGCTACAGCAAGATTCCGGCTGGCAAAGACCTGCCGAACGACATCTACGTCGCCATCGAAATTCCGGCCAACCACGCGCCGATCAAATACGAAATCGACAAAGACAGCGACTGCCTGTTCGTTGACCGTTTCATGGCCACCCCGATGTTCTACCCGGCCAACTACGGTTTCATCCCCAACACCCTGGCTGACGACGGTGACCCCCTCGACGTGCTGGTCGTGACCCCTTACCCGGTCACCCCAGGCTCGGTCATCCGCGCGCGCCCAGTCGGCATCCTGAACATGACCGACGACGGCGGCGGCGATGCCAAAGTCATCGCCGTGCCACACGACAAGCTGTCCCAGCTGTACGTGGACGTGAAGGAATACACCGACCTGCCGCCACTGCTGCTGGAACAGATCAAGCACTTCTTCGAGAACTACAAAGACCTCGAAAAAGGCAAATGGGTGAAGATCGACGGTTGGGGCAACGCAGACGCCGCCCGCGCCGAGATCATGAAGTCGGTTGCCGCCTACAAAGGCTGAGACCCGCGCCTCATTGCCACGGCAAATAAAAAGCCCCGTTAATTCGGGGCTTTTTTATGGGCCTGATTAAACATCAAGTTCAATATTTATTTGCAGCGTTTAACTAAGTTGCACACCTGAAAGATCCAGCCACAACTAAGCCAAATCCTACAACCGCAAATCAACGCATGGTTTATTTGATTAGACTTTCCGGACAGTAAACTCTGCGTTTATGAATACATCAGGTGATCGTTTAAAAGCGCTACTACGGGAAGTTCATCTTTCCGCCTCTGACTTCGCCAAGAACCGCGGCGTCACGCCTCAGCACGTGAACAACTGGTTCAAACGCGGCGTCCCCATGGGCCGACTCAATGAGATCGCAGAATTGCTGTGCGTCTCAAGTCGCTGGTTAAGCGACGGCAAAGGCCCCAAACACCCGCCCGCCAACTACCTGTTGGAAGGCCCTACCGCAAGGATTGCAACCACCCGCGAAGACATAGGCAAATACCTCACAGGCCCCGCCTGCCGCCCGGAAAAAACCGACGTGGAGATCCCTCTCCACCCCACCTTCACCTCAACCGAACGCATCCGCGTCTCCCTGCACTGCCTCCAAACGCTCAACGTAAACCACGACCGCGCGATAGGCGCCTACATGGTCGACAACAGCATGATCGACATCATCCAACAAGGCGCTACCCTCGCCATCGACCGAGGCCGCACCCAAATCATCGACGGCGAAATCTACGCCGTCGAACACGACGGCATGCTGCGCATCAAATACCTCTACAACCGCCCTGGCGGCGGTCTGCGCATGCGCAGCCACAACGCCAGCGAACACCCGGACGAATACCTCAACCACGAGGAACGCTTCGAGCAAAGCTTCAAGATCGTCGGCTGGGTATTCTGGTGGTCCACCCTCAACAACCGCCGCCCGCCGGTGCCCCTGGATGAACACCTGCTGGGCTGGGAAGGCTCTAAATCGGAACCGGAGGTGGGCAACTGAAGTGAATGTGGGTATCATGCGCCGCACATTTGGCAGGGGTCGCTTTTAGCTGACGCCCTGCCGGCGAAGCGGAGGAGTTCCCGCGGATGCCCCTACTATTCAGCCCGACGCCATGTGGGCTGAGCGATTTGAAGGCTGGTGAGGTTTGTCAAAAACAAGCTGAGGCAGTCCCCGAGAAGCCGGCCACAAGCCGGCTTTTTAATGCCTGTAAGAATGCAGTTCAATTGCCCAACAGCTGCTGGACAATTGAATCGTCAACAAAGGCGGGCAGGTATCCTACCCACTCTTCAATACGCGTCATTTAGGCTGCAAACACTCCACAGCCCTATCCGCCACCATCTTCGCCATCTCCACCAAGTGCATTACCGCCCTCTGTGGTGCAGCCACTGACTCGCCGATCACTTGCGACGTAGCCAGCGCACAATGCAGCAGCTCAGCCACCTGCACCCAGGCATCCTCGAAGCTCAGTTCTTCATTGACCGTGAATGGGCTGGTCGCGCCTGACGACGGCAAATCCGAAACAACGTTATCCATAGCAAAACTCCAATCGATAATTTGAAGCTGCCATTTACGCGACTAAACGAAAGGTGGCAGCTGTACGCAGGTTAGTCGACCGGACGATTGGAACCCGGCGCACCCGAAGGTGCCCTGCGCACAGCCACCATAAGATGCAGGCGATGGGGTGCCTGACTCATGAGTTGCTTATGCGCCAATCGAATCCGGGCGACTAAACCCGATCACTGAATTAGCAGTGACGGTCAGCAGCCTAGTCACCCAATTCCACTGGCGCAAGCGGTTGGGATTCTCTCGGAAACGTCCTGCAAAGGAAAGGGATCGGACCTGCTGGCTACTCAAAATCAGGCAATTCATTCCTGTTCTGCACAGCAACCCGGAGGCCTGAAATCGGGCGCCAACCATTGTCCACTTTAAGTTGACAGTAAGACTCCTCCCACCCGATTTATCCCTCATTACCCACCCATTAATCTGTGCCCATGTTGAACGCAACGCCCAACCAACCTAAACAAAAAAGGATCCAACCATGAGCACTGCAACCTACAACCGCTTGAACAAAGACGACGCCATTGTTCTGCTGGTCGACCACCAGACCGGCCTGATCTCCCTGGTGCAGGACTTCTCCCCCAATGAGTTCAAGAACAATGTGCTGGCCCTGGCTGACCTGGCCAAGTTCTTCAACTTGCCGACCATCCTCACTACCAGTTTCGAGCAAGGCCCTAACGGCCCGCTGGTGCCGGAGCTGAAGGAGATGTTCCCGGACGCGCCGTATATCGCTCGCCCTGGTCAGATCAACGCCTGGGACAACGAGGATTTCGTCAAGGCGATCAAAGCCACCGGGCGTAAGCAGATCATCATTGCCGGCGTGGTGACGGATGTGTGTGTGGCGTTCCCGACCTTGTCGGCGCTGGCAGAAGGCTTTGAGGTGTTTGTGGTGACGGATGCGTCGGGCACGTTCAATACCACTGTGCAGCAGGCGGCGTGGAGCCGGATGACGCAGGCCGGTGCGCAGTTGATGAACTGGTTCTCGGTGGCGTGTGAGTTGCACCGCGACTGGCGCAACGACATCGAAGGGCTGGGGAATCTGTTGTCCCAGCGCATTCCTAACTATCGCAATTTGATGAATGGGTATGCGGCGCTGACTGCTCATCAGAAGTAAACCAGCCGAGCATCACAAAAGCCTGCCTTTAAGCGCAGGCTTTTTTATGGGCGAATGGTTCTGTTCAGCCTGAATCAGGGGACCCCGTCAGACGTCCTTAATCCAGGATCAAGTGCGGCAAAAACCGGCTTGAGTCCTTGGTGATCAAGCTATTGTCCTCGCGCACACCGATGCCGGCGGCCTGGTCGCCAATTACCCAAGAGCCGATCAGCGTGTAGCTGTCACCAAATTTTGGCAGCGGTGCGAACTCTTGAAGGATGAACGGTGCGTCCGTGTAGGGCCCGTCTTCTTTTAGGATCAGGCCGTCGGCGGTTTGCAGTTCGATGTTGGCGCCTTCCCGGGAGAAGAACGGTTTGCGCACCCAACCTTTTGGCACGGCTTTGCCTGGGTCGGTGTCCAGGTGGGACGCAAGCAGGTTGGGGTGGCCTTGGTTGAATTCCCACAGCAGCGGCAGGATGCCTTTGTTGGAGAGGATGGATTTCCACGCAGGCTCGAAGAACTGCGTGTCGCTCTGGGCAATCGCGGCACCAAAGGGCTCGTGGAAGATGAACTCCCAGGCGTGCAGTTTGAACAGGTGAGGGATCCAGCGATCTTCAAGGTCGACGAAGCGGCCCTCGCTGGTCAGGCCGATGTCTTCGATGTCGATATGGCGCGATTCGATGCCGACCTTTTCGGCGACCAAACGCAGGTAGTCGGTGGTGCCTTTGTCTTCGATCGAGTCTTTCATCGAAGCGAAGTAGAACGGCTGGTTGACCTGCAGTTGGGCAAAGGCCTGGTGCAGTTTGGTGTCGATGCTGTTGAACTGGTCGGCGTGCTTGGGCAGCAGGCCGCGTTCGATGCATTGTTCCAGCCAGCCCCATTGAAACGCCGCGGCCTCGTAGAGGCTGGTGGGGGTGTCGTAGTTGAGTTCCAGCAACTTGGCGGGCGCGCTGCCGTTATAGGAGAAGTCCATGCGCCCGTACAGATGCGGGTGACCTTCGAGCCACGAGGTTCGGATCATGTCGTAGAAAGGCGCGGGGATGCTCAGCCGCTCAAGCAGTTCTTCGCTGTGGACCACGCGGGCGACGAGGTCCATGCACATGTCATGGAGCTCGGTGGTCGGGTCTTCGAGGTCGCGCTCAATTTGCTTGAGCGTGAACTGGTAGTACGCGCTTTCGTCCCAGTAGGGTTCGTCGTCGATGGTATGGAACAGGAAGCCAAGACTCTCGGCGGTGTGTTTCCAGTCATGACGCTCTGCGCATTGAATCTTCTTCATGGCCGGTTTCCTTAGCTGCTCGACCCGCCGCCCCAGCCGCTGCGTGCGCTGGCTTTGCTGCCAAAGCCGCCCCGGGAGGTGGCCGATGAAACCGAGCTCGACTTAGGTGAAGAGCGCAGCGTGTTGGTGTAATTGCTGCTGCCGTACCGTGCCTGGTTAGAGCGGCCAAAGGTCGCCCCATTGGACACGCGTTGGTTGAGCGTCGAATTGCCGTAGTTGCCGCGATCATCGCGATAGCGGTACACCGGTTCCGAGCGGTAGCTGTTGCGGTTGTTGCTCAGCATGTTGCCGATCAGCAGGCCAGTCAGCAGGCTGCTGGTGGAGAAGCCTGAGCCGCCGCCGCTGGCCTGAGCGTTGGCCGCTTGCGCATTGGCAGCGTCGACCTGGGATTGGGTCACCTGGCCTTCGGCGGTCAGTTCGAAACCGCCCAAGCGCGGGATGAATTTGCCGGTGGAGTCTTGCTGGCACCAGTCAGCGACAAAGTCGGCGTCGCAATCGGCCTGGCTGTCGTACACCGGCGCAATGCGGCGATGCTCGGCCATGGCTGTCATGTAGGCGTCCGAGCAGACGTCCACCGGAAGCTTTTCATCGGCGCATTGCTGTACCGACTGAAAGTTGTACTTCTTTTGCAGGTCGTAGGTTTTTTCCGTTGGGCCACAGCCGGATATCGCCATGGCGACCGACGCTGCCAGCGAAAGCTGGACGTACTTGCTTCGTTTCATCGGGAGCTCCGTGGGCAATCAGTTCGAGGTGGGCGTCATGCACGCGGCATTCAGCATGCCGACGCTGATGGCCACCGCGGCCACGTAGATACCGGCTGCCAGTTCGCCCTTCTTGATGCGCTCGGACGTGCCTTTGAGCACCAGGCTGGTCAGCAGGAACGCCAGCAGTTGGACGACGGCGGCGATCACCGCCCAGACGACGAAGTCAAGAACGTTGATCGAGTAGGCAATCACGTTACTGGCCGGAATGGCGAAACCGACGATGGCACCGCCCAGGGCGACCGCTGCGGAAGTGTTGCCTGCACGGATTAGTTCGAACTCCTTGTGCGGGGTGATGCGGGTGTAAATGAACTGGAACAGCACAAACAGTACCGCAGCCCCCAGGATGTAGAGGACAAAGCCGAGCACGGCAGCTTTGTTGAGGGAGATGGAGAGTGCTTCTAGCATGGACGGCTTCCTTTTTTAGAGCGTAGTCAGGTCGGTGGTGTACAGCGAAATGCCCAGCGATGTGCTCAGGCTGATGGTGCCTTCGGCATCCTCTTCGACGGAGAACAGCAGGAACTCTCGACGGTCGGTCAGGCCGGTGTCGCGGGCGTATAGCATCGAACGGTGCTCGACGCTGTAGGTGGTCTCTGGGCTGGTGACCTGCTCGCTCATCGCCACCAATTCGGTCTGGCCGTCCTCGCTGCCCCACTCCCGGAAGAACTCGACGCCGTCGTGGGTGTAGGTCGGCAGACCGATCAGACTCTGTGGGCCCGCCAGCCTGCGCAGTTCCGCTTCGCTGCTGATGGTGACGTAACTGAGGTAGTTGAACAGAATCACTGACTCGACCTGGCCCGCTATCTGGCCGGTGGTGTGCACCTGCAACCAATAATCTTCATCGTTCATGTAATAGCGCGACAGCCAGGTGGACTGGCCAAGATCAATGGTGCCGTTGCTCCAGATTTCCTGGGAGCCAGGGATCACCACGTTGGTTTTTTCATCGAGCAGCAATTTCAGGGTCGTGTCAAACATCACGCCCTTGCCCGGCGCCAGGCCCAAAGGGCCGGTAGCAGGCAGGCTTGGGCTGGCGGTTCGGCTCGAGTCGGTAGTGGCTTTTTGGGCCTCAAGCCCCATCAACTGTTTAAGCCATCCCATGGGAGATTTCCTTAAGTCGAGTGGAAGCGATGTAGAAGAGTTCGCCGCCTTTGACCTCTGTGGCACTGGGCGGATTGATCGACGGCTGCTGAACGCCTTTGGCGCGATAGCCGATGAGGGTGGCGTTGTGGCGCGCCTTCATCTGCGTGTACAGCTCGCCGAACGTTGCCTCAAAGGCATCGGGCAATTTCATCAGGTACTGGGTGGCGCCCTGCCCCACGCACAGCAACTCATTGATGACCACGGACGAGCCCGGATCCTGGGAGGCGCGAACCAGCATTTCGATCGCCATGCTGGACGTGCACTCCAGGCGCGGGGCGTAGGAACTGGCGAGTGCGGCGATTTCACTTTCGTTGAAGTGGGCGACCACATGCCCGACGGGGCTCAGTTGGTTCACCGCCAGCACGGTGGCCAGCGTCAGGTCATCAGACGGGGTTCGCACCAGCACACGCTCGGCACCGGGCACACCGGCACGCAGCAACAGTGCGGTGGAAGACAGGCTTTCGCCGCGGATGAACGCTGCTTTACCCGGCATCGGGTTTTCTTCCAGGCTGCAATCGCAGATCACGATCAGGTTGTCGTTCGAGGTTTCGTCTTGCAGCAACAACTCAATCACCCGCTCGCTGGACGCGCCCTCCCAGCCGATCAGCACGGTATGGCCGACCTTACCGGTGAAATCACCTTTGCCCTTCATGCCTTTTCTCCATGCATCGATAACACTGCTGGTGGTTTTGCCGATGGCTGCCGTGAGCAGCGCAATGCCCCCGAGCATGACCCAGGCCGCCACGAAAATTCGCCCTGCCGAGGTCTGCGGTGCGAGGTCGCCGTAGCCCACGGTGAGTGTGGTAGTGAGATAGAAGTAGATAAACGTGGCGAGGGCGGTGAGGTGTTGTTCGCCCAGCAACACCAGGCCCAGGTAAGCGGTGCTCAGGTGGACACCCAAGGCAACGATCAGGCCTGCCCAACCGAAGCGATGAAAGAGCGACGAGGCGTACATGCGTAACAAAAGGAAAATCGACATTTAGCCCCTGGCTCCCTGGGTACTTGAATCCTGACGACAGCATCGCCTCGGCGTCTGGATGCTCAAGTGCGTTCACCCGGCATTAAACCCGCTGCGCGGCGTGGATAGAAGTACCTTGGCTGCAATAAATCCGGCGAGCGCACCAAACAGATGCCCTTCGAAGGAAACGCCCTGCCGCGGAAGGAAGCCCACGATCAGCCCGCCATACAGCAAAGCCACGACAGCGGCTGTTAGCAGGTTGCCCCAGCTTCTGTGGAACCAGGCGCGAGACAGCAGGTAGGCCCATAGCCCGAACACCCAGCCGCTGGCGCCGACGTGTACGCCTGAAAAACCAAACAGCCAGACCAACAAGCCGCCCAGCAGAATGACGATCGTACTGACGGCAATAAACCGGTTGAACCCTTCGATGATGACCAGAGCGCCCAAGATCACAAAGGCAATCAGGTTGGCGCTCAGATGGGCGAAGGAGGCGTGCAAAAACGGCGATGAGAGGATGCCGAACAGGCCATGCATCGTTCTCGGGACTAGCCCGAACGCCATGAGGCTGTAACCGGTCGCTACGTTGAGCAGTTGCAGCGCGACCATGAAGAGGGCCAGGCCTGCGATTGTCTTGAAACCCTTCAAGGCGTTCATCCTGACCTCAACATACAAAAGAAGGGCACTGCCACTGTGGCGAGGGAGCTTGCTCCCGCTGGGGCGCGAAGCGGCCCCAAAAACAGGACTGCTGCGCAGCCCAGCGGGAGCAAGCTCCCTCGCCACAGAGTTGCAGGCTTAACTGACCTGCGTTGATTACTCAGCCGACTTTTGCTTCAGGCGTTCCAGAATCGCATTGGCACTGCCTTCGTTCGGCGTGATACCGGCATCGCGCAGCTTGCGTTCCAGGTCTGTCCCCGTCGACGCTTCAGCCAGTTCATCCTGGGCTTGCAGCTCAGCGGCGCGTTGCTGCTGTTTGGCCTGCAAGCGATTGAGCGTACCGACGGCAGTTTCCAGCTTGCCGTTGGCACCGCCGCTGGCAATGGAGGCACTGACCTGAGCCTTTTGCACGCTGTCGCGAGCCTTGGCCATGTCCACTTGCTGGCGCAGGCTTTTGATGCGGCTTTCGGCTTTGGTGATGTCTTTGCGCATGCTTTCAGCGTACCCACCGAACTCGGTGGTCTGCTTTTGCTCCACGTCCCGCTCGTTGGTCAGGGTGGAAATGGCTTCGGCCACTTCCAGGGCGAGGTCTTCACGGTTGGCCTGGATTGCGGCCATCGCCTTGGATTCCAGGTCTTTGATCTTGGCGTCGTACTCGCCAACACGATCAGCCGCCAGTTTGTGCTTGGCCATGATGCTCACCAGCTCACGCTTGGCGTTGGCCAAGGCGCTGTCTGCATCGCGAATTTCCTGATCAAGGATGCGCAGGGCCTGTTGGTCGACGATCGATTCGCCGACTTCGCTGGCACCGCCACGCAACGCGGTGAACAATTTGCTCCAGATGGACTGAGTCATTGGATTTTCCCGAATAATTAAATGAAGAAACGTTCGAAGGCTTCGCTGGCGCGCTGCACGTTATCAACCAGGGTTTTCACCTCGGTCACAATGTTGGTCAGGCTGGAGTCGGAGCTGAGCGCACCGAACATGTTGTAAACCACCTGCCCGTTCGGCATGGATTCGATACCGATGGACGACAACGGGAACATCTCCCGGCTGCGCAGCACGGCGTCGTTGAATTTCGCGACATCGTTGATGGACTCGGCGTCGACCAGGACGGTATCCACGATGATTTGCTCGCCCACCACCGCGATGTAAATCGGCAAGCCACCAAAGTCGTTCATCTCCAGCTTGATGCTGGACTCAGAGCCTTGGACGAGAGAAAGCGTAATGTCATTGGACGTCACGTCATCCAGCGCCTGAAGAGCACTGTAGAGGCGATCGATATTCCAGTTAGTACCTGCGCTCATGAAATTCTCCGACATGAATGAGCCAGCCAGGATCGGTTGGCGTAGCTGTTTCTCCATTTGCTTGAGCAGGCTTCGGTTTTCGGGAAGCACCCAAGTCTCGTGTTTCACATAACCGGCCGCCGCCAGCCCCGCACGCATCTGCTTCATGTAAAAGCTCGACGGCTTTTTTGCGGACGGCTTCAAGCGCTCTCCCTTGAGGCTTGCTGAATCGGTATCAGGCCCAGTTGATGGGCTCGATGGAGAGCTGCTGTTCATGGTACTGACCTCGCTGTGAAAAACTCACGCGTGAGAAAATCTACAGGCAATCTTCAATGCACTCAATAGCTCACGCGTGAGATTTTTCCTTACATTTTTCAGCCACCGAAAAGACCCAGCCTACCCCGCCAACTCTCGCTCGATTTGCTCGATGCTAGGCAAGCTCGATTGCAGTTCAGTTGGCAAAGACTCCATCAGTTGATATTCCGCCACACCAATAGGTCGGTTGTTATCACGCAGTGCATATTCAGCCACCACTTCATTTTTGCCCTTGCATAACAAGAGGCCGATAGTCGGGCCATCCTGTGGGTGCTTTATCTCGGCATCCACCGCCGCGAGATAGAAGCTCAATTTGCCCAGGTGCTCGGGTTTGAACTTACCTGCCTTGAGCTCGATCACCACATAGCAACGTAGCTTCAGGTGATAGAACAACAGGTCGATGAAGAACTCATCGCCACCTACATTCAGCAGCACTTGCCGGCCAACGAAAGCAAAACCTGCGCCCAACTCCAACAAAAAGTCAGTGACATGCTTGATCAGGGCATTTTCGATTTCGCGCTCTTGTGCATTCTGGCCCAGGCTGAGGAAATCAAAGCGGTACGGGTCTTTGAGGGATTCGCGCGCCAGGTCGGATTGCGCTTTGGGCAGATGGCTTTCGAAGTTGCTCACTGCCTTGCCACTGCGTTCCAACAGGCGGTTTTCAATGTGCATCACCAAGGTGTTGCGCGACCAGTTATGTTTAACGGCATGGATGATGTACCAACGACGAGTTTCGGGGCCGGGAAGCTTATCGAGCAGCACCACGTTGTGGCCCCAAGGCAATTGTGCAGCAGCCTGTTGCACAAATTCCGAATCCGGCCACGCCTCGGCAAAAGCACGCATGTACTTCAGATTTCGCGGCGAAAAGCCCTTGATGTCAGGAAAGGCCGCCCGCAGATCTTGCGCAAGGCGGTCGATCACTTTGCTACCCCAACCTTGAGCGTGCTGACGCATCAAAATATCGTGACCGAGCTGCCAGTAGAGCAGCACCAGTTCACGATTAACGGCGATTGATGCGCGCTGTTGCGCCTGATGGATGCGGCCCTTGAGGTCTGTCAGCCAATCGCCGTAGCCCTCAGGAGGCGCGATCAACCCGATAGAAGTTTCACTCATGCCTTTTTACTCTGGTGTTTTCGGCAGGCTAGCCAGCCCACAGTACCGTCACAAGCGTTCGTGAACAGTTCAGGAGGGGTCCTGCGTACCTCACAGAAAGGTCCTGCTGGCACTTGACTCTCCCCTATACGGCAGCCCCTACCCTGAATGCCCTTTTCTCAGAACTTATCACCATGAGTCAGCGCATTCTGGTCATTCTCGGCCACCCGTCCGCCGATAGTTTTTGTTCCGCTCTCGCGCACACTTATATCCATGCCGCTAAAACGGCCGGTCACGAAGTCCGCGTCCTGCGCCTGGGTGATCTCAGGTTCGACCCCATCCTTAATCACGGCTATACCCAGGCACAGACGCTGGAGCCCGACTTGCTCAGTGCCCAGTCCGAGATCCTTTGGGCCGAGCACCTGGCGTGGGTTTTCCCTGTTTGGTGGGGAGGTGTCCCAGCATTGATGAAGGGCTTTATCGACCGCGTTTTCCTACCCGGCTTTGCCTTCAAATATCGTGCAGGCAAGGCATTCCCAGACAAGCTGCTAAAGGGCCGAACCGCGCACTTGTTAGTGACCCTCGACACGCCGCCGTGGTATTACCGCTGGGTTTATCGCATGCCGGCCATCCACCAAATGCGGCGCACCACGCTGGCGCTGTGCGGCATCGCGACGAGCAAGACGCTGCTGTTGGGGCCGGTGCTGGGCTCTACGCTGACGCAGCGGGCCCGATGGCTGAAACAAGCCGGCGCACTATTTGAGAAAGGGAGTTTTCATGTACATCGGCAAAGCCGCGCAGTTGTCCGGCACGACCATCAAGGCGATTCGTCACTATGAGGCGATCGGGCTGATGCCCGCACCTGCGCGTCAGGGCGGTTATCGCGTTTATACCGCGCAGAGTGTCGAGCGGCTGATGTTTATAAAGTGCGCGCAACAGCTGGGGTTCAAGCTCAAGGAGTTGCAGGAGATTTTGCTGGGGTACGAGGGTGATGCGCTTCCTTGGGACCGGGCTGAACAAGCCATCGCCGACAAGAAGCATACGCTGGCCGCGCAAATCGCCGTGTTGCAACGGATGCAGGCGGGCTTGATTGAGTTTGAAACCCAACTGAAAGACGCCCAAGGGCACTGCTCGTCAATCAGTAGTGTCGCCATTTGAAGTAGCCCTTACGCATGAGTTGGCGCTGATTTTTACGGGCCCCTCGTAAGGGCAATCTGATTTTCCAAACCGTTCATCCAGCCGCTTTTCGCTGCGGCAGACTCCGACGCCTTGCCTTCTGCCGAGACGTCATGGATGACCCACGCCTCCCACATCGCCTCTATCGAACATGAGCTGGATGGCTTCCATCAGAGCCTGGTGGAGTACCGCCAGCAGATGGGCGCCTGGTATTCGCGTGCGCTGGATTCGGTCAGTCATGCGGCGGATATGCCGTCGTTGCTGGGCATGGACCGGGTGTTGCGGGTTGGGGATTCCCAGCGTTCGGTAAGCCTTAGCGACGCGGATTTTCCCACCGTAGCCCGCTGCCCGGTGGGTGGCGTGCTGGAGATCGAGAGCAAATTCGAATCAGCGCATGACGTACCAATTGGCGATATCCCGGTTGAGGTGATCGGCCTGGATGACGGCAGCTCCACGGTGGTGATGCTCGATGAGCACGGCAAGGGCTCGCACTACTGCGCCGCTGGCGGGCGCTATGAGGTGCGGGTTCAGGGCGGTGTTTCGGCGCAGCACGTGGAGGCCTTGTTTGCCTCCTATGCAGGGCTGACGGCGGACTTGGAACAGTGGCTTCGGTCACAGTGGAAAGACTTCAAACCCCACTGGGAACGCTCTACTGCCAGCGCGATTGGCAGCGGCGTGCTGGCGGGCAGCTGGGCGGCGATCACAGATGTGTGGGACAGCATCAAGCTGGTGCAGGCGATTCTTGAAGACCCGCTGAAGTACGTTGAGCAACTGGGTAACGAAGCGGCCAAGTTGGCGCAGATCGCCACCGATGCGCCCAAGGTCATGGAACAGGCGATGTTGCTCGCCAGTGATGAAGCGGCGCTGTACCTGTTACTGCGCGCCGCCATGATCTGGCTGGACGCGTTACCGCCCAGTGAAGTCGCGCAAGCGGCCGCAGGTTTTATGGTGTCGTTGCTGATTGACCTGGTGATTGGCGCGGTGTTGAACATCGCTTTGCCGGCAGCGGGCGTGGCGTATTTGAGCGTTCGCCTGGTCAAGCATGGCGCACAAATTCTTAAGGCTGCCGTGGGCTTCGTGAAGGGGGTGCTGGCGATTCTCACCAAGTTCATGCAGGCGGTCGACCGTTATAAAGCGGTGGCGGTTCGCGGCGTGGTCGGCTGGGTGAAACAAGGCACGATGCAGATGCGCTGGCGGGCGCGGCAGAACGCGGTGCTGACGCAGAAAGAGCGTGTGGATGATGTGCCGGTCATGGCGTCGAATCCGAAGGGAGATGCGGCGGCGCCAGCGGACAAGACGGTCACTAACGGCTGCCCGGTGTCGATGGTCACCGGGGAAGAATTGCTGACCCTTACCGATGGTGCGCTGGACGGGATCTTGCCGTTTGAGTGGGCGCGGCTGTATCGCACCAGTGCGGTGGATGTGGATTGCGGGTTGGGGTTTGGCTGGAGTCATGCGCTGGCGCACAGGGTTTGTGTGTCGGGTGATTCGGTGGTGTGGACCGACCATGAGAACCGCTCGACCACCCTGCCCTTGCCGACTTCTGCTCGACCCGCGATTACCAACAGCCTGGCGGAAGCGGCGATCTACTTGGGCTCGGCTCCTGATGAACTGGTGCTGGCCCAGGCGTCGCGGTTCTATCACTTTCGCGACGGTGTGCTGACTGCGATCAGCGATACGTATGACAACCGCCTGCGCATTTACCGTGATCGCTCCGGGCGAATTGAGCGGTTGGATAACGGTGCTGGTCGCTCGCTGCTGCTGCGTTATGAGCTGGATCGAATCGTCGCGGTGGACTACCAGGTGCATCGCGCCAAAGGGCGTGAGCCCTACGTGTGGGAGACCGAGCAGAACGTTGTTTCCTACGCCTATGACGAAGACGGACGACTGGTTTGCGCGACCAATGCTGTCGGGGAAAGCGAGCGTTATCGCTACGACGATCAGCACGTCATTCTTGAACGCCAACTGGCCGGTGGGGCGAGTTTCTTTTGGGAATGGGAACACGCTGGCAAAGCGGCGCGTTGCGTCCGGCATTGGGCAAGTTTTTCCCAGATGGACACGCGTTATGCCTGGGGCGATGACGGCCACGTCACCGTGCATAACGCCGATGGCAGCCAGGAAGTGTATGTCCACGACGACCGAGCGCGATTGGTGCAGCGCATCGATCCGGACGGCGCGCAGCATTTCAAATCCTACGATGCCAAGGGCCGACTGACCGTCGAACAGGATCCGCTGGGCGCGGTAACGGCCTATCAGTACGACGACGCCGGACGCTTGGTGGCGCTGTTTCCCGGGGATGATGAGCCGACCTCCTACGAACATGACAACGGTTTTGTTCGGGTTGTGAGGCGTGGAGAAGCGGTCTGGAAATACGAGCGTAATGAGCAAGGCGATGTTACGCGTAGGACCGATCCTGACGGCGAGGTTACCGATTACAGCTACAACAAACACGGGCAACTGACCGAGGTTTGGTACCCGGATCACAGCTGCCATCGGTTGGTATGGAATGAGCGTGGACAGTTGCTTGAGGAGCAATTGCCCAATGGCGGGATCAAGCGTTATCGCTATGACGATCTAGGGCGGCAGGTTGCCCGTGAGGATGCACACGGCGCGCAGACAGTCTATGAATGGGACAGCGTCGGTAGGTTGATTCGCCTCGTCTTGCCAGGCGGCGCCACGCGAGAATTCAGCTACAACCCCTACGGCAAAATCATCGCCGAGCGCGATGAACTCGGTCACGTCACTCGCTACGAATACGCCGATGGCCTGCACCTGATCAGCCGCCGCTTCAACGCCGACGGTACCCAAGTCAAGTACCGCTACGACAACACGCGTCTGCTGCTCACCGAGATCGAAAACGAAGTCGGCGAAACCTACCAACTCGACTACCACCCCAACGGCCTGATCCGCCAGGAAACCGGCTTCGACGGCCAGCGCACCGCCTACGCCTACGACCTCAACTGCAACCTGCTGGAGAAGACCGAATACGGCGACGATAACAGTCAGCTAATCACCCGCTACGAGCGCGACCACGCCGGGCGCCTCGTCCGAAAAACCCTGCCCGATGCCAGCGTTGTCGACTATGCCTACGACCGCCAAGGCAACCTCCTCAGCGTCGAAGACGGCCACTGGGCGTTGGCCTACGAATACGACCGCCAAAACCGCCTCACCGCCGAACACCAAGGCTGGGGCACCCTGCGCTACGGCTACGACGCCTGCGGCCAGCTGAAAAACCTGTGCCTGCCGGACAACAACCGCCTCACCTTCAACCACGACAAAGGCGGCCACCTCGCCACCGTCGAACTCAACGGTGAAGTGCTTACCTCGCATCTATTCAAGAGCGGCCGCGAACACCAGCGCCAGCAAGGCCAACTGCTCAGCCACTACCACTACGACGACCAACGCCGCCTGCATGCCCACGCGGTAACGCAGCAACAAAATCACCTCTACCAACGCCAATACGACTACGACAAATCCGGCAACCTCACCCGCCTGCTCGACACCCGCAAAGGCGAACACCTTTACCGCTACGACCCGCTAAACCGCCTGATCCGCGCCGATCACTCCCAGGACGTACAGGAACGCTTCGGCCACAACCCCGCCGGCAACCTGCTGATGCAAGACCGCCCCGGCCCGGACATCGTCGCGGCCAATCGTCTGATGATCCAGGGCGACCGACATTACGACTACGACGCCTTCGGCAACCTCATCCGCGAACAGCGCGGCAAGGGCCAGCAACTCGTCACTGAGTATCGCTACGACTGCCAGCATCGGTTAATCAGCATCACAAAGCCGAACGGCGAAACCGCCAGTTATCGCTATGACCCGTTTGGGCGGCGTATCAGCAAGACCGTGGACGGCAAGACCACCGAATTTTTCTGGCAAGGCGACAAGCTGGTTGCCGAGCATCACGCGGAACGTCACCGCAGTTACATTTATGAACCGGACAGCTTCCGCCCACTGGCACTGTTGGAAGGTTTCGGCCCAAAAGAAACCAAGCCCTACCACTACCAACTCGACCACCTCGGCACTCCGCAAGAACTGACCGACACCGAAGGCGAAATCGTCTGGTCCGCCCACTACCGCGCCTACGGCCAGATCGCGCGCCTCGACGTAGGCAAAATCGACAATCCACTGCGTTTTCAGGGGCAGTATTTCGATGCGGAAAGCGGGCTGCACTACAACCGCCATCGCTACTACAATCCGGATATTGGTCGCTACCTGACGCCAGATCCGGTGAAGTTGGCGGGCGGGATCAACGGGTACCGGTATGTGCCCAATCCGACGGGATGGGTAGACCCGCTAGGCTTGAATTCATGCCCAGGCGATGATGGGTGTAAAAAGCAAACGAGTGCTGACGATCCATCCTACAAGTCGAGCGTGGATGAGGGACAGCCTTCAGCTCCTCTTGTTCACGGAGTAGACGCATCCTTCTTAAATAGAACACACAGCATTGAAGGGAAGCGATCAACCAAGCGTGTGGAAGAAATTGCTCGCAGTATGCGAAACGACGGATACGATAAAAATACGCCAATAGACGTTTTTGAGTATAACGAGCAACGCTATATTGTTGATGGGCACCACCGAGCTGCCGCTGCAAGACAAACAAAGACGCCAGTCACCATAAAACTAATCCAGAATATAGGTGACCATAACAGCTCGTTCAACAGCACCCAGGACGTAATAGACGCTTCAAATGCAGTAGGACTGGATAGACTGGAAAGGCCTAGACGATGAGAGCTCAGACGCTAGAACATTTGATCACCGAATACTTGGAACAGGTAAAAAAGGCTACCGACTTACTTGAGCAAGTGTTTGGAACCAAAAATATCATTGGTCTGTGGCGATCCAAAAAAATCCCGCAGCGCGGGACGGTCGCTGCAAATGTCACCTACGAGCTGCACGGTATTGGTTGCAGTGTTTACTTATCTGAAATATGTGTCGACTTTGATTACGGCCCGGACGATAGGGTCGACGGTTTCGACTCGTGGAGGCTGTATATGTACGCATGCGAAACACCCAGCAAGTATAAAAAATATACAGATAAACAAGCCTTGGAACGTGAGTTCAATGCGTACCTAAAAAAGGGCAAAGCCAAGAAAATCGAAGGGTCCACATCTAATTTGTACTTCATACAGTCTTGATGCCGTTCAAGTAAATCTCCTTACCCTAGACACTCTGAATATCGAATGGGATGGGACTTGACCCCGATAGCTGTGAACCAGCCAATGCATGTGCAAACTGACACACCGACATCAGGGGCAAGCCCTAATGCCGATCAGTCAAGCGAACGCAATGCTCAAAGCAACGAAGATCAAATGTGGGAGCTGGCTTGCCTGCGAAAGCGGCAACGCAGTAACAGATGCAGTGACTGACACACCGCCTTCGCGGGCAAGCCCGCTCCCACAGGGGCCCGAAATGGGGCAAAGACCAATATGGCAAATCATTTCCAACAGAATGGCGAGTACAAACCGGTCCCAATAGAGGAGCGGAAGTGAATATTGACGATCCTATGCTTGTGCCAAGTAAAGAAGGCCCGAAATCACCTCATATTGGCTATCAAACACCTGGAAAGAGAGGCGACGGAGGAGCCAAAAGAGGCCATATACTGCTCCAACTGGTTCCTGTCAGCCGGTCCAGAATAGGTGTCCCCTGATGAGTTATCTGGAAGACGAAATAGACGAAGCCTGTAATGCGCTGAACCTCGACGCTGGAAAGCTTGATTCGAGCGAACTCAACTTGTTGATAAGCTCTCTGACGAGAAAGTTCTTCAAAGCGCAAAGCAAGGTGCTTGATCCTATCGAACTGAACGAGAAAAGCAGCGAACACAACCCTGACTTTTGGAAGGAGGTGCCGCATCGCATTAGCGGGAATGGCCTGGTTCTATTGGTATTTGACTCAGCGTACAGCGCCTGGAGAATGGAAAACGCTCGAGTATTAGCCTCTGTGTTAGGCGAAACCACCGGATATCCGTTTTGGATAACCGATAACGAGCTGACGTTCTTGGTACACATGGATGATCATGACTGTGTCATTTGGGCATGAGGGTCACTCCGCCTAAATTTCAGCCTATGACCCCCATAGCCAGCCCCAATTCGCCACCTCGCCCACCTCAACCTAAACTCTGTTCAAGTTGTTTCAACGGACAGAGGATTCACCACCATGGGCAAACGTCACCCCAATCTCCCCGCCTGGCAATGGCGGCAGTACCCACAGAACCATCAGCACCCAACCAACCTGGCGCTGCACCTGATTGCCGTGCCGCTGTTTATCGTTGGTTTCCTGCTGATCGTGTCGGGCGTGTTCAGCCTCAGCCTGGCCAGCTTCGCCGTCGGTGTGATTGGCATTGTCGCGGGCCTGGCGTTGCAGCGTCACGGCCACAGCCTGGAGGCTCAGGCCAGTGAGCCGTTCAGCGACCGTAAAGATGCGGTGCAACGCCTTGTGGTCGAGCAGTTCGTGACCTTCCCGCGCTTTGTGTTAAGCGGTGGCTGGTGGCGTGCCTGGCGGCAGCGGCACCACCACTGAGCGGCGGGTTCAGGCGAACACCACCACGGTCTGGCGGCTGAGGGCGATCAACTCGCCGGTCGGGCTCCACAAGGCAGCGGCCGCGTGGCCATAGCCATCGCGGGCGTGTTCGATGTTGACGTGGTACTGGCACCAGTCGAGGGTGGTCAGGTCTTGCAGCGGCTGGATGAACTCGATGGTCCAAGTCAGGGTGCTGCCCGGCGCGGGCTTTTTCAGGTGTGGCAGCAACGCCGGTGGCCAGGCGTCGACCAGGGCGAGGATATGCGCCTCGGTCAGTGGCTCTTCTTTCACATCCCCCCGCAACCGTACCCAGCCGCCCATGTCGCGGGATTTATTGCCGGTAAACGGCAGGCCACCCACGGCCCAACGCATCGCCAGGTGGCGCATGAACTCAGGGGTAACGCCCTTGATGTACGGCAGCTCCTGGCACTCATCCCAATGTTTGAATACCGGTGGCGGCTCACTTGCCACGTCAATTTCAGAGGGGCGAGAGGCGCCAAAACTGGCCTGGACCAGGGTCGCCACTTCACCGTTCTGCACCACGCGCCCCAGCAACTGGCTGACCGCCTTGCCTTCGCGCAGCACTTCGACTTGATAGCTGGCAGGTACATCCGGCGCTACCGGGCCGACAAAGGTGATGGCCAGCGAGCGCAGCGGTCGGTCCACCGGCACCTGGGCGCGCAGCGCCTCGTACTGCAAGGCAGCGACCAGGCCGCCAAAGGTGGCCCGGCCCTGAGCCCATTCGGCAGGGATGGTGACATCCAGCGGGTTGCTACGGGCAGCGTCGAGCAAATCACTAAAGCGCATGGCGACCTCACATCAAGAAAATCGTGGAGGAATCTTAACCATCGAATTGCACAGGCACAGCGCCCATTCCGGCCAAAAACCGGACCGGTTTAAAAACACTCGGCGCTGAGTGTGTCCAGTACGCGGTCAGCCTTGCCTTGCGCCTTGAGCATGGTGCGCTGCCACACTGCTACGCAGGGTTGCAAGTCAGGCTCGTGCCCGGCCTGGGCCAGCCACTGCCAACAGTCATGCCAGTCACCCAGCGCGCTCTGGGCTTTCTTCAAGTGCGACAGGGCGTTGGTGGGTAATTTGTCCAGCTCGGGATACGCCTCGGCGGCATAGCGCACACGCTTGATCAGCAACCGTAACCGGTGGCGGTCATGATCGGGGTCCTTCAAGGCGCCATCGAGTGCCTTCCATTGCTTGGCCAGGCGTTTCTGGATACGCGGGCGCAAGCCCTTGAGCAGTTTCTGATGCTGGGACGCGCGGATAAACCGTGGGAAAGCATCCAGGATCAGCAGCAAGTGCGCCAGCTCCGGGCTTTGCGCCACCTGGCGATAAGCCTCGGGCTGCAGACGCAGGCGCCGATCAGACGCGTCGTGATAACCGTGCTGATGCAAATACGCCGCCAGCACCTCTCGGTCGCGTAGCGGCGTAGTCAGTTGGCCAACCGTGCTGGCAGCCAATTCAAGCTGTTCGACACCGGGCAGCCCGCGCAAAGGGCGCAACAGGCTGCGCAGGCGGCGTACCGTGGTGCGCAAATCATGCAAGGCTTCATCGTCAGTGACGGCGGCGAGGCGAGCCTGGCAGCTCAGTAACCCTACTTCCAGGCCAATGACCTGAGCGACTAACTGATTGACCAACGCTGACATCCTGCCCTCACTTTTCGATGAAAAATCCTGGCCGCCGCTGGGTCATCGCCCGGCGCGAGACTCACGAATGTAGAACCGCGCCTTTTCGGCCTTGTTGGAGCACCCCTCGAACGCTTCAAACTGCTGCTGAGTCTTGGCGCCAGTCAACAGCGACAACGCCTTGGAATAGCTGACAGTGCCGGCAAAACCCTCGGCCTTCGCCAGGTCCAGTTCTTTCCAGGCGGCGTCCAATTGCGAGCCACAGCTGTCGCGATACGCGGTTTTCCCGGCACAACCAGCCAAGGCCAACACGATCACAGGCACACAGATCCAGGCTTTCATTGATGACACCTCAAATATACAAATTCAGTCGTAGCCTGTAGACGTTGCCTACAGGGAAAAGTGCCTTGTCCTTAGCCTGAAATCAGTAGTACCTATTGCCAGAGCATACCCGAGCCTGATCGCCAGCCTGGAAAAATATTGCGCGCTGTCAGCAAGGATTGAAGCAGGCCCCTCGTTGGGTGCATTGTGGGCCCCTGTTTTGCGAAGGATCTGGCCATGAAGAAACGTGTTGCCTTAGTGCTGGGCTCCGGTGGTGCCAGGGGCTATGCCCATATCGGGGTGATCGAGGAAATCGAACGACGCGGCTATGACATCGCCTGTATCGCCGGCTGTTCCATGGGAGCCGTGGTGGGTGGGATCTACGCTGCCGGCAAGCTCGACGAGTACCGCAACTGGATCGAAAGCCTGGACTACCTCGACGTATTGCGCCTGGTGGACGTGAGCTTTCGCCTGGGAGCGATTCGCGGCGAGAAGGTGTTCGGGCAAATCCGCAAGATCGTCGGCGATATCAATATCGAAGAGTTGCGCATCCCCTACACCGCCGTCGCCACCGACCTCACCAACCAACAGGAGATCTGGTTCCAGGAAGGCTGCCTGCACCAGGCCATGCGCGCCTCGGCGGCCATCCCCAGCCTGTTCACCCCGGTGATGCAGGGCAACCGCATGCTGGTGGACGGTGGGCTGCTCAACCCGCTGCCCATCGTGCCGGTGGTGTCGAGCCATTGTGACTTGATCATTGCGGTCAACCTCAACGCCACTAACCAGAAGCACTATCAATTGCCGGTGATCCAGCGCCCGCCCGCGTTCAAGAGCCGCTTCAACAGCCTGGCCAAGTCACTGGGTTCGCACCTGCCGTTTCGCCGCAAGCAGGCGGAGCAGTTGATGAAACTGGAACAAGAAGCCTTGCAGGCCCAGGCCGCCGAAATCAACCCGTGGCTGGAGTCTGCCGAACCCGAAGCCCAACAACCTGCCGCGGCGCCGGAGAAAGCTGGCGCACCGAAGTCGGCGACCGGCTCGTTCATCATCGACAACGTCGGGCCTGCATCGCTGCTGGACCTGATCAACCAGAGTTTCGAGGTGATGCAAACCTCATTGGCACAATACAAGATCGCCGGGTATCCGCCCGATGTGCTGATCAACGTGCCGAAGCGGGTGTGCCGGTTTTTCGAGTTCTATAAAGCGCCGGAGTTGATTGCTTTGGGGCGGGAGATTGCCAGTGATACGTTGGATCGGTATGAGAGTGAGCAGAGTTGAGCGTGTAGGTGTTGCGGATGGCCTCATCGCGGGCAAGCCCGGCTCCCACAGGGAATGAATGCCAACTGTGGGAGCTGGCTTGCCTGCGATGGCGCCAGCGCAGGCACCAAAGGTTCAGGCACCTAGCAACCGATACCCCACCCCCGCCTCAGTCACGATAAACCGTGGCCGGGTCGGGTCATCCGCCAGCTTCTGGCGCAGGTGCCCCACCACGATTCGCAGGTAGTGACTGTCCTCGGTATGGGTTGGCCCCCAGATGTCCTTGAGCAACTGCTGTTGGGTAATCACCCGGCCTGGGTGGCGTGCCAACTGCGCCAGCACTGCGTATTCCTTGCGGGTGAGCGCCACTTCAGCCCCGTCGAGCAGCACGCGGCGATAGGCCAGGTCTACCGTCAACGGACCGAAACTCAAGGCGGCTTCCTGGGCCTCTCCGGCCGGTGCCTGGCGCAAGAGCGCACGCACACGGGCGAGAAACTCCTGGATGCCGAACGGCTTGGTCACGTAGTCATTGGCACCACCATCGAGGGCCTCGACCTTCTGACCTTCGCTGGCCCGCACCGACAGCACCAGCACCGGCACGCTCGACCACTCGCGAAACTCGCGCAGCACCTGCTGGCCGTCCATGTCGGGCAGGCCCAGGTCGAGCACCAGCAGATCCGGTTTGCTCAAGGCCGCCTGCGCCAGGCCTTCGTTGCCGGTGCCGGCTTCGATTACCTTATAGCCTTGGGAAGCCAGGCTGATGCGCAGGAATTTGCGGATCTGCGGTTCGTCATCAATGACAAGAATCGTCGCGGTCTGGCTCATGGTGTCTCATTAAAACCCATTAAAAAATCACCCCCCTGTAGGAGCGAGCTTGCTCGCGAAAAACCTCTAGGCACCGCGTGCATTCAGGACGCCATCATTATCGTTAACGACCTTCGCGAGCAAGCTCGCTCCTACCTGGGCTTATTCCAGGGCAGGTTGTGTGGGCAGTGGTAAAAACAAAGTGATGCAGGTGCCCCGCCCGTCAATGCCATCGGCCACGCTGATATGCCCACCGTGCGCGCCGACCATACCCTGGCAGATCGCCAAGCCGAGACCGGTACCCTGTCCGCCTCGATCACCGCGGGCAGCGGTGTAGAACATGTCGAAAATCTTCGCACGCTCCTCCTCGGGAATCCCCGGCCCTTCATCCGCCACGGCAAAAAACAACTGCTCATCCTGCACGCCCGCGCGCAACTGCAAGCGGCCCTGGGGCGGCGAAAACCGTGCGGCGTTTTCCAACACGTTGACCAGGGCCTGCTCAATCAACGCCGCATGCACATACAACAAAGGCAGGTCCGGCGGCACATCGGTGCTCACCTGCAACGGCGCCAGCACGGCGCGCAATCGCCCAAGGGCACTGCCGACAATATCGCCGGGCGACACCCAATCGCGTGCCAGTTTCAGCGCACCGTGGCCCAGGCGTGTCATGTCCAGCAGGTTCTGGATATAGCGGTCGAGGCGCTCGGCTTCATCACGGGTGCCTTCGAGCAATTCGCGGCGATCCTCCAGGGGGATGGCTTCACCGAGGGCCAGCAGGCTGTCGATGCTGCCGCGCATGGACGTCAATGGCGTGCGCAAATCGTGAGACACCGACGCGAGCAAAGCGCTGCGCAGTTGTTCGGTTTCACCGTGCAGGCGCGCCGATTCCAGCTCCTGCCCCAGTTGTGCCCGCGCCAGCGCCTGGGCCAGCGGTTGGCTCAACGCGGTGAGCAAGCGACGACGTTGCCCGCTCAATTCAAGGCCAGGCTTGGCACTGACACCGAGCAACCCCAAGGGCCCCTCTTCACCTGACAGCGGCCACCACCACCAACGCCCAAACGGCAAGGTGCCGGTGCCCATGCCGGCCGGCTGGTCATGCTGCCAGGCCCAATCGGCGGCGGCGCGTTCGGCTTCGGTGAGGGTCAACGGGCCACCGGTCTCGACCTTCCAGCCGCCCTGACCGTCGCGATTGACCAGGCACAGGTCAAGGTCGTTCCAACCTTGCAGATGGTGGGCGGCGGCGCTGATGACGGCTTGACGGTCGGTGGCAGCGGTGAGCTTGCGCGACAGGTCGAGCAGTTCGCTGGTTTCTTCCTGGGTGTCGCGCAACGCCTGCAACTGGCGGCGCTGGCGTGCGGCGAGGTTGCCGGTCAACGCCGCCATCAACAGAAAGAACAACAGGGTCAGCACGTCTTCTTCACGCTGGATAGCGAAGGAAAAATTCGGCGGGATAAACAGAAAATCGTAAGTCAAAAACGACAGTGCGGCACACACCAGGGACGGCCCCAGGCTGCTACGCACCGCCACCAGCAGCACGGCGGCGAGAAATACCAAAGAGATGTTCGGCAGCGCCAACGCACTGGACACGGCCCAGGCCACTGCGGCAGCGGCGAGGGTCGCCACCACCGCCAAGGCGTAATCGAACCACACCAAACCGCGCACATCCGGCAGACGTGGCGGTGCCGGCATGTCATCGCTGTCGAGGACGTTGATTTCCAAGCCGCGGGCATTGCGCAACAGGCGTGCGGCCAAGCCGCCACCGAACAGGCGCCGCCGCCAGCGCATCCGTGACTGCCCCACCAGCACCAGGCTGGCACGGCGTTCGGCGGCATGCTGGATCAGGGTCTTGGCCACTTCCCCGGCGCGCAGCAACACCACTTCCCCGCCCAGCCGCTCTGCCAGTTGCTGGGCGTTTTGCAGGCGCAGGCGCGATTGCTCATCCCGCGCACGGCCGTTGTCGATGTGCACCAGGCTCCAGGGCAAATGCCGACGCTGGGCCACGCGGCTGGCATGGCGCACCAGGCGTTCGGCTTGCGCATCGCCATCCACACCGACCAACAGGCGCCCACGCACCGCCGGCGCGGCCTGGCCGAGTTGGCGGTAACCCTGGGCCAGGTCATCGTCGACGTGGGCGGCGGCGGTTTGCATGGCCAGTTCGCGCAGGGCCATGAGGTTGGTCTGGGTGAAAAACGCATCGATGGCCGCACGCGCCTGTTCGGGCACATACACCTTGCCGTCACGCAGACGCTCGAGCAGCTCGCGAGACGGCAGGTCGATCAGCAGCAGTTCGTCGGCCTCTTGCAGCACCCAGTCCGGCAGGGTTTCGCGCACTTGCACACCGGTGATGCCACGCACCTGGTCGTTGAGGCTTTCCAGATGCTGGACGTTGACCGTAGTGAACACGTTGATGCCGGCGGCGAGCAGTTCCTGGATGTCTTGCCAGCGTTTTTCATGACGGCTGCCTGGAGCGTTGCTGTGGGCCAGTTCATCCACCAGCACCAGCTTTGGCTTGGCGGCGAGCAGGCCGTCGAGGTCCATTTCTTCGAGCATCACGCCACGGTATTCGCTACGCAACAGCGGTTGTTGCGGCAGGCCGCTGAGCAAGGCTTCGGTCTCGGCGCGGCCGTGGGTTTCAACCACCCCGGCGATCAGGCGCACGCCCTGGCGCAGTTGGGTATGGGCCGCCTGGAGCATGGCGTAGGTCTTGCCCACACCGGGCGCGGCGCCGAGGAAGACTTTAAGCCGGCCACGGCCGTCCCGGGGCAGATCGGCTAACAGGGCATCGGCGCGGCCGGCGTCGCTCATGCTGTGGTCCTTCGATAATTCAATGATGTAGGAGCGAGCTTGCTCGCGAAAAACTCAAGAGCGCCGCGTTTAGGCTGGACGCCCGCGTCATCGTTGACGACCTTCGCGAGCAAGCTCGCTCCTACAGTGGGTCAGAGTTGTTCCAGGGCCATGTTCAGGGCCAGGACGTTTACTACGGGCGGGCCTACAAGAGGGCTTTCGATATGCTCATCCAGCAACCGCTGCAAGGTCGATACCGGCACATTTCGCGCCGCCGCCACTCGCGCCAGTTGATAGGCAATCGCCTGCGGTGGCAAGTGTGGATCAAGGCCGCTGCCGGAGGTTGTCAGCGAGGCCAATGGCACCGGGCCCTGGCCCGGCACCAACTGCTTGCTGGCCTCCTCGACGATGCGAGTGGCCAAGGCCGGATTGCTGGGGCCCAGGTTACTGGCACTGCTGGACACGGTGGCAAAAGCACCGGCTGATGGGCGTGGGTGAAACCAGCGGTCACCGGTAAAGTCCTGGGCGATCAGGCTGGAGCCACGCACCTTGCCGCTGGCGTCGCGCACCAGGCTCCCATTGGCCTGATCGGGAAAGGCGACTTGCGCCACGCCAGTGACTACCAGCGGGTAGGCCACGCCGGTGATCAGGGTCATGAGTACCAGCAGGCTCAGGGCTGGGCGGATGATGTTGGACATTTCAGACTCCTCAATTCAGTGGTGCGGTGGGACGCGGAGCGTCCGGGGCGGCATTCCCACGCGGAGCGTGGGAACGATCAGCGGCCAGGTCAAACCAGGTGCAGCGCGGTCAGCAGCATGTCGATGGCCTTGATCCCCACGAACGGCACCAACAGCCCACCCAGCCCATAGATCAGCAGATTGCGCCGCAACAACGCCGCCGCACTCGCCGCCTGCACGCGCACACCGCGCAGGGCCAATGGGATCAGCACCACGATAATCAGCGCGTTGAACACGATGGCCGAGAGGATCGCGCTCTGCGGGCTCTGCAAGTGCATGATGTTGAGCACGCCCAATTGCGGGTAGATCGAGGCGAACAGCGCCGGCAGGATCGCGAAGTACTTAGCCACGTCGTTGGCGATGGAAAAGGTCGTCAGCGCGCCACGGGTCACCAGCAGTTCCTTGCCGATCTGCACCACGTCCAGCAGTTTGGTCGGGTCGCTGTCGAGGTCGACCATGTTGGCGGCTTCGCGCGCGGCCTGGGTGCCGTCGTTCATCGCCATGCCGACGTCAGCCTGGGCCAGCGCCGGGGCGTCGTTGGCGCCGTCGCCGCACATGGCAACCAGACGACCATCGTTCTGCTCATGGCGAATACGCGCGAGTTTCTTCTCTGGCGTGGCTTCGGCCAGCACATCGTCCACCCCCGCTTCAGCGGCAATCGCGGCGGCGGTCAGCGGGTTGTCGCCAGTGACCATCACGGTGCGAATCCCCAACTTGCGCAACTCGGCAAAACGCTCACGGATACCTGGCTTGACCACGTCCTTGAGATGGATCGCCCCCAGCAACTTGCCATCGGCGCACACCAGCAAGGGCGTGCCGCCACTTTGGGCGATCTTGTCGATTTCCCGCGACAGCGCAGGCAGCAGGTCGCTGCGTTGCTGGCCGATAAACGCCAGCAGCGAGTCCACCGCGCCTTTACGGAACACACGGCCCTGGTAGTCGACACCGGACAAACGGGTCTCGGCGCTGAAGGGCACGGCGGTCAACGCCTCCAGGCTCGGCTCGGCCTGGGGGTGCAAGGCACGCAGGTATTCAACGATGGACTTGCCTTCCGCCGTGTCATCAGCCAGGGACGCCAGCAGCGCGCCTTCGGCCAATTCGCGACCACTGACGCCAGGCGCCGCCACCACGGCCGAGCAACGACGGTTACCAAAGGTGATGGTGCCGGTCTTGTCCAGCAACAGCACATGCACATCCCCCGCCGCTTCCACCGCGCGGCCAGACTTGGCGATCACGTTGAGCCGCACCAGGCGGTCCATGCCAGCAATCCCGATGGCCGACAACAAGCCGCCAATGGTGGTAGGAATCAGCGTCACCAGCAGTGCGACCAGGAACACCAAAGGCAAGCTGCCATTGGCGAAGTGGGCGAACGGCTGCAAGGTCACCACCACCAGCAGGAAGATCAGGGTCAGGCCGATCAGCAGGATATCCAGCGCGACTTCGTTGGGGGTTTTCTGGCGTTTGGCGCCCTCCACCAGCGCGATCATGCGGTCGAGGGTGGACTCGCCCGGGTTGGCGGTGATGCGGATCAGCAGCCAGTCTGACACCAGCCGCGTGTTGCCGGTGACGGCCGAGCGGTCGCCGCCGGACTCGCGGATGACCGGGGCGGATTCGCCAGTGATTGCTGCTTCATTGACCGCCGCAATCCCTTCGACGACCTCGCCATCACCGGGGATCATTTCCCCGGCGGCAACACGAACTACATCGCCTTTGCGCAGGCTGGTGGCCGGTACCACCTTGAAGCTGCCATCGGCTTCCTGGCGACGTGCGCTCAAGCCTTCGCTGCCAGCCTTGAGGCTGTCGGCACGGGCTTTGCCACGGCCTTCGGCGAGGGCCTCGGCGAAGTTGGCGAACAGCACGGTGAACCACAGCCACACGGCGATTTGCACCGCAACAAAAGTGGGCACGGTGGTATCCGGCACGAAGCACAATACGGTGGTGAGGATGGCGGTCAGCTCCACCACCAGCATCACTGGCGAGCGTTGCAGTTGGCGTGGGTCGAGCTTGACAAACGCTTGGACCAGGGCCGGGCGCCAGAGGGCCGAGATGGCAGTTTTGGCAGGCTCCTGGGGTTTGACCGGGGCCGCGTTTTTTGCAGGCATGTTCATTTTCATATCCCCTTAGAAGCCCATGCTCAGATGTTCAGCGATAGGCCCAAGCGCCAGCGTCGGCAGGAAAGTCAGGCCGCCCACCAGCAAAATGGTCACGGTCAACAGGGTCACAAACAGCGCACCATGGGTGGGGAAGCTGTTCTGGCCAATCGGCGCGGTCTTCTTCATCGCCAGGCTACCGGCCAGGGCCAGTACCGGGAGAATGTAGCCAAAGCGGCCGATCAGCATGCCCAGGCCCAGCATCAGGTTATGGAACGGGGTGTTGGCGCCGAGGCCAGCAAACGCCGAACCGTTGTTGGCACTGGCCGAGGTGTACGCGTAGAGCAACTGGCTGAAGCCATGGGGGCCAGGGTTACTGATAGCGCCTGCCGGGCCCGGCAGGCTGGCGGCGATAGCACTCAAGACCAATACGCCTACCGGCATCACCAGCAGGGTCACCACCAGCAATTGCACTTCCTTGGCCTGGAGTTTCTTGCCCAGGTATTCCGGGGTGCGGCCGATCATCAAGCCGGCAAGGAATACCGCGATGAGCACGTTAAGCAACATGCCGTACATGCCGGCACCGACACCACCAAAGATCACTTCGCCAACCATCATGTTGACCAGCGCCACCATCCCACTCAGGGGGCTGAGGCTGTCCTGCATGCCGTTGACCGACCCGTTGGAGGCTGCGGTGGTGGTCACCGACCACAGCACGGTACCGGTGGTGCCGAAGCGTGTTTCCTTGCCTTCCAACGGCGCGGTTTGCTCAACCGTCGGGTTGTTCAGGGTTGGATTGGGCTGGTACTCGGACCACAGCGACGTCGCGCCGCCGATCAAGAACAACGCCAGCATGCACGCCAGGATCGCCCGGCTCTGGCGCAGGTCCTTGACGTAATGGCCAAAGGTAAACACCAACGCCACCGGGATCAGAATGATCGAGGCCACTTCAAACAGGTTGGCCCAGGCCGTCGGGTCTTCGAACGGATGCGCCGAGTTCACGCCGAAGAAGCCACCGCCGTTGGTGCCCAATTGCTTGATCGCAATCTGGCTGGCGGCCGGCCCCAGGGGAATCACCTGATCCACGCCCTGCAGGGTGACGGCATCCACATAGTGAGCGAAGGTTTGCGGCACGCCCTGCCACACCAGGAACAGTGCGAGCACCAGGCACAACGGCAGCAGGCCGTAGAGGGTGGCGCGGGTCATGTCGACCCAGAAGTTGCCCAGGGTCTGGGCAGATTTGCGCCCGATCCCACGGCACAAGGCGACCAAGACGGCGAGACCGGTCGCCGCACTGACGAAGTTCTGCACCGTGAGGCCGGCCATCTGGCTGAGGTAACTCAAGGATGCCTCGCCGCTGTAGTTCTGCCAGTTGGTGTTGGTCATGAAACTGACGGCGGTGTTGAACGCCAGGGTCCATTCCTGGCCCGGCAGTTTTTGCGGGTTCAGTGGCAGGGAGCCCTGGAATAACAGGATCGAGAACAACAACAAGAAGCCCGCCAGGTTGAATGCGAGCAAGGCCAGCATGTATTTCTGCCAGCTCTGTTCCTGCTGCGCATCCACGCCCGAGAGGCGATAACAGGCTTTTTCGACAGGCCCCAATACGGGCGTGAGCCAAGTGCGCTGGCCTTCCATCACCTTGTAGTAGAACCGCCCCAGAAACGGTGCCGGCACCAGTACCACGGCAAAGAAGGCGATGATCAGCCAATAGTCATAACTGTGCATAGCCCGCTCCTAGTTCCGATCCGCGCGTAACAGCGCAACCAGCAGATAAATGAACAGCGCCACGGCCAATAGCAGTGACACTCCGTCCAGAACGCTCATGGAAGTCTCCCCTTCGTGCGGCGATTGCCGCGTGTGGGGGCATTGTCCGCAGGAGCGGTGTAAAGGAACGAGAGCGAGGGGCTGGGTGGGGCGTAAAGATGGCGTAAAGAGTGGGTTTATGCGGGGTTTACAGCGGGATTTGCAGTGGCTGGGAGGGCCTTTTCGCGGGCAAGCCCGGCTCCCACAGTGGAATGCATTCCAAATGTGGGAGCCGGGCTTGCCCGCGATGGCGGCAGGTCAGACACCGCCGCCCTTATCTGGTGCATTCCAAGCCACATTCAAACGCCAAACCGTCCCGCAGGCGACACCAGCACTGCTTTGCGACAGGGTTTCGTAGCCTGGCATAACCACTGCAACACCCTGAATCATTCCAACCCCTTCAGGGAGCACCCCACAATGAACACACAACTCAAACCCACCTTGGGCACCCTGCACCTATGGGGCATCGCCGTCGGGCTGGTGATCTCCGGCGAGTATTTCGGCTGGAGCTATGGCTGGGGTGTCGCCGGTACCTTGGGCTTTCTGGTGACCTCATTGATGGTCGCCGCGATGTACACCTGCTTTATCTTCAGCTTCACCGAACTGACCACTGCGATTCCCCACGCCGGAGGCCCCTTCGCCTACAGCCGTCGCGCCTTCGGTGAGAAAGGCGGCTTGATTGCCGGCCTGGCCACCTTGATCGAATTCGTCTTCGCCCCGCCCGCGATTGCCTTGGCCATTGGCGCGTACCTGAACGTGCAGTTCCCGGCACTCGACCCCAAGCACGCCGCCGTCGGCGCCTACATCGTGTTCATGGGCCTGAACATCCTCGGGGTCAAACTTGCCGCTACCTTCGAGTTGGTGGTCTGCGTGCTGGCCGTCGCCGAACTGTTGGTGTTCATGGGCGTAGTCGCCCCGGCGTTCAGCTTCAGCAATTTTGCCCTCAATGGCTGGGCCGGTTCCGACACCTTCGGCGCCCCGGCGATTGCCGGGATGTTCGCGGCAATCCCCTTCGCCATCTGGTTCTTCCTCGCCATCGAAGGCGCTGCCATGGCCGCCGAAGAAGCCAAGGACCCCAAGCGCACGATTCCAAAAGCCTACATCAGCGGCATCCTCACCCTGGTGATCCTGGCCATGGGCGTGATGTTCTTCGCTGGCGGCGTAGGCGACTGGCGCACCTTGTCGAACATCAACGACCCATTGCCCCAGGCGATGAAAACCGTAGTCGGCGAAAGCTCCGGCTGGTTGCACATGCTGGTATGGATTGGCCTGTTCGGCCTGGTGGCAAGCTTCCACGGCATCATCCTCGGCTACTCGCGCCAGTTCTTCGCCCTGGCCCGCGCCGGTTACCTGCCGTCTTTCCTGGCCAAACTCTCGCGTTTCCAGACGCCGCACCGCGCCATCCTCGCCGGCGGCGTGGTGGGTATCGCCGCCATCTACAGCGACGGCCTGATCAACCTGGGCGGCATGACCCTGACCGCCGCGATGATCACCATGGCGGTGTTTGGCGCCATTGTCATGTACATCATGAGCATGCTCAGCCTGTTCAAACTGCGTAAGACCGAGCCGCTGCTGGAACGCACCTTCCGCGCGCCGGGCTACCCCATCGTGCCGGGTATCGCGCTGGTACTGGCGGTGGTGTGCCTGGTGGCGATGGCCTGGTTCAATGCCTTGATCGGGCTGATCTTCCTGGGCTTTATGGCGGTGGGCTTCATCTACTTCCAGATGACCGCACAAGACCGCATCGATGCGCCGGCGGATGCAATGTTGACCGGACAATAGCGCCTATGAGGCAGAACGGGCCTACACTGAACTACTCAGAAAGCCCGTGACTCAAAGCAGTCATTACCGTGGGAAACTTTCCCACGGACATCTGCCTCAAGGAGAGCCTTATGCCGTGGTATGCATGGTTGATTATGGTAGTAGCGATCGGGTCGATCGTCGGTGGCCTGATGATGCTGCGTGACAGCGCCAACAAGGTGGAACTCACCGACGAGCAACGCAAACGCGTGGCCGAGCGCAATGCCCAGGCAGATGCCAAGGATGCACAAGACCGATAAACGCTTATTCCCCCGTGACGAGGGAGCTTGCTCCCGCTGGGCTGCGAAGCAGCCCCCCTACTCCCATGCCGCCTTGGCAATATGCAACCCATGTTGCCCCTTATAGGCCGCACGTTCCGGCTGGCTCCAACCACTGAGCAACTCATCCTCCAGCCTATAGATCTCAACCCCCAACGGTCGACACACCGTCAACGGGTCCTGCGCCTCCGGCCCCCACATCGGCAACGACAAGTCCCCACCCGGGCACGTCGACAACGCACACAGCAAATCAATCTCGGCAAAAAACTCCAGGTAATCGCCCTTCTTCGCCGGACAGGCTTTCATAAAGTACATGTCATCGTGATTGAGGCCCGTGCACTGGAAAATATTCAACACGTCATGCACATCGAATTCCGTCAGCCCATGGGGCAATACCGCACGCGTCAGGTTCGAGTGGCAATGGTGGTGAAAGTCCTCCCCGGTCAGCATACGGTTCACATAGGGGTCGCACCGCGTGCCCAACAAATCGTGCAAACGTCCACCGTGCTCATCAATGCCATAGCTGGCCAGGCTGTCCTCGGTGATCGTGACCAAGGGCCTTAGAAAGGGCAAGTTCGACCACAACCGATCATGGGTGCTGACATGCGCGCCTTGAAGCTGCCGGGTGCGCGACGCCCACAAGCGCTCGCGAGGGTCATTGGCGTTCCACACGTTGAAGTCGCCCACCTGCGGGCCCACCGGCGTGGTCACACGAAACACATGCCCCGCCGGCACCTTCCACGCTCTCCCCGTTCGAATCGGCACCTCGAACTGTTCGATCAACGTGCGCTGGGTTTTCTGATCACGAATACGCTCATAGAACGCCGTATCCACCTGCAACGCCGAACCTTTGCTGACCTGGTACGCGGCGGGATAGTCTTTGTACATGGGGCACTCCTCCATCAAGGGTGATCAAACAAAGCAAGGGAAAGGTGTTCTGAATCGTCCAGGTACAGGCTCATCGCCTCGCTGGCGGCCTGGGTTTGGTTGCGGGTTAGCAATGTGTATATCTCATGGTCACGCTCCAGCCAGGGTGACTGGAACCGCTGCTCATCCGGCGCGGCGCAGAACGCCAGGCGCAATTGGGCAATCACTTGGGCGAAGAACTCGTCGAACAACGGGCTGCCCATCAACGCGACGATCTGTTGGTGAAACATAAGACTGTGGGTGGCCACCGCTCGCCAATCTTCGCGCTCCCGGGCCAGGGTGGTGGCGTCGATGGCGTTTTGCATAAGTGTCGATTGAGCGTCCGTCAGCGGCCCGCTTTGCGCAATCGCCTGTAACTCCAGAGTGCGACGGACGACGAAGAGGTCGCGTACTTCTGCTCGCTCCAAGCGCCGAACCATCACGCCCTTATTGCGGATATAGCGAGTAAGGCCCTCCTGGCCGAGACGATGCAGCGCCTCGCGAATTGTATTGCGTGATGCGTTGTAGGCCTTGACCAGGTCGGCCTCGATCAGCGGCATGCCTGGCAACAGCCGGCCGCCGATGATGTCGGCGCGCAGTTCCAGGGCGATTCGGTCGGCTAAAGATAAAGTGAGTGGCATTGTTACCTCGAGATTGTTGAACAATCACTGAGAAAGAGGTAACCACGTTTCGTGCCAATGCTGCCTGCGAAGGGAAATCGCAAGGCCGGATAAAGGAAAGGCCGGTCATTAACCGGCCCTTCGCGCTGTTTTCAGATACTCAGTTAATGACCAACCTGTCGCGATTTTTCTCCAGCAGTGCCTTGCCGATGCCCTTTACTTCGAGCAGCTCATCCACCGCAGTGAACGGGCCGTTGCTTTCGCGATAGGCGATGATTGCTTTCGCCTTGGAAGCGCCGATACCGAAGAGATCGCGACGCAGGGTTTCGGCGTCGGCGGCGTTGAGGTTGACCTTGGTGGATTGCTCGGTCTTGGTCATCTGGGTGGAGATAGGGGTTGGGAGCTCCGGCTTGATGGACGGCGCAGCGGTGGTGGCGATGGAGAGGCTGGAGAGGAAGGCGAAGATGAGGGATGAGATGTAGAGGTTTTGCATTGGTGACGCTCCATGACATCGGTGAGGGAAAAGCAGCTTTTCCGAAGCTGCTTTTCTACGTTAGGCGATGGGTGGAGGGTGTCAAAAAAGGGTGAGTAACAGGGTGTGAACAGAGCCAAATTCACTCTTGTACGCTTTGCTCAGTACGCAGATACGCTAGGTTTGGATGCGTCATAGAGCGTTTAACTAACCTCTTCCCAGACCTCAGTTTCTTACTGGCGCAGCGTCACTGTGTTCTGCTGCGTCGATTTTTTGATATCACAGAAGCCCAGATCAGTCTCACATCGGTCCTGATACAACTTGGTTACAACATCGGTGCTGTAAATCTTGGTTGGCAACGAGGTCATCACGGTTTGCAGCTGGTATCTGGACTCGTAACAGACCTCGCGTGCCTTCAGCCGGGCAAATTAAGGTTCTGATTCTGGCCTGCTAGGATACTTCATACGCACCGCGCGGTTGTGTCAGGCGCAGTGAGCGATTTCCTCACTGACTAAGCCCTCGTCTTCCGGAATCAGCCAATGACCGTTGGTGCCTGCCCCACTCAGACTCTGCAACAGATGCGCGCCCCACAGGCCTTTGTCGAGCACTGTCAGACCATAAAAAGCGAATTTTTATCAGATAACCAGCAGGGTGAAAAATGATGGCACTGGAGGAGCCAAGCACATAAAATCACTGGCTAAATCTTCGTTCTAGAAATCGAGCAGCGGAAGCATGATAAAAAACATTCAGTACCTAAGGTTCTTGGCTGCCTTCTTAGTAATTCTAGCTCACGCAGATTTACAGATTTATGGAGTGCCAGCCCAGATAACTAACATGGGTGGATTTGGGGTAGATATTTTCTTTATAATCAGCGGATTCATAATGCCGTTTATTTTGTTTGGAGGTATGTACAAGCCAGGGGCGACCATGAAAATGAGCCCAGGAAAATTTCTTATGCGCAGGGTAATTAGAATCTGGCCAATGTATTTATTTACAATTTTGGCGGTTGCATTTATCTCTGCACTGATTGTAAGCGGCGTCATATCAAATCCCTCTCCAACCCTTTATTATTTCTTCAACCCGACAAAGCTAGAGCCTTCCTGGATTCTTGAAACCCTTACATTTACTCATTGGAGCAGACCACCAATTTTAAACATAGGATGGACTCTTCAGTACGAGTTCATCTTCTATACAGCGATCGCGTTAGTCATCTTCCTCAAGTCAAAAAAACTAGAGTCTTTAGAAATCTCCCTATTCGGAATATTCCTTTTATTCACGATAGTTAATGCCGCAACAGGAAACAAGTATGGCTTCATCAAAACAGTTTCCAGCCCAATAATATTTGAATTTATTATGGGCGTTATCCTATACAGGACTGTTTCCTCAGGCGTATTTCTGAGCAAGCCTTTATCTTTTTTAATCCTTATAACCGCAATACCGGCTTTAGTCTACACACAACTGAATATCGCCATAAATATTGACGCTCAATTTTATAGGCTCTTCATATGCGGAAGTTCTGCATTCCTAATAGTGTGGGCAGCCTTGAGCCTGGAAGGCGTGACAAAGGAAATAAAGTTCCTAGGACTCCTAGGCGACGCTTCATACAGCCTTTATCTTATGCACGGCGTGGTTTCACCATTATTCGTTTTTGCGTGGACAAAATTTGGATTAGAAAACATAGTAAACATATGGTTGTACATGATTCTCTATACAATCATTTGTCATATATTTGGGATTTTTGCCCACCTTAAGATTGAAAAACCAATCAACAAAGCTTTAATGAACCTTACTAAAAAGGAAAAACCATGCGCGCAACCGTCGCTTTAATATTTTTCATTTCAGCGAGTAATGCGCTCGCCAAAGACGGGCCTGATGGCGCTCCTATAGACGAAGACTTTCACTCTTGCCACAACCTTAATTGTAGTTCGGCAATGGTCAACAAGTTCAATACAGACAAGAAATCATTAACTGGAAGCACAGTATATGGAGAGACGTTCTATCTTGAGAGTGGAGCGCCTCGAAATCATAAGACCATATTCAAGCCAACAAAAATAAGCTTTGTGTATAGCCCGTACACTGGAGAAATCTTCAAGCCTGGAAAGGATTACAATCAAACGGCGGACGGTTTCGAAATCACACCAGACAGCTCAATGAAACTCGCCCCAACAGCGTTTTCAAGCAATATGAGTGCTGACGAAAGAAAAAATTACAACGTAAAAGTAACTCCAGCGTTTCAGGACTATCAGTACGCAGTAACATATAATAAAAAAGAAACACTAACACCCCTCAGCTACGGCTCGTTAGGGGATCTAGAAAAAAAATTTGGCCAGTCACCTGTGAAGGTTACATTTTTCGGGGACTCAATAACCTTGGGTGCAAACTCGACAAGTATTTATGTAGCACCAAACCAGCCAGGTTATGCTGACTTAGTAATGGCCTACCTAAATACTAAGTTCCCATCAACATTTGAGTATCGAAACAATTCCGTGGGAGGTTGGAATACTTTCAATGCAGTATCCGCATTGAGCTATAGAGTGCTTGACAAAAAAAGTGATCTCATCGTTCTTGGCTTTGGCATGAATGACAGCGGAGGAATTACTGCGGAACAATTCAAGAGCAACATGAAAAAAATCATTGCAGATATCCGAGCATATGACAAAACTGTTCCAATACTTCTAATAAGCAGTACAGTAGCAAATCCGGAAAGCAGCATTCAAAAGCAAGATCTTTTGGCTCAGCACCTTGCCAAACTCAGAGAAATAGAAACCGAGAATACGAACATCGCTTTGGTAGATATTACATCCACATGGCAGAAAATGCTTATCAACAAAAACTATCTTGATCTAACCGGTAACGGACTAAATCATCCAAATGACTTTGGTCATCGGATAATTGCAGAGTCCGTACTGACGACGATACTAGGTCCGAACTTTTGAGCTATAGAACCATCTTGAGAAATCCCTAATTCTTATAACTCGATCTCCCTCTCCCCCCGATATTCAAAACAGCATCTTTGAATATTGGGGGTTCCCGAATTCTAAAGGCAGCATCCGGATGTTCGTTAGGTCATCGCCTGAAGATTCTTCGCTCGGACTGCTTCATTCACAGCCAATGATTAACCGGACGGTTCTATCTTCCTCCACACCGCGCTAACACACTCGGCATGTAGGAAATAAGCGATGATCGCCTTCGCCGTGGATATCCTGACGCCGAACACATCGAGACGCAGGATTTTCGTCGTAGGCGTCCAGGTGGACCTGTACGTTTTAACCGGTGCAGCTTGCTCAGCATAAATAGATTGTACGGACGTGTGATCTGATGGATGGGGCTGCAGTGCTTGAGGCTCAGAGGCTAGTGAGGAAGTCAGGCTCAAGGAGGAAGATAGGTATTTTTGATTAGAGAAGCTCCATGAAATCGGTGGTGAGAGAAAAGCAGCTTTCCGAAGCTGCTTTCCAAATTCAGGCAATGTCCTGAATTCGTCAAAAGCTCCGCTACAACATATTAATCACGACCAAAACCGCCAAAATGCCTTTCCGTGGAATACTGCCTAAAGCCGTGATGACGTTTCAAAGTGCTGAAGCTAGAAACAATAGTTTAGACCTATCGATAGAATAGTGATCAGGGGCACAAATCTTCGTGCCGCGATTAAAAGGACCACTCATTGCTTCATCTTGCCGTGCGAATTGGATATCATGACATTTTTCGCAAAGAAGCGAGCCAAGACGAAATGCAAATATCGACAGACCTGTACTCTGTATCAGTTATCGGAACAGGAACGATGGGCAAGGGAATAGTGCAGATCCTCGCACAGTCGGATCAAATCTCGACTGTGATTTGGAAGGGCCGTAGCTTGGCGTCTGTTAAAGAGTCATTGATTGAGTTGGAGAATCAATGGGAGCGTCAGGTTAAAAAAAATCGACTTGATGGCAACCTTGCTAAACAGTATCGCGAGAAAATAGTTACCACCGATACATACTCAACTCTTTCTAACTCAAAACTAGTCATTGAAGCTGTTTCAGAGAGCATGAATGCAAAAAAAACCATATTTGAAGAATTATCAAAAATATCCTCTCCTGAAATGATACTAGCTTCAAACACTTCATCTCTGTCTATTACTGGCCTAGCGGCTACATGCACCTATCCTGAAAATGTTGTGGGTTTGCACTTCTTCAATCCCGCCCCAGTAATGAAGTTGACTGAAATAATAGCAGGCCTAGCCACATCAAAACCGACACTTGATTGGGTAGTTAGTTTTTCCAAATCCTTAGGAAAAGAACCGGTCATTGTCAATGAAGCTCCAGGTTTTATTGTCAACCGAATGTTAATCCCAATGATCAATGAGGCAATCGGGATCCTTGCAGAAGGTGTTGCAACCGCAGAGGAAATTGATAAGGCAATGCGCTACGGCGCAAACCACCCAATAGGTCCACTAGCACTCGCGGATCTTATTGGTAATGACGTAAATCTCTCAATTATGGAAACACTTCATAATGAAACGGGTGACCCGAAATATCGGGCTCACGCTTTGTTAAGAAAAATGGTTAGAGCCAATCACCTTGGCAGAAAGACCGGTCAAGGATTTTATAAATACTAACCACCAATAACGCATTGACTATTTCAAGTTTGTTGTAAAAACGGAGAACTCGATGATACACCCAACTGCAATTATAGATCACGGAGCCAAAATAGGCAGCAATGTAAGCATCGGTCCATACAGCATTGTTCACAAAAATTCAATAATTGGAGACAACACTGAAATCGGTGCGTACTGCGAGATAGGGTTACCGTCTAAGCTCGCAAATAATCGTCCACTAGTCATTGGCGACGGAGCAGTTATACGCTCCCATAGCGTATTCTATGAAGGCTCCACGTTCGGAAAAAAATTGATTACAGGTCATAGAGTCACAGTAAGAGAACTAACGACTGCTGGAGATGGTTTCCAAATTGGTACACTTGGTGATATACAAGGTCACTGTGAAATAGGCGACTATGTGAAATGCCACAGTAATGTGCATATTGGACAGCATTCGAAAATTGGAAACTACGTATGGATTTTCCCTTACGTTGTTCTTACTAATGATCCACATCCACCTAGTGAGGTTATGGCAGGAGTAACGATTGAAGACTTCGCAGTTATTGCGACAATGTCCGTAGTACTACCTGGGGTCACTATCAAAAAAGGGGCGTTGGTAGGTGCTCATAGCTCGGTCAACAAAGATGTGAATCCAGACTCTGTAGTAGCAGGGTCACCGGCTAAGTTTATCTGCGGGACCGAAAAAATAAAACTGAAAGACGGATCCGGAAATCACGCCTATCCGTGGCGTAGACATTTCCATCGTGGATATCCAGAAGCGGCGGTGGCCGAGTGGATTAAAGAGTTTTCCTAAACACGATCGACACCGCTAGTTCACATGAATAATAGCCCTATACCGGGCTATTATCACTGAAAAATCCATCTACCTAAATTAAGATCCGCAATGATTGTGCCATTACGCTTTAAGGATCAAGGCTCTAAGCGACGTTGCTGGTAGATCCAATCCACTATTTCTCCGTCCGGAGTATAGCCACTGACAGTGTCACGCAAAAGCTGGCGGACACGAGCGTAGTCATCTTGATCAACGGCAGCGAGCAACTCAGAGAGCTTCAGCTTCAGCGCCTCCCAAGCTAAGTGCTCTTCATTTGCACTCATAATCATAGGATGTTGAGTAGCGACAACGTTATCGCCTATTAACAACTCTTCATATAGTTTTTCACCTGGACGCAATCCGGTGAACTCTACTGAAATATCCCCATGGGGATTTCTTTCTGAACGAACACTCAGTCCGGAAAGGTGAATCATTTTCTCGGCCAATTCTACGATTTTTACGGGCTCCCCCATATCTAAAACAAACACATCGCCGCCTAATCCCATTGATCCGGCCTGAATTACCAACTGGGCCGCTTCAGGAATTGTCATAAAATAACGGGTAATCTTAGGGTGCGTCACCGTCAGCGGACCGCCGGATTTTATTTGTTTGTGAAATAGAGGTATTACCGAGCCAGACGAACCCAGCACATTACCAAATCGCACCATAGTAAAACGGGTTTTGTTTACTCTCGAAACATTAGATTTATCACCAAACAATACAGGTGCCTGCTCTCGACTAAGAGCCTGAAGGACTAACTCAGCCAAGCGCTTAGTGCTGCCCATCACGTTAGTAGGGCGAACTGCCTTATCGGTAGAGATCAGGACAAAGTTAGAAACCCCTGCCTGCAGCGCCGCCTGAGCGGTATTTAAAGTCCCAATAACATTATTGAGAACTCCCTCAGCAATATTATGCTCCACCATAGGCACATGCTTATAGGCCGCCGCATGATAAACTGTATTTACGTGCCACGTTTTCATAACATCAAGTAATTTTTCCTGATTGCGTACTGATCCCAAGATAGGTAGCAATCTAACCGATAGCGACTCGCGCGCTATACGCTGCTCCAGTTCAGATAAGATACTATATAGATTGAACTCACTATGTTCAAACAAAAGCAATGTCGTCGGGCGCAAAGCTAATATTTGGCGACAAAGTTCAGAGCCTATAGAGCCTCCCGCCCCAGTCACTAAAACACTTTGCTCTTTAATACAATGTTCGAGCAAATCTCCTTGAGCCGGCACCGAATCTCGTCCCAACAAGTCAGCAATATCGACTTCCTGAATATCATCTACCTTAACTCGGCCACTGGCGAGATCCATGAATCCAGGAACACTGCGCACATGCAAAGGAAAAGCTTCTAATAAGCCAAGAATCTCCCTGCGGCGAGAGCGATTGGATGAAGGGATAGCTAGAAGAATCTCTTGGGCCCCCGTCACATCAATCATTTGCTGAATGTGCTTGGGTTTGTATACCTGCAGTCCAGATATAACTCGATCCGCAATACCACTATCATCGTCGATGAACGCAACAGGACGCATAACACGCCCCATACGTAGCGCCGCAACCAATTGATTACCCGCCGCTCCAGCGCCATAAATAGCTACACGAGTTAAACCATCGTCTCGACTAGTAAAGGGTACATGCTGCGCGGCCGCAAACCAATCGCCCAAAAAATATTGACGCATTGCCAGTCTCAGCCCGCCAATCATTATCAGGCTCAACCACCAGTAGTTAAAAATGATAGATCGTGGCACAACGTTTTCATGATTACTGTACCAATAAACAACGACACCTAAAATCAGCGAGGAAAGACTTACGGCCTTAATAATTGCTATCAGCGCATCATTACCAAAGTAACGCATTACCGCCCGATACATACCGAAACGAATGAATAAGGGAATTGCGACAATAGGCGCTGCGACAAAAAGCCATCGATGCGTAGAAAAAGGATAAATAGACTCATCAATACCTAGGCGAACAACAAATGCCATCCACAGTGCCAGCCACACAAGCACGATATCGGAAAATACCTGCAGAATACGCTTCTGCCGTCGAGGCAGACTCAATAACCGAGTACGTATCTTATCCATAAATCCTTATAACCCCTCTAATAGCTCACTGCATACACTTGGTAGATCAACAAAAAACAACATCTGCACTTCATTACCAAGACGTTACAGTTTTTCTTCTAAAGACCCTGCACCAAATTTCAGCGCCAATAAAAATAACGGCACATAGGCAACCAACAGCATCAATATTCCATCCAGCTTGAACTTAACCATACATACTGCAAGCGGTAACAACCAGAATAGGTTAATCAGAACAACGCCAATCGTCACCGGTTTATGAGCCCCATAGTGACGAGATGCGAACTGATAAGCATGACTGCGGTGAGCCTCGTACACTTTGTCACCACGCAGGAGACGGCGTACTAATGTGAATGTGGCATCAACAATAAACACCCCTAATAGGATCAGCCATGCCCAAAATAAATCGGGGGAAACCCACGCAGCCTGAAGAGAAAGGATACCCAAAGTGATGCCCAGAAAACCGCTACCAGCATCACCCATGAAGATTCGGGCTGGCGGGTAGTTCCAATACAAAAACCCGCAGACTGCCAGCGCAAGAATCAGTGGGGTAACACTGAAACCGTGGCCACTTAAAAAATAGACAATGCAGCCCCCTACACATACACAAATTGCTTCTACGCTGGCGAGACCATCTATTCCATCCATGAAGTTGTACAAATTCAGCATCCAAACAAGATACGTCGCGGCCAGGATGTGGCCGAACCAACCCAAGTCCAGTACAAATCCGAAAGCCTCGACCGGCGACATACCGCCAATCCAATAGAGTGCCCAGGCCGCAGCTATGAAATGGCCCAGTAAACGCCACCGTGCTGCAATATGGCCATGATCATCAAGAAACCCAATCAACGCTATCAAGGCTCCCGCGCCACTTAACGAAATCAGGTAGCTAGAAGAGAGTCCGTTTGAAGCGCCCAGAAAAGGCAGAACAGCCAGAAATGATAAAACAATTGCTACCCCGCCACCGCGTGGAGTTGGCATATCATGAGAGCTGCGAGCGTTCGGCACATCCATCAGGCCCCGAGACAAAGCATATTTGCGAAGAAGCCCGGTCAACACCAATGCCAGTGCAAACACCGCTGCAAGAAGCCACCACACCATATAAAACACCCTTGTGATATTTTTGCGATCAGATCATTAGAGATCGAGGCTCTTGCGATAGCTGTCGCCTGACTTTATTAACGCGGCCTCGGTATCTTCTGGTGCTTTCCAGTCAAGTAATCGCCTGCTTTTACTGGAGTCGATCACCAGCGATCCACATAATTGCTGAAGCATCGCTTTTTTGCCAAAAAAGCCAGCAGCCATCATCATAAACCCTACTGGCACAGGCAGCAATTTTTGCTTTTTCAACACTCCATCGCCCAGCCTCAGTAAAATATCGGGCAAAGAAAGATCATTTCCATCCGATATCAAAAAAAGTTCATGTGCAGCTTTAGGATGTATAACACAGACTGCGATGAAGTCCGCAAGATTATTCAAACTCACCATACTTCGCTTATTACGAACACACCCAAACGGCAGGGGAATGCCCATCGATACTAACTTAAGCAAACGCCTGAAATTTCCTGGCGCATTACCAGCATAAACCAATGGCGGACGTATGATAACGAGTTCCATATCAGTACCATTTATCAAAACTGTAAGTTGCTCTTCGGCTTCCAGTTTCGACACTGCATAAGGGGCATGTGGCGCTGCGGGCGACGATTCGCTAAACGGTTTATCGAATGTCTGTGCACCATTGACGCCGATGGAGCTGATAAACACAAAACGTTTGACTCCTGACGCTAGGCAAGCTCTCGCCAAATTGATCGTAGCATCACGATTCACCGCCCTAAAGGCAGCTAAAGGATCCTTCGCATCATCATTAAGTTGGTGAGCTCGAGCAGCCAAATGAATAACACAGTCGATATCTTTGAGTGCGGTCTCAAGTATAGAAGGATCACTAAAATCTCCAGCAACATACTCGACCCCAGCCAAACCGCCAGGCTTGGAACGCACTAGCGCTCGCACAGAGTGACCGCCATGGAGGAGGCGGGGACATACAGCTTGACCGATAAAGCCATTAGCACCTGTTACGAGCACTTTATTCATCGTTGAGCCACCTCAAAAATTTCGTCCATCCAGCCTTCAAGCCGATAAGAATGATAAATATCGCCGTGGACATCACGATAAGGCGTCGTCAAAAACTTATCAGGAATTACTGGAGTTCTTCTATCGACGATACAGATATTATTCTCATCAAAGAAATCATAGTGACGAACGCTTTGATTAGTAGTCACCAATTTTTTTCGCGCCCCTAGCGTTTCCAGAGTTCGCATAGTTAACCCCGTTTGGTTGGGGTGTTCGATATCGAGAATGCAACCAGACGCATTAAATACAGCCTGAACTTCACCCTTATTTAAGGGTGAAAATTTAAAGTCAGTAAATTTCGCACTACGAAAGGAGCGGTTGGTAATTTTATATAGCCAATAGACCCAAGAAGCTTGTAAAAAAAGATATAAATATGCCTTGGCCTTCTTATCCAAGACTGCTGAAACTTTTGACGCTACCGCGTATCGATCAGTATGCGCCGTACCGATAAAGCTGATATCCCACTCAATAGCGGATTGGGAAGGAGCCTCAAAGCCAGAGGTAAAAAATAATGGCCTGAAGTTAATACCATGCTTCTTCGCATCCTCGCGATCAAAAGTAAACTTAACATCAAAGTACTTTAAATTATCAATAGCCCAACGTCGATTTCCGAATGAGTCCCACATATACAAAACAAATTTTGCACGCGGGTAATACTGATGCCAGCGCTCTAAGGTAAGTGATGATAGGGTCTGACCATTGATTACAAATACATAATCGTAATCCTGCTGCTTCAAGCTCTCCAATTGGGTTTCGTAAAAACGATCCGCAGCGCCTATCACTAACTCTCGACTTACACGGGTTATTGCCTTAAGAAGAGGAGTGTCGAAAGGTCGATCTAGAAGAAAATCGACCAGCGCACCTCTTCTGCTAAGTTCATCACGAATTTCGTTCTCATAGCTAAAAAAACGAGGTGCAATATAGAGAACTTTTTTACCTTGCAAGGAGTATTTCAAGCTATAGATTCCGGCTTTTGAGAATTTTGGCAGGAATCCCGCCTACTACTACATCATTACCAATACTTTGCAATAGTACCGCATTTGCAGCGACCGTCACATGGTTACCCAACTGAATGCCACCTAGAACCTTCGCCCCACTACCTACCAGCACGTCATCACCGATAATCGGCCTGTGTGCCGCATCATAGGTAAAGTCAAGATCTTTGGCACCCAGTGTCACGCCTTGATAGATAACCGCATTTTTTCCAATACTGATAGCGCCGATGACAGTGCCGTGGGTATGGGGAAAGAACAATCCAGGACCAATCTTGCATGCAACAGCAATCTCAATCCCAAACATCAGAAAATTAATCAACGAAAAAAACTTTGCTAACACGCCAATTCCCATCACGTGAAAACGATGAGCAAGCCGATAAAGTAATACCGGTGCAAATCTTGGCGACAGCATACTCAGCCAAAGTTTTAAGCCTTTTAATGGTTTGGTTAGACCAAATAGTTCGCGTTGACGCGCAATATCTGCAACCAGTAACTGACGCAATCCCAACGCGCACGGCACGTCCATATTCATCCCTCAGCTCATCAATTTTCTATCACGAAGTTCTTGGTTGGCTTTATCAAGTAAATCTTCTGGAACAGGTTGTTGCTCCACCCAATCAGCGAACCTTTTCAAACCTTCCTTCAATGAAACCTTAGGAACCAGGCCCAGTACACTTTTCAACCGGGTCACATCAGCATAATTGTGACGAATATCACCTATACGAAACTCTCCAGTTACGACGATATTGGGCTCTTTGCCAAATGCGCGAGAAAGCTCTTGGGCGACCTCCTTGACAGAGGTAGGTACGCCGCTCCCCACGTTAATAACTGTATTGATAGGTGACTCTGATGTAACGCCCTTCAACAAAGCATCAGTTACATCATCGACGTGTACAAAGTCACGGCTTTCTTCTCCATCCTCAAACAATGGTAATTCGCTACCGCGACGAATTTTAGTCGAAAATATAGAAAGAATGCCGGTGTAAGGGTTATTTAGAGACTGTCGTTCACCGTAGACATTCTGCAGCCGAAAGATACCGTAACCGATCCCCATGGATTGGCAACCAATACGGACCAGATCCTCCTGTGCATATTTGGTCGCCGCGTAGATTGATGACGGAGCAATCTGATCCGTTTCACGCGTCGGAACAACTTGCAATGTAGCCGAGGTCTCTGGGCAGACAGGTTCCCACTGCCCCTTAGAAAGAGCCTCACCTGTTCTTGCGAGCGGGCAGATACGTACTTGTGGCTGGGCAGGGTTCACATAAGCCCCTTCTCCGTAAACCGAACGACTGGAAGAGAGGATAACCCGCTTCACACGGTGATCGGCCATCTTCCCCAGCACATCGAACATCAGCGCAGTGCCTTGAGAGTTCACCTCGTTATAACGAGCGACTTCGTACATGGACTGCCCGGTCCCTGTTTCTGCCGCCAGATGGATAACCGCATCTACTCCCTGTAGGGCAGTAGCCCAGTCAGTCATAGATGTGACACTGCCGCGAATGAATTCGACATTTTCTTGATTCAACCAGTCGAGATCAGTAGGCAGCAAACCGTGGACCTGAACAGTCAGAGGATCTAGCACCCTGACCGTCATTCCTGAACCTAAAATTTTAGGAATCAGATGTGATCCAATAAATCCGGCACCACCTGTAACCAATACTTTATATCCGCTCATCATACTTCCTCTTGAAAAATCTAAATTCGTTATCACGCTACAATAATACCGGCAAACAATTTAAGCTCGCCCTCAACCCTCAACGACAGGATGAATCGATCGCATTGAACGCCTACGAAAAAAATAATAGGCGTATAAAATGAAACAGATAGCAAACTGAAATAACGTCGGCAGCAGAAAAAACATATCGTAAAAAATGGAAAACGTGAGAATTTGAAATGACACTGTATAGGCAAAAATCCCCCAAGGCTTACCCTTCAATGCCAGGATATACGTATAACAACAAATCACTTGCACTATCAACACCGAAAAAAAACCGCCAACCGGGCCAAAGTCAGATACCGACCCAGCATAAATAGTAGACGTATTTAAGTTTCGATCAACAAAAACAAACAAATCATTGCGAGAATCAATCTCAAAAAAGTTTCGTACAATCGTCGGCAACATATTAGAGAATGTATAAGAAAACCCTCCAGCCGGAATGAGTGAATCTATATTATGAAAAAGGTTACTTAAGCCTGCGGTCAAATAAACATAAAACCATAAAAAACCACTGGGTAACCCGGCAAACACTTCTGCCGTCTGCCCGGACACGAGATACGAAAACGGGTTGGCTGTTTGCCTCAAGTCACCTATATAACCAAACGCTACAATCACCAATACTAATCCGAGCACCAATCCAAAAATCTTCTTAGTGTTCAACTTAGTCAACAAAAACAGAACACAAGCCATCTGAAGAAGACCACCCAGCAATATACCTCGACCTAGCATGGATATAGGCCAGCACAACAGCACAAGAATTAAAACTACAAATTTTATCCTTCGTAATTTTAAAAACAAATAACACGCCATAGAGAGTGCTTGAAGATAAAAAGCATTCATCACCCCATGAAAAGAAGGAATTCCGAACTCGGTATATAATCGTGTATCACCGACCAACTTCCAATATAATGGAAAACCTCCTGAGTAGGCTATCTCCGCAACTGTACCTAACAACCAAACAAAAAGAACAAATTTTAAAAACCGTCTCACCGTATCCAAAAAAAACCAATCATCTGGAATATGACTTTCTCTTTTGCTTCCCCCCCCTAAAAAAAAGTAGGCCAACAAAATACTTAACATATTAAGTACAATTAGCGTTACGCCAACCAGGGAAAAGTCGACTAAGTTTGAAGTCAATCCCAGGGAGTATAAAAAGAGAACCAACCCCCAGGCTGCAAAGTAAACAAAAACCGGATTTATCATATTTAAATATTACGCTTAAGTAAATTTTTTATCTTAGGCAAGGACGTTGACACAAAAGATAAAACCCACTTCTGACTTAGCAGATCAAGTACCGTGAGAGTAAGAATGCGCTTAAATCCAACCGAGTAATTTCTAAAGTATTTTTTAAGCGCTACAATTTTTTCGGCATTGCCTTTTACCACCTGCCGATATAGCTCACCCAAGAGATACCGATACCCACCTTTCATACACGTGTCTTGAAGTTTTTTATTCGTAGGGTGTGCAGCAGAAACTACCGAGAGGGTTTTAAGCGACTCATCCAATAGCTCAAAGGTACGCTCACTGGCACCCAAACCGTGCTTACGGTACTTCCCATACACACCGTGAAGCTCTTGAACCTTCCCTTTCAAAGCCACCTCAATAGAGAAAATCCAATCAGTTACAACAGGAAAGTCAGGATGAAACCCATGAGCCGGGCAGGCCGAACGCCTGACCATTATCGAAGAAGCGCCGGGTATTCCGCCCTTAGCGATCAAGTCGTAGACATCCCGCACTTGTTCCTTCTCGGTGGTATTTGTTGTAAAGAGAACTTCCCCAGTCTGATGGACAAATACGTCGACTCCATGATAGGAAATCGTAACTTCAGGATCTTCAAACAATGCGACTTGGGCAGAAAGCTTCCCTGGTAAAAAAAGATCATCGCCCCCCAACAACGCGACCAACTCCCCTTCACAGGCAAAAAAGGCAGTATTTGAGTTTCCCGTAATACCCAAATTTATCTTGTTATAAACCCCCCTCACAATCCCAGGAAAACGTATCTCATAATCGCGAATTACATTCGCAGTTCCGTCAGTTGACGCATCATCAGAAATAACAATTTCAAAATTCGGATAATCTTGTGCCAGAACGCTCTCAATCGTATCAGAAATTAAATCTTCCTGATTATAAGTAACCACCATCACTGAAACTTTTGGAAAACGCTCTGTCACAGACTACTCCTCAACCTTGACTTTTTCATTCAGCAGCGAATAGGTAGCACACCAAACAAACAACCAATAAAGCAAGTAGTTCACCGCATGGGCGATAGTAACTCCTTGCCACCCCCAGTGTTCGGTAAACACCCGGGTCAGCACCACAAAAAGAACCGAAAACAGTATTTCAGCAACCACAAACATCTTGAACATCGCCTTACCTAACATCAAGTAAGCCAATACCCAACCGCCGATTTTAAGGGTATCCCCAACCATCTGCCAAGCGAATAGCTCTCGCATAGGCAAAAAGTCCGAAGTAAACAAAACAGAGATTATAAAGTCTCGCAATAAATATATTAATAACCCGCAGCAGATTACCAAGGGTAAAATTATTTTATAGCCGTGGCTAATCTCCTTCTTTAGTGCATCACCACCCACCAACTCCGAAAGCTTCGGCAGGTAATAAAGACTCAGTGTTGTAGTCACCATCAGCAGATAGGCAGAACTCAGCCTCCACATCGCTTCCCAGTAACCCGCCATATCCCAGCCAAATTGATCTGCGAGATAATTACGAATAACAATATGGCTAATTGGAACACAAATAGCCGACGCCAACGCCATCAATGCAAACTTACTAAGATTTTTTGCAACCTGGCCATCTATCTGACCGAAGAGGTTTTTAAGCTCAAACCATTTTGTTCTATAGCAGATGAACAAGGTCACAAAAAAGGTAAGCGATTGATAAATAGCCAAGGCCACCAAGGCTCCATAGAGCCCCATATTCATTGCCATCAACGTCGTAATTACTAGCGCAAATAAACTTCCTGCGATATTAGCCACTACATAACGAGCTACCTCCTTTCGCCCATTCAGAATCGAAAGAAAATACGCATTCAATGTGAAGAACACTAGCGTAGCAGCGAACCATAAGAAGACCCCTTCAAACTCTGGATCCTTCAAAAAGTAGCTTGCCAATTCTTTATAAAAAAACGCGATAACTAATGATGCTAACAGCGAACCACCTAGGGTTATAGAGCCAGCAGTACGCCATACCTGATACTGCTTCGATTCTTCCTCATGGTACTCCGCAGTATATTTTGTGACGCCTGTATTAATTGCACCACTCGCAAACACGGTAATCATCTGTACTGCGTTTTGAAACTGACCAAGCGCCGCATATCCGGAAGGTCCAACATAAATTGCAAGAATTTTGTTGATCCCAAGTAGCGTCATCATCCTGACGATAACGGCAATTCCATTGAGAAAACTGGTACGAAGCAGCGTCATTATCAATCAACCACGTACGGAGAAACTATTGCAGGCCTGAGCAACGGCGAGCGCATCCTCAATAGACATCAAAGGGCTTATCGGCAGACTGAGAACTTCGCGATGAATAGTCTCTGTTAAAGGAAAGCTCTGATCATTCCAAGCCTTGTAGGCTAACTGTTTATGAGGCGGGATAGGATAGTGGATCAATGTTTGAATGCCGCTTTCTTTAAGATGCGCTTGCAGGGCATCCCGTTGCTCTGAACGGATCACAAATAGATGCCAGACGTGCCCCATAAACGTGAGGGCATTCTGATCCTGCGACAGAGGTAGAAGGATATTATCATTTTTGATATTTTTTAAATAAACATCAGCAATGACTCTTCTATTTTGTGTTTGCTCATCCAGCGTCTTGAGCTTAACACTCAGCATTGCCGCTTGAATTTCGTCAAGCCGACTATTAACACCCTGATGCACGTTCAGATATTTTTCGTGTGAGCCATAGTTACGTAAGGCATTCAACATCATCGACAACTCTTCACAACTGGTCGTCGTTGCTCCGCCATCACCCAATGCCCCTAAGTTCTTTCCAGGGTAAAAACTAAAACCAGAAGCATCCCCCCAATTGCCGGCCTTGCGTCCCTCAATACTCGCACCGTGGGCTTGAGCCGAGTCCTCAAGCACCAAAAGATTATGCTCCCGAGCGATCTTCATAATCTCTGGCATATCTGCCAGCTGACCATACAAATGCACGGGAAGGATTGCCCGCGTTCTATTGGTTATCGCAGAGCGAATATTCAGGGGGCATATATTGTATGTTTTTTCGTTCGGTTCAACTAAAACAGGCTTGAGACTATTTTCTGTAATCGCCAAGACACTGGCAATATAGGTATTGGCCGGAACGATAACTTCGTCCCCGTCCTGGAGTTTACCGAGTTCCTTCCAAGCACGAATAGTCAATGTCAAGGCATCAAGTCCATTGGCCAAACCAATGCAATGACGAGCACCGGTGTAATCAGAAAATTCTGACTCAAACCGCTCTAAAAGCCTTCCCTGAATATACCAGCCTGAATCTATCACCTCAGTGGCTGCCGCGATAAGCTCTTCACGATATTGAGCATTTAAGGACTTGAGATCAAGAAACGGAATCATTCGAATAACCCTAATATTATTACTTGGTTACGAGCCCCTAAAACCGCAAAACTCGTAAATTTATTCGTTCAACATGATGGGGAAGCAGTTTAAAGCTTCTTCACCGCTCGTTAAGCTAAAATACCAGGCAAACCACTTCACAGCGTTCGACAGCCTCAATGTTTTTAACCGTTGATGCTCGCCCAATGGGGCATTCCCAACTTATCTGGGACTCCAACATTCCAACATTGCTGGTATATGATTTTGTCCACGCTATCATTGGGTAGCAGCTTCCAAAAACGTTTCGTAATTTCGAATATAATCAGACTCATCAAAATGCTCACTAGCCAGCACAAGCAGAACACAATCTGGGCTGAAGTCATGCATCTCTCGCCACACCATACTCTCGATGAGCAATCCTTTAGTAGGGCAATCGAGCCATGTATCTTCACGAACATAGCCATTATCGATAACCATCCGGCATCGCCCTGCCACGCAGATAGCAACCTGTTTCAAATTCCGGTGCGCGTGAAATCCCCGACTTACATTCTCCGCCGTTCGATAGATGTAATACACCCGTTTGATTTCGAACGGAACAGCGCGGTCTGTTTCCAAGGCCACGAGGCTACCCCGCTCATCGCCGAGTATCTGAAAATCGACCCATCTAATTAGGCTCATTAGTTTTTCACCAAATCTGGTGAGAAAAATGGTGCTTCGCAGTCTTTTACGCTGACATTTAGCGATGGCATTTTTGGCCAAGCAATATCGATAGTCGGATCATTCCACCTGATCGCGGCCTCAGATTCTTTAGAGTAATAACCAGTAGTTTTGTAATGAAAATTGGTGTTATCTTCCAGCGCGATGAAGCCGTGAGCAAACCCTTCGGGGATCCAAAACATATACTTGTTAACGCTATTAAGCTCCACGCCTACCCATTGCCCATAAGTAGAAGACTCCGGTCGAATATCAACTGCCACATCAAAGGCTGCGCCCTGCGAAACTTGAACAAGTTTGCCTTGAGCATGCGGGGCTTTTTGATAATGAAGACCACGTAGTACGCCCTTTTTCGAGCATGAGTGGTTATCTTGCACAAACCGTTTTGGCAGGGCCAACTCCAGTGCCTTTAACTCAGAGTGAAAGCGCTTCTCATTAAAGCTCTCCATAAACCAGCCACGTTCATCTTCAAACACTGTCGGTTCAATAATGATCAGATCAGGAATGCTCGTTCTGATGACTTTCATTATTTAGAAACCTCTTCCAGAATTTTTTTAAGATATTGCCCATAACCGGTTTTCTTCAATTTCTCAGCCTGCTCGCCAAGAACCTCCTTGCTTACCCAACCATGAGCAAACGCAATTTCTTCCAAACACGCAACTTTCAGCCCTTGACGATGTTCAATGGTATGTACGAAATGGCTCGCCTCTAACAACGACTCATGAGTACCCGTATCCAGCCAAGCGAATCCTCTCCCCAACATCTCAACGGTCAAAGAACCATCTTCCAGATACGCACGATTGACATCTGTAATTTCCAACTCTCCTCGCGGTGAAGGCTTGATACTTTTCGCAATATCCACAACACGATTATCGTAGAAATACAGCCCTGTCACGGCGTAATTAGACTTTGGTTTGGCCGGTTTTTCTTCAATACTCAACGCACGTCCCGAGTTATCAAATTCAACAACACCGAAACGCTCAGGGTCAGACACGTGGTAACCGAACACCGTAGCACCTGATGACTGCGACATAGCCGAGAACAAATTTTCTGAAAAATGCTGGCCGTAGAAAATATTGTCACCAAGAATCAGACAGCAAGGACTGCCCGCCAAAAATTCTTCACCAATGATAAATGCCTGAGCGAGACCATCAGGACTCGGCTGCTCAGCGTAGGACAACTGAATCCCGTATTGGCTACCGTCACCCAGCAGCTTCTTGAAACTGGGCAAATCTTCAGGTGTAGAGATAATCAGAATTTCTCGCATCCCGGCGAGCATCAGCACAGACAACGGATAAAAAATCATCGGCTTGTCGAAGATAGGAAGCAACTGCTTCGACACACCCAACGTCAGAGGGTACAGGCGCGTACCCGAGCCACCCGCAAGAATGATACCTTTGCGCTTGATTGCCGTCATTTGTCTAACACTTCCTTTAGCATCCGAGTTACACCACTCTGCCATTCTGGCAGGTAGATTGGAAAAATCCTGCATATACTCTCGGTATTCAGTCTCGAATTCAATGGTCGACACGCTGGCGTCGGGTATTCCGAGGTAGCAATAGGCGTCACTGACTGCACCGCCAAATCCATCCCATAATCACGGCCAAAATCTATAACGAGCTTGGCGTATTCATACCAAGAGGTCGAGCCTGATGCCGCCAGATGATAGATACCAGACACCTCAGGTCTCTGGCACGCATGACGGATAGCTACGCTGGTAGCATCAGCGATCAGATCAGCTCCCGTAGGTGCTCCGACTTGATCGGCTATGACTCTGAGTTCCGCCCTGGTTTGGGCGAGTTTAAGCATTGTTTTGGCAAAATTATTTCCCCGCGCACCGTATACCCAGCTAGTGCGGAAAATCAGATGCTTGCACCCGGAGGTCAGAATAGCGTACTCGCCTGCTCGCTTCGTGGTGCCGTATACGTTGACCGGCGCTACCGTATCCGTTTCATACCACGCATCGCACCCGCTACCGTCAAACACGTAGTCGGTAGAATAGTGAACGAGTAAACCATCTAAACTTAACGCCTCCTCAGCCATGGCCTGCACCGCCGTAGCGTTCACTAAGGTCGCCACCTGCTCATCGGACTCAGCGCGATCTACGGCAGTGTAGGCGGCTGCATTAACGATAACATGGGGTGCCAATTTGCGAATGGTTTCACGAATGCCTTGGATATTCGTTAGGTCACCACACAAACCATTGGTGGAATGACGATCCAGCGCGATCACCTCGCCAATGGTGCTCAAAGCGCGTTGAAGCTCCCAACCGACCTGGCCGTTCTTGCCAAAAAGCAGAATCTTCATATCCAGCTCAGCGCTCCGAGTAATTTTGGTCAATCCATTGCTGATAATTGCCGCTTTTAACCTGCTCAACCCATGACTGATTATTTAGATACCACTCGACAGTCTTGCGAATACCTGATTCAAAGGTTTCTTCAGGCACCCACCCTAGGTCACGCTGCACCTTTCCGGCATCTATAGCATAACGGTAATCATGGCCCGGGCGGTCCTGAACGTATGTAATCAGCCGAGCATGAGGCCGGAATGGCGATTCTGGGCGGAGTTCATCAAGTAACAAGCACAATGCATGGACCACTTCGATATTTTTCTTTTCGTTGTGCCCACCGATGTTGTAGGTATCACCTACCCGCCCTTCAGTGACAACCTTGTGGAGCGCTCTAGCGTGATCTTCAACATATAACCAATCACGTATTTGATCGCCTTTTCCATAAATAGGAAGAGGCTTGCCTTCCAATGCATTCAGGATTACTAACGGGATTAGTTTTTCGGGAAAATGGTAAGGGCCGTAATTATTTGAACAGTTAGTGATGATCGTCGGCAGCCCGTAGGTGCGGCCCCAAGCACGAACCAGGTGATCTGAACTGGCTTTACTGGCCGAATAAGGAGAGCTGGGCTGATAGGGGGTCGTTTCCGTGAACATCTCGTCCAAGCCTTCGAGATCACCGTAAACCTCATCAGTAGAGATATGATGGAATCGAAACCTCTCGTGCTTCTGTACATCCAAGGAGTTCCAGTATTCACGAGCAGCTTCAAGCAGCACGTAAGTACCGACAATATTGGTCTGAATGAAATCCGAAGGACCACTAATCGACCGATCCACATGAGATTCGGCGGCCAAATGCATGACCATATCGGGAGCGTGCTTACGAAAAACACGATCCAACGCCGCACGATCACAGATATCCACCCGCTCAAACGCGTAGCGTTCGTGCTTCACTACAGACGCTAGGGATTCAAGGTTCCCTGCGTAGGTCAACTTATCCAAATTGACTACTGAGTCATTTGTATGCGCAATGATGTGACGAACCAACGCCGATCCTATAAACCCTGCTCCACCGGTAACTAATATTTTCACTATGTGATCCTGTTCTTTCGACGCAACCTAGCGCGCCTTTCGTAGTAGCTCGAGCCAACGTTAAAAACACGCACTTGATCGGCCATTCGGCTGGTAATAACGCAGAAAATATGTGAGACATACACGCCAATGGAGGTAGCGGCACTGATATCAAAATAGCGGCCATTTACCAACTAACACATCCCACAAAGACACCTCCACTGCCACACATCACAGGGAAAATCATGAGACGGTTATTCTATGCATTCGCTGTGCGGAGCCGTTGAGACGTACCAGCCAAAGTGCCAGCACGCCCCGCCCCTGTTTGAGGAGTTTGAGAGAAGGTGAGCTAAGGTTTCGCGCTCGCGAGATTCCGACAAAACCACAGTCACCCCTTAGCCCTAGCCATCCATACCCCACCCGCACACACTATATTTTATCCTTAGTCGTGTTCGGTACGCAGCTAGTTCAACCGACTTATAGATTGCACCTCGACCGCTTTATCGTTACGCTTTTTCGTAAATAGGTAACGTACCAAAGCTATAGACAAGCCAAGCATTAAACCTAAGATCGCACCGAGCAGAATGACCATGGCTTTCTTTGGCTTAACAGGACCGAGAGGCTCAAGAGCCTGCTTATCAATGGTAACTAACTTTAATCGGCTCATATCGACATTTAGATTTCGCAACCGTACCTCTTCTGCCCTTAAAGATTGCACACCACTCAGAAAGACATCTTCATTTTTACGTTCATTGAGTACCTCAATTTCACGATTGGTCTGTAGTAACTGCAACTCGCGTGCAATCTGCGCAATGCGACCCTCGGTAAAGTCATCTGACGTCCGCTTACGTAACGCTACGCGCTCCGCCTCCAACGCTTCAACCCCCATAAAGTAGAGAGGAATCTGCTGATTATTAATCTCAGTACGCATAACGCTGGAAGCAGTTCCAGGCCGCTCTCCTAATGAAGTCGGCGTTGTGGGCTTCTGAATATTTAACGACCGGGCAATACTGATGGCTTCATTTAACTGCGACATTCTGTCAGCTCGCAGCGTTCTCAACTGAGTTCGCAATGCTTTAATTTCATCTTGTAGTTGAGCACGCTTCAAAGTATCCGCTTCGCGCAATGTAGCGATTCTGGCTTCTTTATCAGCCTCATAACTGGCGCGCGCAGCTTTCAATTTACCTTCTAACTCATTAATTCTATTTTTTACAATAACAGTCATATCTGCAGCTATTTGTTCGCGCTCTGCTGCAATAGCATAGTCTACAAAACCATTAAGAATAGCGACGCCATCTATACCCTGATGATAGTTGAGATCAAGGCGTATATATGAACTTAACAAATCTGATTTATTAGCATCAGGAAGAGTCAGACTAATCGAATTACGGTTAAACTCTTCGAAGCTCTGCTCCAAGGTTCTACCCGGCCGCACAAACTCTTTGAAAAGCGTCTGATTTGCGCGAAAAAATCCCAATCGAGTCTCATATGATTCAAGGGCTGCGCCGACCTTGATCAGAGCCGCCGCAGGCGGAAGCTGGTACACCTCAGATCGGTTCAGCGAATCGAGTTCGTTAATCGCAGCAGGGCGTAGCACGCTGCTGACCTGATATTCAGGTTTTGCTAAAAAAGCATAAGCGACTGCAAGCAGAGTGACTGCTGTAGCGACGACGGCTATCAGCTTTTTCTGCGCGCCAACAGCTTGGAATAGCTCGACGAGATCGACTTCGTTAGACGGTGGTACTGGGGGGGCGCGGAAGCTACTACTCACAACAAAAACCTGCCTTCAAAGAGAAACTGCGGGCTCGTTATGCAGACAAAATTGCGTTTTTTTATTTTAATTGGTTGACCGCCAAAACCCAGCGTCTCTGCCAAATTTTGAGCGCACAAAATGCCTGTTATCGAGAACAGATTCCATTCTGCCATCTCTTTGGTATATTACAAGCCTTGACATGTATGTCAGACGATTCTGAGTTCCCCCAGAGAACGGTCGTAACCAGCGGGAATAGGTAGCTAGGCAGCTCAACGCGCTCGATATGATTAGATTTCTGACAAACGGTCGTCACCACCGCGCATCCCTATCACAACTGCAAGCTAAGACTAAACCCTAAACCCCCGCCTTACCCCGACGCCTACGCACAACCACCCCCAACACCGGCCCAATCACCATCCCCACAATCAAAGCCACCACCACAAACACCGCCACCGGCATCTGCGCAGTACTCCACCCCAGGAACGACAGCGCCACGCCCTGCTGGTTCTCCAGCACAAACGCCAAAACCACCAACGCCGCCAGCACTGCAATCAATACCGCAACAACGCGCTTAACCCCACGCATACCCTTCTCCTTCCCCAAAAACACTCAGACGCCTTCTTCCTCTTCTTCGTTCACCCGATCGCGCAATTCCTTGCCCGGTTTGAAGTGGGGAACGAATTTGCCGTCGAGGCTGACGGATTGGCCGGTTTTTGGGTTGCGGCCTACGCGCGGTGCGCGGTAGTGCAGGGAGAAGCTGCCGAAGCCGCGGATTTCGATGCGATCTCCGGTGGCCAGGCATTGGGACATTTGCTCAAGCATGGTCTTGATAGCCAGCTCCACATCCTTGGATGAGAGCAGCCCTTGATGGGTGACAATTCGTTCGATCAACTCCGACTTCGTCATATTTTTCCCTTCTTTTTCAAGCAGCTAGGAAAAGCGCTCCGAAGGTTTTAGCATGAGTTGATGAATTTGAACAGCCCATGTGTCAACTTATCTGAGGCTGAATAAACACGCTCAGCGAGCAGCCAACGCCTTACTTACAGATCACCAACATGGTCCGCGTCACCGCGCCAGCAGGGTTCCAGCCGAACAGGTAGTCGCCCTCTTCGTCCTCTGCATCGCTGGAGCGGGTAATGACCTTGTAGCCCTGCATCTTGCACTCACGGGCGGCGCGCTTCTCGCACTTTTCCCACTTGTTGCCCAGGCCAGAGCAGTCGACCTCTATACCGCTGACGCCACGCTTGGCGTGGGTCTTGGCGCTGGTGGAGGAGCAGCCTGCAAGCATCAGCAGGGCGAGTATTACGATAATTCTGTTCATTCAACCCCTTATTGAGTCAGCAACGCGAAATAGCCGTTTTTAAGACTATAGTCAGTTCTGACATTGGGCTGAATGCCTTGGTTCGATGCAGTTGCTTCATCAAATTTCAGGCACAAAAAAGGGCGACCGAAGTCGCCCTTTTTCTACAGCTTTACAGAACTTAGTTCTGCTTAGCCATTGCCTGGCGCAGCAGTGCCGCCATGGTGGTGTCAGCAGCAGCTTCCGGAGCAGCTTCTTTCAAGCTCTGGATAGCTTCTTTCTCTTCCACTTCGTCTTTCGACTTGATGGAGAGCTGAATCACGCGGCTCTTGCGGTCAACGCTGATGATCTTGGCTTCTACTTCCTGGCCTTCTTTCAGAACGTTGCGCGCGTCTTCAACGCGGTCACGGCTGATTTCGGAGGCTTTCAGAGTCGCTTCGATATCGTCGGCCAGAACGATGATGGCGCCTTTGGCGTCAACTTCTTTCACAGTGCCTTTAACGATGGCGCCTTTGTCGTTCTCTTGAACGTACTCGGAGAACGGATCGCTTTCCAGTTGCTTGATGCCCAGGGAGATGCGCTCGCGCTCTGGGTCAACCGACAGGATAACGGTGTCCAGCTCGTCGCCCTTCTTGAAACGACGAACAGCTTCTTCGCCAACTTCGTTCCAGGAGATGTCGGACAGGTGAACCAGGCCGTCGATGCCGCCGTCCAGACCAATGAAGATACCGAAATCGGTGATCGACTTGATGGTGCCGGAGATTTTATCGCCCTTGTTGAACTGGCCAGAGAAATCTTCCCATGGGTTAGATTTGCACTGCTTGATGCCCAGGGAGATACGACGACGCTCTTCGTCGATGTCCAGAACCATAACTTCCACTTCGTCGCCGACTTGTACGACTTTCGAAGGGTGGATGTTCTTGTTGGTCCAGTCCATTTCGGAAACGTGCACCAGGCCTTCCACGCCTTCTTCCAGCTCTGCGAAGCAGCCGTAGTCGGTCAGGTTGGTAACACGCGCGGTCACGCGGGTGCTTTCTGGGTAACGAGCTTTGATAGCAACCCATGGATCTTCGCCCAGCTGCTTCAAGCCCAGGGAAACGCGGTTACGCTCACGATCGTACTTCAGAACCTTGACATCGATCTCGTCGCCAACGTTGACGATTTCGGAAGGATGCTTGATACGCTTCCAAGCCATGTCGGTAATGTGCAGCAGGCCATCGACGCCACCCAGATCGACGAATGCGCCGTAATCGGTGAGGTTCTTGACGATACCTTTGACTTGTTGGCCTTCCTGCAGGGATTCCAGCAGAGCTTCACGCTCGGCGGAGTTCTCTGCTTCCAGCACGCTGCGACGGGAAACGACAACGTTGTTGCGCTTCTGGTCGAGCTTGATGACTTTGAATTCGAGTTCTTTGCCTTCCAGGTGCGTGGTGTCGCGCACTGGACGAACGTCGACCAAAGAACCTGGCAGGAACGCACGGATGCCGTTAACGTCGACAGTGAAGCCGCCTTTAACCTTACCGTTGATAACGCCCTTGACCACTTCTTCAGCTGCGAAGGCTGCTTCGAGAACAATCCAGCATTCAGCGCGCTTGGCTTTTTCACGGGACAGCTTGGTTTCACCGAAACCGTCTTCAACCGAGTCCAGAGCAACGTGAACTTCGTCACCGACATTGATAGTCAGGTCACCAGCATCGTTGTAGAACTGTTCCAGCGGGATCAGAGCTTCAGACTTCAGACCAGCGTGAACGGTTACCCAGCGAGCTTGGTAATCGATATCAACGATAACACCGGTGATGATGGAGCCTGCCTGAAGGTTCAGGGTTTTTAGGCTTTCTTCAAAGAGTTCCGCAAAGCTTTCGCTCATTTTAATTCCTGTTGATAAGGGCGAAGAATACGCCCATCTCCACACCCCAGACGGTGTGGGTCAGTTTCAGTTAAAAGAAGCCACCGCAGGACTATGACTGGTCCCCTGCGGCCTTCTTGATCACCCGGCGATATCGCGAATGGCGATTTCACTCATGATGCGTTCCAGCACCTGCTCGATGGACAACTCCGTGGAATCCAGCTGTATGGCGTCAGCCGCCGGCTTGAGCGGGGCTACCGCACGCTGGGTATCACGCTCATCGCGTGCACGGATCTCATCTAGCAGACTCGACAGACTAACACCATCGACTTTGCCCTTCAACTGCAAGTATCGGCGGCGTGCCCGTTCCTCGGCGCTGGCGGTCAGGAAAATCTTCAGCGGCGCCTCGGGAAACACCACCGTGCCCATGTCGCGGCCATCGGCCACCAGGCCCGGCGCCTCCTGGAATGCGCGCTGGCGCTGCAGCAGCGCCTCGCGCACGGCGGGCAACGCGGCCACTTGGGAGGCACCTGCGCCGATACTCTCGGTGCGAATCACATCGCTGACTTCATCACCTTCCAGAATGATGCGCTGCAACTGACCCTCGGTCGCCGCAATGAACTGCACATCCAGATGGGCGGCAAGTTTGGTCAGCAACTCTTCGTTGGTCAGGTCCACACCATGGTTGTGCGCAGCGAACGCCAGCAGGCGGTACAGCGCGCCAGAATCCAGTAGGCACCAGCCCAGGCGCTTGGCCAGAATGCCAGCGATTGTGCCTTTGCCCGAGCCGCTAGGCCCGTCGATGGTAATCACCGGTGCTTTGATATTCACAATTGAGCCTCTTGGGCAACACGGATGCCGACTTGGGCACACAGTGTCAGAAAGTTCGGAAAAGACGTAGCAACATTGGCGCAGTCAAGAATACGAATAGGCGCCTTCGCCCGCAGGGAAGCCACACTGAACGCCATGGCAATCCGATGATCGCCATGGGCGTGCACTTCACCGCCGCCCATCGGGCCACCGTCAATGATAATCCCATCGGGGGTGGGTTCACACTTCACGCCCAAGGCCAACAGACCGTCGGCCATCACCTGGATGCGATCGGACTCCTTGAGGCGCAGCTCTTCGGCACCGCGCAAAACGGTGCGGCCTTGGGCACAGGCTGCGGCAATAAACAGCACAGGGAACTCATCAATCGCCAATGGCACCAGGGCCTCTGGAATCTCGATGCCCTTGAGCACGGCAGCGCGCACACGTAAATCCGCAACCGGCTCGCCGCCCACCTCGCGCTGGTTTTCGAGGGCGATATCAGCCCCCATCAGCCGCAGGATGTCGATCACCCCGGTGCGGGTCGGGTTGATACCGACATGCTCCAGCAGCAACTCGGAGCCCTCGGCAATCGAGGCCGCCACCAGGAAAAATGCCGAAGACGAAATATCCCCCGGCACTTCAATACGCGTAGCGGCCAACCCATGCCCTGACGCCAGCGACGCCGTCGCGCCCTGCACCGCCACCGGGTAACCAAAGCCGCGCAGCATGCGCTCGGTGTGGTCGCGGGTCGGTGCGGGCTCGGTCACCGAGGTTTTACCCTCAGCGTACAACCCCGCCAACAACAGGCAGGATTTCACCTGGGCACTGGCCATGGGCAGTACATAGTTCAAGCCTTTGAGCGATTGCCCGCCACGAATGGTCAGTGGCGGACGCCCGTCCGGCCCGGTCTCGATGATCGCGCCCATTTCACGCAGCGGCTTGGCCACGCGGTTCATCGGGCGCTTGGACAGCGAGGCATCGCCGGTCAGCACGCTGTCGAAGCTCTGCGCCGCCAGCACACCGGCCAACAGGCGCATCGACGTGCCGGAATTGCCCACGTAGATCGGCCCCGGCGCAGCCTTCAGGCCATGCAGGCCGACACCGTGAATGGTCACACGCCCATGGTGCGGGCCCTCGATCACCACGCCCATGTCGCGAAAGGCCTGCAAGGTCGCCAGGGCGTCCTCACCCTCAAGGAAGCCCTCCACCTCGGTCACACCCTCGGCCAACGAACCCAGCATGATCGAGCGATGGGAGATCGACTTGTCACCCGGCACGCGGATGCGCCCGCTCAAGCGGCCACCCGGGCTGGCGATGAAGGTCAGATCATCGGTGTTCACTGCGGTTTCCATATAGGCCCGGCGTGCGAGGATCTTGCTGAAATGTTCACGCGCCACCCGTGCCCGGGTGAACACGCCCAGCAGTTGATGGCCGTCTCCCGCATCCACGGCGTCGCGCAAGGCGTCGAGGTCACTGCGGAAGGTGTCCAGGGTGCGCAACACCGCTTCGCGATTGGCGAGGAAGATGTCGTGCCACATCACCGGATCGCTGCCGGCAATCCGCGTAAAATCGCGGAAGCCACCGGCGGCGTAACGGAAAATCTCGAGGTTCTCGTTGCGCTTGGCCAAAGAATCCACCAAGCCAAATGCCAGCAGATGCGGCAAGTGACTGGTCGCTGCCAATACTTCGTCGTGACGCTCGACCTGCATATGCTCCACATCCGCGCCCAGCTCGCGCCAAAGACGATCCACAACAGCGAGCGCCGACGGATCGGTTTGCGCAAGCGGCGTCAGGATGACCTTATGCCGACGGAACAACTGCGCATTCGACGCTTCCACCCCGCTCTGCTCGGAGCCAGCAATAGGATGGCCCGGCACAAAGCGCGGCGGCATGCCACCAAACGCCAATCGTGCCGCGCGCACCACATTGCCTTTGGCACTGCCCACATCGGTAAGGATCGCTTGCCCGAGGTCCATGCCAGCCAGTACCGCCAGCAGTTTCTCCATGGCCAGGATCGGCACGGCGAGCTGGATCACATCCGCGCCCTGGCACGCAACGGCCAAGTCCGCCTCACAGCGGTCCACCACGCCCAACTCCACCGCCAACCTGCGCGATTGCGGGTCGAGGTCTACGCCTACGACTTCGCCACACAGCCCGCTTTCACGCAGGCCCTTGGCGAAGGAGCCACCGATCAACCCCAGGCCGACCACCACCAGGCGACCGATCATAGGCACAGCAGGTTGCAATGCAGTGACATCAACCACGGGCCAGAACCTTGGCCAGCGCCTCAAGGAAGCGGCTGTTCTCAGCCGGCAAACCGATGGTGATACGCAGATGGTTCGGCATGCCGTAGTTGGCCACCGGGCGCACGATCACACCCTCGCGCAGCAAGCCCTGGAACACCGGCGCGGCCACTTGGCCGAGGTCGACGCAGATGAAGTTGCCCTTGGACGGAATCCAGCCCAGGCCCAGCTCACGAAAGCCTTCCTGCAATTGCAGCATGCCGCTTTCGTTGAGGCGACGACCTTCTTCCAGGTATTCGGCATCCTTCACCGCCGCACAGGCGGCCGCCAGGGCCAGGCTGTTGACGTTGAACGGTTGGCGCACGCGGTTCAGCACATCGGCGACCACGGGGGTGGACAAACCATAACCGACCCGCAACGACGCCAGGCCATAAGCCTTGGAGAACGTACGCGACACCAGCAGGTTCGGGTAGGCCGCGAGGAAATCCAGGCCGTCGGGCAGGTCGCTGCCTTCGGCGTACTCGATGTAGGCTTCGTCCAGCACGACCAGCACATGCGCCGGCACGTCCTGCAGGAATTCGTTCAGTGCCTGCTCGTCAAACCAGGTGCCGGTCGGGTTGTTCGGGTTGGCGATAAACACCACGCGAGTCTGGGCATCGATGGCTGCCAGCATCGCCGGCAGGTCATGACCCCACTCCTTGGCAGGAATCACGCGTGCATCTGCCCCCACCGCCTGGGTCACGATCGGGTAGACCGCAAACGCATGCTCGCTGAACACCGCATTCAAACCTGGCGCCAGGTAGGCACGGCCGACCAGTTCAAGGATGTCGTTGGAGCCGTTGCCCAAGGTCACTTGATTCAACTCGACCCGGCACTTGTCCGCCAGCAGCGACTTGAGCGCAAAACCGTTGCCATCGGGATAACGGGTCAGCTCGGCCAGCTCTTCACGAATCGCCACCAACACTTTGGGGCTCGGGCCCAGCGGGTTTTCGTTACTCGCCAGCTTGACGATTTTGGACGGGTCCAGATTCAACTCGCGGGCCAACTCGTCCACAGGCTTGCCTGGAACGTAAGGCGAGAGTTGTTGCACGCCCGGCTGCGCCAGGGCGAGGAAGTTGCCACTCATGTCAAAGCCTCACAAAACCGCTTTCGGGTAAGAGCCCAGCACCTTGAGTGCCACGGCTTCCTGACTGATCTTCTCCAGCACGCCCTTGACCAGCGGGTCGCGGTGATGGCCCATGAAGTCGATAAAGAACACGTAGGTCCACTTACCGCTGCGCGAAGGACGAGTCTCGATGCGCGTCAGGTCAATCCCGTTGTCGTGGAACGGCACCAGCAGCTCATGCAGCGCACCGGGCTTGTTGCTCATGGAAACGATGATCGAGGTCTTGTCGTCGCCGGTGGGCGGCACTTCCTGGCTGCCGATCATCAAAAAGCGCGTGGAGTTATCCGGGCGGTCTTCGATCTTCTCAGCCAGGCGCGTCAGGCCGTACAGGCCCGCGGCCATATCGCCGGCAATCGCCGCCGAGTTCCACTCACCCTTGACCCGCTTGGCCGCTTCGGCGTTGCTGGACACCGCCACGCGCTCGACATTCGGGTAATGGGCGTCCAGCCACTTGCGGCACTGGGCCAGGGACTGGGCGTGGGAATAGATACGGCTGATGCTGTCGGTCTTGGTGTTTTCACCCACCAGCAGGTGGTGGTGGATACGCAACTCCACCTCACCGCAGATCACCATGTCGTGTTCGAGGAAGCTGTCCAGCGTGTGGTTGACCGCGCCTTCGGTGGAGTTTTCCACCGGCACCACGCCAAAATTCACCGCACCGGCCGCGACTTCACGGAAGACTTCGTCGATAGCCGCCATCGGCTTGCTGATTACCGCATGGCCGAAGTGCTTCATGGCCGCTGCCTGGGTGAAGGTGCCTTCAGGGCCGAGGTAAGCCACTTTCAGCGGCTGCTCCAGCGCCAGGCACGAGGACATGATTTCACGGAACAACCGCGCCATCTCTTCGTTGCCCAACGGCCCCTTGTTGCGCTCCATCACACGCTTGAGCACCTGCGCTTCACGCTCGGGGCGGTAGAACACCGGCACTTCGCCTTCCGCCAGCGACGCCATTTTCACCCGGGCCACTTCCTGGGCGCAGCGCGCACGCTCACTGATCAGCTCCAGGACTTTCTCGTCCAGGCTGTCAATGCGTACGCGCAGGGCCTTGAGTTCTTGCTCAGACATTAGCCGTGTTCCTTCTCGAACTCTGCCATGTAGGCAACCAGCGCATTGATGGCGTGGATGTCGACGGCGTTATAAATGGAGGCGCGCATGCCACCCACCGAGCGGTGGCCCTTGAGGTTCAGCAGGCCGCGCGCGTCGGCGCCAGCCAGGAACGACTTGTCCAGACGATCATCGGCCAGGCGGAACGGCACGTTCATCCACGAGCGGTCGCTGAGGTTGATCGGGTTGCTGTACAGGCCGCTGGCGTCGATAAAGTCGTACAGGACGCGCTTTTTCTCTTCGTTGAGCTTGCCCATGGCCGCCACACCACCCTGCTCCTTGAGCCATTCGAACACCAGGCCCGACAAGTACCAGGCAAATGCCGGCGGGGTGTTGTACATCGAGCCGTTATCGGCCGCGACCTTGTAGTTGAGCATGGTCGGGCAGAGCGAGCGGGCGCGGCCCAGCAGGTCTTCGCGGATGATATTGACCAGGATGCCGCTTGGGCCGATGTTCTTTTGCGCACCGGCGTAGATCATGCCGTATTTGGACACGTCGATCGGGCGCGAGAGGATGTCCGAGGACATGTCGCATACCAGTGGCACGTCACCGACTTGCGGCACCCAATCAAATTCCAGGCCACCGATGGTTTCGTTCGCGACGTAGTGAACGTAGGCCGCATCCTTGGACAGCTTCCACTCGTTCTGACCGGGAATGGCGAAGTAGTCGTAGGGCTTGGCGGTGCCTGCCACGTTGACATGGCCGTAGCGCGAGGCCTCTTCAATGGCCTTCTGACCCCAGATACCGGTGTCGATATAGTCAGCAGTGCCGCCTTCGGGCAGCAGGTTCAGCGGTAACTGGGCGAACTGCTGGCTCGCACCACCTTGCAGGAACAGCACTTTGTAGTTGGATGGGATGCCCAGCAAGTCGCGCAGGTCCTGCTCGGCCTTGTTGGCGATGGACACGAACTCATCGCTGCGATGGCTCATTTCCATCACGGAGAGGCCTTTTCCATGCCAGTCGAGGAGTTCACCCTGCGCACGCTGCAGGACTGCTTCAGGAAGCGCCGCGGGACCGGCACAGAAGTTATAGGCTCTCTTGCTCACATCCAATCTCACTCTGATCTGGTGGGGCTGCAATCATGTCAGCAACGCCCTCATTCTGGAGCGGACATCTGTGGGAGCTGGCTTGCCTGCGATAGCAGCGCCGCGGTATCACTGAATGACCGAGGCGCCTGCATCGCAGGCAAGCCAGCTCCCACATGGACCGCGTCCAGGCAAAGGGCGCTGTGTTTCATACGGGACAAACAACAAGGGGGCGAATCTTCATCCGCCCCCTGTGTGTCCGCTTATTCCTGCGGTTCTTCTTCGTCTGCGGCAGCGTCGAGGGTTGGCTCGTCAACGTTGTCATCGCCAGCTGCGATCACTTCGCCTTCAAACTCCTCACCTTCAAGCTCTTCACCTTCGACTTCCGAAGGCTCCTGCACACGCTCAAGGCCAACCAGTTTTTCGTCCTTGGCCAGCTTGATCAGGGTCACGCCCTGGGTGTTACGGCCCAGGCTCGACACTTCAGCCACACGGGTACGCACCAGGGTGCCCTGGTCGGAAATCAGCATGATTTCTTCGCCATCGAGCACCTGCACCGCGCCGACCAGACGGCCGTTGCGGTCGTTGCTGACCATGGCGATCACGCCCTGGCCGCCACGCTTGTACTCCGGGAACTCGCTGATGGCGGTGCGCTTGCCATAACCACGCTCGGAAGCGGTGAGGATCTGGCTGCCTTCTTCCGGGATCAGCATCGAAATCAGCTTCTGCCCTTCTGGCAGGCGCATGCCGCGTACACCGCGGGCGGTACGGCCCATGGCACGCACGTCGGATTCCTTGAAGCGTGTGACCTTGCCGCCATCGGAGAACAGCATGACTTCGCGCTCGCCATCAGTGATGGCCGCGGAAATCAGCACGTCGCCTTCATCCAGCTCCAGGGCGATCAGGCCCACGCTGCGTTGACGGCTGAAGGATTCCAGCGGGGTCTTCTTCACGGTGCCTTTGGCGGTGGCCATGAAGATGAAGTGACCTTCGGTGTATTCCTCGACCGGCAGCATGGTGGTGATGTATTCGTCACTGTCCAGCGGCAGCAGGTTGACCAACGGACGGCCACGGGCAGCGCGGGAGGCTTCCGGGATTTCGTAGGTCTTGAGCCAGTACACCTTGCCCTTGCTGGAGAACAGCAGCAGCGTGGTGTGGCTGTTGGCAACCAGCAGGTGAGCGATGTAGTCCTCATCCTTCACGCCGGTAGCCGATTTACCTTTACCGCCACGACGCTGGGCCTGGTAGGCCGCCAGCGGCTGGGTCTTGGCATAGCCACCGTGGGAGATGGTCACCACGCGCTCTTCTTCCGGGATCATGTCACCCAGGGTCAGGTCCAGGCGCGCATCGAGGATTTCGGTGCGGCGCACGTCGCCGTATTCGGCGCGGATCACTTCCAGTTCTTCGCGGATCACTTCCATCAGGCGCACGGCGCTGCTGAGGATGCGGATCAACTCGCCGATCTGGTTGAGGATCTCCTGGTACTCGGCCAGCAGTTTCTCGTGCTCAAGGCCAGTCAGGCGGTGCAGGCGCAGTTCCAGAATGGCCTGGGCCTGTTCTGGCGACAGGAAGTACTTGCCTTCACGCAGGCCGTATTGCGGGTCCAGGGTTTCCGGGCGGCACGAGTCGGCGCCAGCGCGCTCAACCATCGCTACCACGGCGCTGGACTCCCAAGGTGTGCTGATCAGCGCTTCCTTGGCTTCCGACGGCGTTGGCGAGGCCTTGATCAGGGCGATCACCGGGTCGATGTTCGACAACGCAACCGCCTGGCCTTCCAGGATATGGCCGCGCTCGCGGGCCTTGCGCAGTTCGAACACGGTGCGGCGGGTAACCACTTCGCGGCGGTGACGTACGAAGGCTTCCAGCAGGTCCTTGAGGTTCAGGATGCGCGGGCGGCCGTCGATCAGGGCAACCACGTTGATACCAAACACGCTTTGTAGCTGGGTCTGGGCGTAGAGGTTGTTGAGGATCACCTCAGGCACTTCGCCGCGGCGCAGTTCGATGACCACGCGCATACCGTCTTTGTCGGACTCGTCGCGCAGCTCGGTGATGCCTTCCAGCTTCTTCTCTTTAACCAGCTCGGCGATCTTCTCGATCAGGCGTGCCTTGTTCAGCTGGTAAGGGAGTTCGGTGATGACGATCTGCTGGCGGCCACCGACCTTGTCGATGTCTTCGATCATCGAGCGGGCGCGCATGTAAATGCGCCCGCGACCGGTGCGGTAGGCTTCGATGATGCCGGCGCGACCGTTGATGATCGCGGCGGTCGGGAAGTCCGGGCCGGGAATGTATTGCATCAGCTCATCGACGGTCAGCTCAGGGTTGTCGATAAGGGCCAGGCAACCGTCGATGACTTCACCGAGGTTGTGCGGCGGGATGTTGGTGGCCATGCCCACGGCGATACCGCTGGAACCGTTGACCAGCAGGTTGGGAATACGGGTTGGCATGACGGCCGGGATCATTTCGGTGCCGTCGTAGTTCGGCACCCAGTCCACGGTTTCTTTGTGCAGGTCGGCCAGCAGCTCGTGCGCCAGCTTGGTCATGCGCACTTCGGTGTATCGCATGGCCGCGGCGTTGTCGCCGTCCACCGAACCGAAGTTGCCCTGGCCGTCTACCAGCAGGTAGCGCAGGGAAAACGGCTGCGCCATCCGAACGATGGTGTCGTACACCGCAGTGTCGCCGTGAGGGTGATACTTACCGATCACGTCACCGACAACACGGGCAGATTTCTTGTACGGCTTGTTCCAGTCGTTACCCAGCTCGCTCATCGCGAACAGCACACGCCGGTGCACGGGCTTCAAGCCATCGCGCGCATCAGGCAGTGCCCGACCGACAATTACGCTCATCGCGTAGTCGAGGTAGGACTGTTTCAGCTCGTCTTCGATATTGACCGGGAGGATTTCTTTGGCCAGTTCGCCCATGAGAAGCCTGATTCCTTTTTCGGGTGAAACCTCGTCACATCCATTCGGGACGAACGAAGCTCGCCGCTGCCGGCACGGTGCCTGACAACGACTTACGACAAATCAACGAGTTATGACACGGATCTGCACGTTATAGGCCACCCCTCGGGGCAGCCTTGGAAACCGCCGGATGTTATCACAATCGCCGCCACGCACCTATCCCCCTGATGCGCATGGAGGCTAGTAATTTGACGGATGACAGGCTTGAAGGGGACGAGAGGGGCTCAGAGGCGCGGTGGTGCTTTTTTTTGAGGGTGGAATGCAGACGTTTTATTGACTTCAAGGGCCAATCGCAGGCAAGCCAGCTCCCACCTTTGATTTGTGAACACAGTTAAAGGTGGGAGCTGGCTTGCCTGCGATAGCGCCCCCACAGACACCGACACCCTCAATGCAGGCGCTTACGGCACATCAACTTGGCCAGTTTGGCGGTGTCTGGCCGCTCGACAATGCCTTTTTCGGTGACGATCACGTCAATCAGGTCCGCAGGCGTCACATCAAACACAGGATTAAACGCCGCGATATCCAACCGCTGCCCATCCACCTCAAGCAACTCACCAATATCGCGCTGCTCCAGCGCAACATCCTCCCCCGTAGCCATCATCAAATCGAGGGTCGAACTCGACGCCACCACCATAAAGCGCACGCCATGGTGCATGGCACACACGGCCAACTGATAAGTGCCGATCTTGCTGATCACATCGCCATTGGCCGCAATACAGTCAGCACCCACCACCACCCAGGTCACGCCTTTGGTCTTGAGGATATGCGCTCCGGCGGAGTCGGCATTCACTGCCACCGGGATGCCCTGGCCCGCCAACTCCCACGCCGTCAGGCGCGAGCCTTGCAGCCATGGGCGGGTTTCATTGACATAGACCTGCTCGACCAGCCCCTCCAGATACGCGGCATGAATCACCCCAAGGGCTGTGCCAACGCCGCCGGAGGCCAACGCCCCGGCATTGCCATGGGTGAGGATCGCCTGGGCATTGCCCTGGTGCTTGCGAATCCGCTCCATGCCCAACTGGGCCATGACCACATTGGCCTCCCGGTCGCTCTCATGGATCGCCACGGCTTCGGCTTCCAGCGCCACCAGCGGGTCGGTGTGTTTCTTGAGGCGGTCGAGGCGGTCGCGCATGCGCTGCAAGGCCCAGAACAGGTTCGATGCGGTCGGTCGGGTATGGGCCAGCAAGGCGTAGTCTTCTTCCCATGCAGCCTGCCAGTCACCACCCTCGGCGATACGCTCGCGGGCGGCCAGCACCAAGCCATAGGCGGCGCAGATGCCGATAGCCGGCGCGCCCCGCACCACCATGGTGCGAATGGCGTCGGCCACCGACTCAACGGTACTGCAGGCCACCCAGTGCTTGCGGGACGGCAAAACGCGCTGATCGAGCAGGTGCAGCGCGCCATCACGCCATTCGATGGCCTTCACTTTGTCTGCAGCCAACAGTCGGTCGCGCATCCCTTACCCCGCACTCATGAACAAAAGCCGCCGATTATAGCGATCCGCCAGCCAAGACGCTCGGGTATACTTCGCCCTTCTTTTATAGCTGCCTGGGAAGAAGCCTGCGATGACCTCCACTGCCGCCCCGCTCGACTTGTTGCTGCTGCCGACCTGGCTGGTACCCGTCGAACCTGCCGGCGTGGTGCTCAAGGAGCATGGCCTGGGCATCCGCGATGGCTGCATTGCCTTTATCGGGCCACGGGACGCGGCGTTGAAGCTGGCGGCGCGAGAAGTGCGTGAACTGCCCGGCATGCTGCTCAGCCCCGGCCTGGTCAATGCCCACGGCCATGCAGCCATGACCCTGTTCCGCGGCCTGGCCGACGATTTGCCACTGATGACCTGGCTGGAAAAACACATCTGGCCCGCCGAAGCCAAGTGGGTCGATGAAGCGTTCGTGCGCGACGGCACCAACCTGGCCATTGCCGAGCAGATCAAGGGCGGCATCACCTGCTTTTCGGACATGTATTTCTACCCCAAGGTCGCCAGTGACTGCGTGCACAACAGCGGTATGCGTGCGCAGATCGCGCTGCCGATCCTCGACTTCCCGATCCCCGGCGCCAGCAGTGCCGACGAGGCGATTCGCCAGGGTATCGAGCTGTTCGGCGACCTCAAGCACCACCCGCGCATCAAAATCACTTTCGGCCCCCACGCGCCCTATACCGTGTGCGATGCCAATCTGGAAAAAATCCGGGTGATCGCCGAAGAGCTGGACGCCGCGATCCATATGCACGTTCACGAAACCGCCTTTGAAGTGCAGCAAGCCGTCGAGCAGACCGGCGAGCGGCCATTGGCGCGCCTGGCTCGCCTTGGCCTGCTGGGGCCACGCTTCCAGGCCGTGCACATGACCCAAATCAGCGAAGACGACCTGGCTTTACTGGTAGAAAGCAACACCAGCGTCATTCACTGCCCGGAATCGAACCTGAAACTGGCCAGCGGCTTTTGCCCGGTAGAGCGCTTGTGGCAGGCTGGCGTCAACGTGGCCATCGGCACCGACGGCGCTGCCAGCAACAATGACCTGGATTTGCTCGGCGAAACCCGCACGGCGGCGATGCTGGCCAAGGCAGTGGCCGGTTCGGCCACTGCGCTGGATGCCCACCGCGCCTTGCGCATGGCCACGCTCAACGGTGCCAGGGCGATGGGCCTGGACAGCCAGATTGGCTCGCTGGAAGTCGGCAAGGCGGCGGACATCGTCGCTTTTGATCTTTCCGGGCTGGCGCAACAACCGATCTACGATCCGGTCTCACAGCTTATATATGCCACCGGGCGCGATTGCGTGAAGCACCTTTGGGTCGCTGGCAAACCATTGCTCGACGACCGGCAATTGACCCGCATGGATGAACAACAGTTGACCGCCACGGCCATTGCCTGGGGCCAACGCATCAGCGGGCACAGCGAATAACGACGCGGCTGAGGCCTCGGGTTCAGCCGCGACACACCGACTTATCAGATTCAGAGGATTCACCATGAGCAACGTCGACCACGCCGAAATCGCCAAGTTTGAAGCCCTGGCCCATCGCTGGTGGGACCGCGAGAGCGAATTCAAACCCCTGCACGACATCAACCCACTGCGGGTCAACTGGATTGACGAGCGCGTCAACCTGGCCGGCAAGAAGGTGCTGGACGTCGGTTGCGGCGGCGGCATCCTCAGCGAAGCCATGGCCCAGCGCGGCGCCACCGTCATGGGCATCGACATGGGCGAAGCGCCGCTGGCCGTAGCCCAGTTGCACCAGCTCGAATCCGGCGTGAGCGTGGAATACCGCCAGATCACTGCCGAAGCCCTGGCCGAGGAAATGCCCGAGCAGTTCGACGTGGTCACCTGCCTGGAAATGCTCGAACACGTGCCGGATCCGTCATCGGTGATCCGTGCGTGCTTCCGTATGGTCAAGCCCGGCGGCCAGGTGTTCTTCTCCACCATCAACCGCAACCCCAAGGCTTACCTGTTCGCGATCATCGGCGCCGAATACATCATGAAGCTGCTGCCGCGCGGCACCCATGATTTCAAGAAATTCATCCGCCCTTCCGAGCTGGGTGCGTGGAGCCGCCAGGCCGGGCTGACCGTCAAGGACATCATCGGCCTGACCTACAACCCGCTGACCAAGCACTACAAGCTGGCCAACGACGTTGACGTCAACTACATGATCCAAACCCTGCGCGAGGAGTAAGCCTGTGAAGTTGCGAGCGGTTCTCTTCGACATGGACGGTACCCTGCTGGACACCGCGCCGGACTTTATCGCCATCTGCCAGGCCATGCGCGCCGAACGTGGCCTGGCGCCGATCAACCCGCAGCACATCCGTGATGAAATCTCCGGTGGTGCGCGGGCGATGGTCGCCGTGACCTTCTCGATGGACCCGGAGTCGCCGGGTTTTGAGGAACTGCGCCAGGAATTCCTGGAGCGTTACCTCAAGGATTGCGCGGTGCACAGCAAACTGTTCGACGGCATGGCCGAGCTGCTGGAAGACATCGAGAAAGCCAAGCTGATCTGGGGCGTGGTCACCAACAAGCCGGTGCGCTTTGCCGAACCGATCATGCAGCGCCTGGGCCTGGCCGAGCGCTCGGCCGTGCTGATCTGCCCGGACCATGTAAAGAACAGCAAGCCGGACCCGGAGCCGATGATCCTGGCGTGCAAGATGCTCGACCTGGACCCGGCCAGCGTGCTGTTCGTGGGCGATGACCTGCGCGACATCGAATCCGGCCGCGACGCTGGTACGCGCACGGCGGCGGTCACCTATGGCTATATCCACCCGGACGACAACCCGCGCCACTGGGGCGCGGATGTGGTGGTGGATCACCCGCTGGAATTGCGCAAGGTGCTGGATAACGCACTGTGCAGTTGCTGATTGTTCGAAGATCTCAACAACGCTGAGATCAATGTGGGAGCTGGCTTGCCTGCGATAGCGGTCTGCCAGCCAGCACATTTGGCGACAGGTCGTCCGCCATCGCAGGCAAGCCAGCTCCCACAGGAAATGGATTCCACTTCGAGAGCTGTATCACCTTGAAATTTGTCGAGGCTATTTATGTTTGATTATTCTGCCCCTCCAGAACTGCTCAAAGGCCGGATCATCCTGGTGACCGGCGCCGGTCGCGGGATTGGCGCGGCAGCGGCGAAGACCTATGCCGCCCATGGTGCTACCGTGCTGTTGCTGGGCAAGACCGAAGCCAACCTGGCCCAGGTGTATGACGAGATCGAAGCCGCGGGCCACCCGCAGCCGGTGGTGATCCCGTTCAACCTGGAGACCGCCCTGCCCCACCAATACGATGAGCTGGCAGCGATGATCGAAAAGGCATTCGGCCACCTCGACGGCCTGTTGCACAACGCCTCGATCATCGGCCCGCGCACGCCCATCGAGCAGTTGTCCGGCGAGAACTTCATGCGGGTGATGCACGTCAACGTCAACGCGATGTTCATGCTGACCAGCACTTTACTGCCGTTGCTCAAGCTGTCCCAGGATGCGTCGGTGGTGTTCACCTCCAGCAGCGTCGGGCGCAAGGGCCGTGCTTATTGGGGTGCCTATGGCGTGTCCAAGTTCGCCACCGAGGGGCTGATGCAAACCCTGGCCGATGAGCTGGAAGACGTGGCCGCAGTGCGCGCCAACAGCATCAACCCGGGCGGCACCCGCACCAGCATGCGCGCCCAGGCGTACCCAGGGGAGAACCCGATGGAAAGGCCGGCGCCGGAAGAGATCATGCCGGTGTACCTGTACCTGATGGGGCCGGACAGTGCGGGCATCAATGGCCAGGCCTTCGATGCGCAATAAGCTCTGAAACACCGCAAAACAAAGGTGGGAGCTGGCTTGCCTGCGATAGCGGTGGTGAATGTTCCATCGCCATCGCAGGCAAGCCAGCTCCCACATTGCTGTGTGGTGTAGTTAAAAACTCAGTTTTTGACCACTTCCTCCAAGGTGAAGCGTCCCAACGGGTTCTGCAGGAAGTTGCTTACGTTCTTGCGTGAGATGTTGATGTACGGGCTGTAGTACAGGTCAATCCAGTTCACATCCTGTTTGGCCAGCTTCTGCAACTCGACATACATCTGCTCGCGCTTGGCCGGGTCTGCCTCGATCCGCGCAGCCGCCACCAAGGCCTTGACCTGGTCGTTCTTGTAGCGGGTCATGTAGTTCTGGTTGGTGTCGTGGCCCAGCACGAAGGTGGTTTTCTGGTCGGGGTCGAGGATGTCGTTGGTCCAGTACATCACCGAAATATCGTACTCACCGTCCACCAGCATCTGCCAGCTTTGGGTCGGGTCGACTTTTTGTAGGTTGGCGGTCACGCCGACCTTGGCTAGCTGGTCCTTGATGATCACCGCGATCTGCTCGTCGGCCTCGTTGCCGGCGTTGACCACGTAGTTGAGCTTCAAATCCTGGGCACCCGCAGCGGCCAGCAGCTTCTTGGCTTCGGCCGGGTCGTACGGGCGTTGCAGGTTGTTGGCGTAGTGGTACAGCGAGCCCTTTGGAATGTAGGAATAAGCCACGGTGCCTTGACCGTAAGTGACGGCTTTGACCAGCGATTGCTTGTCGATGGCCATGTCCAGGGCCTGGCGCACTTGCGGCTTGGCCAACAAGCCGTGCTCGTGGTTGATCAACAGGTGATCTTCACGGGTGGAAGGGTCGGCGTGGATCACCACGTTCTGGTCTTTTTTCAGTTCTTCGACCCGGGAGAACGGCACGAAGATCGCCGTGTCGAGTTCGTTGTTCTGCACCATGCGCATGCGCGTGTTGTCATCGGTCACCGACACCCATTCCACGCCGTCCAGGCTCACGCTGCTGGCCTGCCAGAAATTCGGGTTTTTCTTCAGGATCACGCGGTCGCCCTTGCGCCACTCGTCCACGGTAAACGCGCCGGAAGTCACCGGGTTTTCCGAGTAGGCGTCTTCGCCCATCTTGGTCATGGCTTTTTCAGACAGGATCGACACCGTTGGAGACGCCAGTTGCGAAAGGAAGGCCACCGCCGGGGTTTTCAGGGTGACCACCAGGGTCTTGGCATCGCTGGCCGTGGCGGTGTTGATCAGGCTGAACGGGTCGCTCCACAAGGAGGCCTTGTTGTCGCGGATGCGCAGCAGGCTGAACGCGGCGTCGGTGGCAGTGATCGGCGAGCCGTCAGAGAACTTCGCCTCGCGCAGCTTGAAGGTGTAGGTCAGGCCATCCTTGGAAATGTCCCAGCTTTGGGCCAGGCCCGGTTCCATCTTGGTGCCCAGGTTATCCACGCGCACCAGGGTGTCGTAGACGTTGGCAAACACCCAAGTGTCGCGGTTTTGCGCGCTTTTGATCGGGTCAAAGGTGGTGCTGTCTTCACGGCAGCCGATGGTGAGCACACCGGCGGCCTGGGCCAGGCCGGCGGTCAGCGACCAGGCCGTGAGGGTAGCGGCGGCGAGCAATTTCAAGTGGCGCGAGGGCATATCACAACTCCTTGTTAATGAATGGCAGAGGGTCAGAGCAAAGGGGCTTCAAGCACGCAACTGTACCGATGCTCGTGCAGGAAATGGGTGGGGGGCAATACCGTGGAACACATGGCTTGCGCATACCGGCAACGCGGGTGAAAGGCACAGCCTGTCGGCAGATTCAGCGGGCTCGGCGGTTCGCCGGGCAATGGCTGCATGGGCAGTGGCCGGTGCGGATCGATCTCCGGGATGGCCTGGATCAGCGCCGCCGTATACGGGTGACGCGGCGCGGTGAACACCGCTTCCACCGGCCCTTCCTCGACGATCTTGCCCAGGTACATCACGGCCACGCGGTCGCATAGGCGCCTTACGATGGCCAGGTCATGGGCGATAAACAGGATCGCCAGGTTCATGCGTTGTTGCAGTTCCAGCAGCAGGTTGATGATCTGGCCCTGGATCGACACATCCAGCGCCGCCACGCATTCATCGGCAATGATCAGGCGCGGCTCCACCGCCAGCGCCCGGGCGATACCCACGCGCTGGCACTGGCCGCCGCTGAGGGAGCCGGGCTTGCGTGAAGCCAGCTCAGGACGCAAGCCCACCAGTTCGAGCAATTCATTCACACGATCAGGAATCTGCTGCGCCACCACCTTACGCTGCACACGCAGTACCTCGGCGATGGTTTCGCCAATGCTGTGCCGTGGATTGAGCGCGGCGTAGGGGTCCTGGAAAATCATCGCGGTTTCATGCCGCAGCCGGGCAATGTCGATGGCACTGCCATGGGCCATGTCGACACCGTCGAACAACACCTGCCCGGCGCTGATCGGGTTGAGGTGCAGAATTGCCCGGCCCAGGGTGCTCTTGCCACTGCCGGACTCGCCCACCAAACCCAGGGTTTCACCGGCGGCGAGGTTCAGCGACACCCCGTTCACCGCCCTCACCCACTGGCGGTTGAGGCCCAACAGGCCGCTGCCGGACGCGGCAAAGCGTACTTCCAAATCCTTGACCTGTAACAAGCTCATGGGCGCGCTCCCAACGGGTAGTGACAGGCCACGCGTACGCCTTGGGGCAGCAACTCGGTGCACAAGGCGCCGGCCTGCGGGCAGCGCGGGTGGAAGCGACAGCCGTCGGGCAATGCATCGAGCAACGGCGGCTGGCCAGCAAGGGTGCGCAACAACGCATGCCCGCTGCTGTGGGCCGGCTGGCAGTCGATCAGGCCTGCGGTATACGGATGTTGCGGTTGGGCCAGCAGCTCGTATTTGCTGCCGTGCTCGCACAGGCGCCCGGCGTACATTACGGCGATGGCATCGCAGGTTTGCGCCACCACGCCCAGGTCATGGGTGATCATGATGATCGACAGGCCACGCTGGTCGCGCAGGTCGAGCAACAGCCGCAGGATTTGCGCCTGCACCGTCACATCCAGGGCTGTGGTCGGTTCGTCGGCGATCAGCACCTTCGGGTTGCAACCCAGGGCTACGGCGATCATTGCGCGCTGGCGCATGCCACCGGAAAACTCATGGGGGTAGTTGTCGACCCGCGCCTGGGGGTCGGGAATCCCGACCTGACGCAACACCTCGATCGCCTGCACGCGCGCGTCTTTTTTCGACGCGCCTTGATGCAGGCGGATGCCCTCGGCGGTCTGCTCACCGATGCGCATCAACGGGTCCAGGTGGCTGCTGGGGTTCTGGAAGATCATGCCCAACTGCCCGCCGCGCACGGCGCGCATACCGGCATCATCCAGCGCCAACAGGTCCTGGCCGGCCAACTGCACCGCGCCGCCCTGCACGCGCAGATTGGGCGATGGCAACAGACGCATCAGGCCACGACAGGCCATGGTCTTGCCCGAACCGCTCTCGCCCACCAGGCCAAGGATTTCACCTTCGGCCAGGTCGAAGGACACCCGATCCACCAAGGTGACCTCACGCCCGGCGTTGTTGGCGATCACACTGAGGTCGCGCACCTTCAGCAGGCTCATGAGCGCTCCCCCAATACCTGCGCAACACCATCGGCCAACAGGCTGAAGCCCATGGCCAAGGTCACGATGGCCAGGCCCGGAAAGGTGCAGATCCACCAGGCGGTGGTGATAAAGGCTTGCCCCTCGGCCACCATCGTCCCCCATTCGGCGGTCGGTGGTTGCACCCCCAGGCCCAGGTAACTGACGGCGGCGCCGTTGAGCAGCACCAGCACCGCGTCAGACATGGAAAACACAATGGAGCCAAACAGCGCATTGGGCAGCAAATGCCGGAACAGAATGCGCCCATGGCCAAAACCCAGGCTCTTGGCAGCCAGGGCGAACTCGCTTTCCTTGAGCACCAGGATCTGCGAGCGAATCAGGCGCGCGTACGACACCCAACCCACCAGTGCCATGGCGATATAAAAACTCTGCAAGCCCGGCCCGAGGATGGCCATGATCGCCAGCATCAGCACCAGGAACGGGAACGCCAGCACCACGTCGATCACACGCATGCAGACACTGTCGAAACGCCCGCCGATATAACCCGAGACCGCACCGATAAAGGTGCCAATGATGAACGGGAAGATCACCCCGATAACCGCCAACTGCAGGTCGATGCGCGCACCCCAGATCACCCGCGACAGGATATCCCGGCCGTAATTGTCCGTACCCAACGGATGGGCAAGGCTGGGGGCCAGCAAACTCATGCCGGTGTCCTGCGCGATGGGGTCATAGGGCGCTATCCACGGCGCCAACAGCGCCAGGGCCAACCACGCGAACAGGATCAACAACCCCCATGCGGCAGTCAGTCGGCCATTGCGAAAACCAAAGCGCAGGCGCAAGCGCCACGGGGCGATCAGGGGGCGACTGCTCATTGCATCTTCACCCGTGGGTCGAGGGCCACTGTCACCAGGTCGGCCATGAAGTTGACCACCACCGTGGCACAGGCCAGCACCATCGCCACGCCCTGCACCACCATGTAGTCACGGGTAAAAATGCCGCGCACCAGCAATTGGCCGATGCCTGGAATCGCGAACAGGCTTTCGATGACCACCGTGCCGCTGATCAGCCAACCGATGTTGACCGCCAGCAGGTTGACCGCCGGCACCAGGGCGTTGGGCAGCACATGCCGGCGAAAAACCGCGCCTTCCGACAGCCCGCGTGCACGTGCGGCGGTGACGTGATCCGCCTGCAACTCCATCAACGTGCTCGCCCGCAGGTTGCGCACCAGCACCGCCGACAGCGCCAGGGCGATGGTCAGACATGGCAAGAGCATATGGTGCGCCTTGTCCAGCCAGGTGCGCCCGTAACCGGACACCGGGAACAGGCCCCATTTCACGCTGAGCAGCAGGATCAGCATCAACCCCAGCCAGAACGCCGGCATGCCCAGGCCGACCGTGGTGAACACGCGGATCAGCTTGTCTGCCCAACGGCCTTGCTGGCGCGCCGCAATCGTCGCCAATGGCACCGCTATCAACAACGCGAGCACCACGCTGCCCAATACCAGCACCAGGGTCGGCTCGATGCGGGTGACGATCAGTTTCAGGGCGTCGACCTTGTACAGCAGCGATTGGCCGAGGTCGCCCTTGAGCAGGTTTTTCAGGAAGTAAAAGTATTGCAGCCACAAGGGCTGGTCGAGGCCGAACTGGGCGCGGATCTTCAACAGCGCATCCGGCGTGCTGCGCGAACCCAGCAAGGCGCGCGCCGGGTCGCCAGGAATCGAGCGCACCAACACGAAGGTGATCAGGCTGATGCCCAGCAGCACCGGCAGCAATTGCAGGGGCCGGGACAACACGAAGCGGTAGCGCGCCAGGTTCATGCGTCAGCCTCGGTGGCGAGCGAGGAAGTCCAGCAGCACCGGGAAGTAGGCCTGCGGCTCCTCGTAAAACGGCATATGACTGCTGTTGGGGAACACATGCAACTCGGCGTGGGGTGCTGCTAGTTTCATGCGCATTGCGCAGGCGGGGGTGAGTTCGTCGTGCTGGCCGGTGGTGATCAGGATCGGCATCTTGAACTCGGCCATTTCCTTGAGGCGGTTCCAATCCTTGAGGTTGCCGATATAGAGGAACTCGTTGGGGCCTTGCATGGTTTCGTACGGCCCCATGTTCCAGTCGCCCAGGGACCGCTTGACCGGCTCTGGCCATTCGTCGAGCCGGCACACGTGGCGGTAGTTGAGCAAGGTGATGGCGGCCTGGTACTGCGGGTGGTCGAGAGTGCCCATGGCTTCGTGGCGTTGCATCATGGCCACGGTTTCGCTGCCCAGGGCGCCGCGCAGGCGCTCCAGTTCCTGGGACAGGTGGGGAATGTCGCCGACGGTGTTTTCCAGGATCAGGCTTTTGAGCGCACCGGAATAATGCAGGGCATATTCGATCCCCAGCCAACCGCCCCAGGAGTGCCCGAGCAAATGCACGCGGCCCAGGCCCAGCGCCTGGCGCACGGTCTCGACTTCTTCGACATAACGGCGGATTTCCCACAGTGCGGCATCGGTCGGTCTGGCTGATGCGCCCGTGCCAAGCTGGTCGAATGCAACCACTCGCAGGTTATGTGCTTTGAGCCAGCCATGGGCGTCGCGCAGATAGTCACACGGCAGGCCCGGCCCGCCGTTGAGACACAGCAGCACCTCATCGCCTTCGCCAAAGCTGTAGACCACGAGGTTATGGCCGTCGACTTGCACGTTGTACTGCTGGTCGGGGGCAATTTCACGCCACATGCATACATTCCTTGTGTTGTATCGGCCTGGCGGGTAGCGGCCGTTTATCAGGTCAACACTACCGAGGATGCCGTGCGTCCATAACCTAGTATTTCTTATAGGTTTGGCCTGGCAGTCCTTCGCCGGGGCGTGGCATTCTACTTGCAGCAAGTCGAGATTCAAATGAATTCGGGAGCAGAACGGATGCTGGCCAAGCTGACCGCCTTCAATAATCGCCTCATACCGGGCAGGAGCCTGGATGAACAGATGGACAATGCGTTTATCCTTGCCCAACAACTGGGCTTCGATGCCCTGGTGTATGACTACAGCCCGGTGCCCATCGACCTCAACGGCGCACTGATCACGCCCTCGCTGTTGCAATTGCGCAACACACCGGCCGACTGGCACGCCTTATGGTGCAGCGAAGGGTTTTACCAGATCGACCCGGTGCAACACCTGGCGTTGAGTTCGGTATCACCATTTGTCTGGTCCTATGAGGCGAAGACCGAGACTGCCCTGCAAAAGATCATCGACCCGTGCCACGCCCCCGTTTCTTCCTACCTGCATGAACGCCAACTGACCTGCGGCGTCAGCGTGCCGATTCATCTGCCCCGGGGCGGCTTCGCCTCGCTGACCGGGTTGCGCACTGGCAAGGCGCGCACGGTATTGAAGGACGCCCAACATACGCTGGCCGATTTCAGCCTGATTACCCATGCCCTCCAGGAAGCGGCGTACCCGCTGTTCAGCAAGGAAGTGCGGGCTTATCCGCACATCCGCCTGACCAAGCGCGAGCGTGAATGCCTGAAGTGGGCGGCCGAGGGCCTGACCGCCGCCGAAATCGCCACCCAATTGAGCCGTTCCCTGGCGGTGGTCACCCTGCACCTGGCCTCGGCCATGCACAAACTGGGGGCCAAGAACCGTGTTCAGGCGGTGGTTCGCGCCACCCATTACCGCTTGCTGGAAGGTTGAGCGCTGGGAAAAACCTATCTGTTTTGCTAGTTACCTAAACTTTTTGTTCAGACTATCGTAACCCTGATCCTTTTTTTCAGAGCAGGGTACGAAATGGAATTCATCGAAAAAGTTCGCGAAGGCTACGCGCCCTTTGGCGCCTACCAGACCTGGTATCGCGTCACGGGCGACCTGACCACAGGCCGCACGCCCTTGGTGATCATCCATGGCGGCCCGGGCTGCACCCACGATTACGTCGACGCCTTCAAGGACGTCGCCGCCAGCGGTCATGCGGTGATCCACTACGACCAGTTGGGCAACGGCCGCTCCACGCACTTGCCGGAAAAAGACCCGTCGTTCTGGACCATCGGCCTGTTCCTCGACGAGTTGAACAACCTGCTGGACCATCTGCAAATCAGTGAGAACTACGCGATCCTCGGGCAATCCTGGGGCGGCATGCTGGGCAGCGAACACGCGATCTTGCAACCCAAGGGCCTGCGCGCGTTTATCCCTGCCAACTCCCCCACCTGCATGCGCACCTGGGTCAGCGAAGCCAACCGCCTGCGCAGGCTGTTGCCTGAAGGCGTGCACGAAACCCTGCTCAAGCACGAGCAGGCCGGCACCTACCAAGACCCGGAATACCTGGCGGCCTCACGGGTTTTCTATGACCAGCATGTGTGCCGGGTCAACCCGTGGCCCGAAGAAGTGGCACGCACCTTCGCCCAGGTTGATGCCGACCCGACGGTGTACCACGCCATGAGCGGCCCGACCGAATTCCACGTGATCGGCAGCTTGAAAGACTGGAACGTGATCGGCCGCCTGTCAGCCATAAAGGTGCCAACCCTGGTGATTTCCGGTCGACATGACGAAGCCACACCGTTGGTGGTCAAACCGTTCCTGGATGAGATAGCGGACGTGCGCTGGGCACTGTTTGAAGACTCCAGCCACATGCCCCATGTGGAAGAACGCCAGGCGTGCATGGGGACGGTGGTGAAGTTTCTGGATGAGGCGTGTTCGTTGCCCTGCAAAGAACTCAAAGCGGGTTGAATCCCTGTGGGAGCTGGCTTGCCTGCGATAGCGCCGGTGAATTCACCATCGCTATCGCAGGCAAGCCAGCTCCCACAGGGTACACGGGGTCGCTCGTTAAACCTCGCTGGTCTCAGGCTTGGATGTTTTCCTCAGGGCATCGGCCACCAACGGAATTTCCTTACCTTCGGCATCAAACAGCTTCCCTCCCCGGTAGTAATCGCCGTCGCGCAACGCGGCCACGTCGCGAAAGCACAAGCTGCGCTCAGTCCCCGCCACAAACACTGACTGCTGGTCCGAGTTGCCGGCGGTGAAGTGGTTGAATGCCAGGTTCAGCAATATCGCCATGATTGCCGACGAGCTGATGCCCGAGTGGAAGATGGTCGCGAACCAGCTTGGAAACTGATCGTAGAAGCTCGGCGCGGCGATGGGGATCATGCCGAAGCCGATGGACGTGGCGACGATGATCAGGTTCATGTTGTTGCGGTAATCCACCTTCGACAGCGTGCGAATCCCGCTGGCCGCCACCGTGCCGAACAACACAATCCCGGCGCCGCCCAATACGGAAGTCGGCACGGCCGCAATCACCCGGCCCATGAATGGCAGCAGGCCGAGCACCACCAGGAATACACCGCCGGTTGCCACCACAAACCGGCTCTTGACCCCGGTCACCGCCACCAGGCCGACGTTCTGGGCGAACGCGCTCTGGGTGAACGAACCGAAGATCGGCGCGAACATGCTCGACAACATGTCGGCACGCAGGCCGTTGCCCAAGCGCTTGGAGTCCACCTTGGTGTCGATGATCTCACCCACCGCCAGGATATCCGCCGAGGTTTCCACCAGCGTCACCATCACCACGATGCACATGGAAATAATCGCCGCCACATGGAAGGTGGGCATGCCGAAGTGAAATGGCGTGGGGAAACCGAACATCGGCCCTTGCATGACACCGGAGAAGTCCGCCATGCCGAGCAGCACCGCGATCACGGTGCCGATCACCATGGCCAGCAGGATCGACAAGCGAGAGATGGTTGCGCTGCCGATCTTGCTCAGTAGCAGCACCAGCACCAGAGTCAGCGCGGCCAGGCCGATGTTGGACATGCTGCCAAAATCCGCCGCCCGGCTGTTGCCACCCATGGCCCAGCGCGCCGCTACGGGCATCAGGGTCAGGCCGATGGTGGTAATCACAATGCCCGTCACCAGCGGCGGAAAAAACTTGGTGATCCGTGAGAACACCGGGGTGATCAACAAGCCGATAAAGGACGCGGCCATCACCGCGCCGAGAATCGCTGGCACGCCACCGGCACCGTCGCTGCCGACAATCGCCACCATGGTCGCCACACCCGCGAACGACACCCCCTGCACCAGCGGTAACTGACAGCCGAAGAACGGCAGGCCCAGGGTTTGCAGCAGCGTGGCCAGGCCACCGGCAAACAGCGATGCAGCGATCAGCAGGCCGATATCCGCCGGCGACAACCCGGCTGCCTGGCCGACGATCAACGGCACGGCGACGATGCCGCCATACATGGTGAGCACGTGCTGCAGGCCGTAAGCCATGTTGGCGGCGACGCCCAGATTTTCATCTTCGGGCCGCTGCGGTGACGCCTTCGGGATAGTCATGGTGAGGGGTTCTCTGTTTTTGTTGTGCGCTCACTGTATGCAATGTTAAGACTGTATGTCCATAGAGTTGTATACAATCAATCGAACAAGATACCCTCCAACGGCGTTACAAAAACAATCCGGCCGTCACGAGCCAGAACGCCAAAGGACCAAAAATAATGAAAAAGGCACTACAGGGCGCCACCGTCGCATTGACCCTTCTCGGCGGCGGGGAGGCTGTCGCGGTGGAATGGATGAACAACAGCGTCGGGTTTCGCTACGGGCAGCACTTCACCAACCCGAACAACCCCGACGACTTCAGCAAGCGCATCTACAGTTTTACCCACGCCAGCGGCTACCGTTACGGCAGCAATTTCTTAAACCTCGATGTGTTCCTGTCCGACAGCAGCGACCCGCGCAAGGGCACCGACCACGGTGGCAGCGAGGTGTACGCCGTGTACCGGCATCAGCTGTATGCCTCACGCGTGTTCGACTTGCCGCAGGGCACGGGGCTGATCAAGGATTACGCGCTGACCCTGGGCTTCGACGCCAACCGCAACAACAACTTCGCTTCCGCCAAGAAGCGCGCCCTGGTGATCGGCCCCACGTTGAAGTGGGGCACCGTCGGCGTGCTGGACCTGAGCCTGATGTACTACAAGGAAAAGAACCACACTGGCATCCCTGGCGCGCAAGAGTCGAACCACACCTTCGACGACACCTACATGCTTAACCTGACGTGGATGCGCCCGTTCGAAGTCGGCAACCATGCGGCGAAATTCCAGGGATTTATCAATTACGTCGGGGAGAAAGGCGAGGATTACCATGGCCGCGATACGGCAGCGGAGGCCTTGATGCGTACGGCGCTGATGGTGGCGGTGCGACCGGGTAAAAGCGTGAAGCCGAACCTGTACCTGGGGGTGGGTTATGAATACTGGCATAACAAGTTCGGCGTGGACGGTGGCCGTGGCAGCCGCACCTCAACACCGACGCTGAACATGGAAGTGACGTTCTAACTGAAGAACCTCAAAAACCTGTGGGAGCTGGCTTGCCTGCGATAGCGGTGTATCAGTGCCAGATGGGCTAACTGTCAGCCCGCTATCGCAGGCAAGCCAGCTCCTACATTTTGCTCGTATTGTCAGCTCAGGCGCTGGCCAGTTCGGAAGAATTGCCCTTCGGCCGCGCCAGCCAATACCCCAACACCGCCAGCGGCGCCGTCGCCAACATCACAATCACCGTAATCAACAGCGGTTGCTCGATCATCGAGGACACCAACAGGCTGGCCAGGAAGCACAGACCCAACTGCAGGGTGTTTTGCAGGGCCGCCGCCTTGCCGGAGTTTTCCGCAAAGGGCATCAGCGCATTCGCCACCACAATCGGGTAGCTGGCGCCGTTGCACAGCGCCATCAGGCAGAACGGGATCAACAAGGTGGTCAGGGTCGGCACACTCAAGGTGGCCACCAGGTACAACGCCACCATGCTCAAGCAATAGGCGACCAGCAACCACGGCAGCAGGGTTTTACCCGGCAGGCGCTGCAAGGCGCTGCGGCAACTGTAGCCGCCAACGAGAAACGCCAGGGTCGGCAGTACGTAGCTGAGGCCGATGTCATTGGGGCTGTAGCCCATGCCACCGAGGATAAACGGCGAGGCAGTCAGCCATGCGAAGAAGCTGGCCGAACAGGCGGCGAAGATCATCACATTGCCGGTAAACACCCGCGAGGTGAGCAATTGCCCATACCCCAGGCGCACCGGGCTGCCCTTGTGCTCCGAACGCTTGGGCACATTGCGCAGGAACAAGGTCGGCAACAGTAGCAACAACGACACCACCAGCAATACGCCGAAGATCGCCTGCCAGCCAAAGTGATTCAACACCATGGCGCCCAACAACGGTGCAAGGGCCGGCGACAGCGACATCAACGGCATGATGCTGGCGAAGACGCGATGAGCCTTGTCGGCCGGGTAGCGATCAATCACCAAAGCCTGCCAGCTTACGGCCGCGGCACACACGCCAATCGCCTGCATAAAGCGCAGAGCCAGCAGCTGCGGCGCGGTCTCGACCCAGAACATGCCCAGGCAACCGAGCACAAACAGGCTCAGGCCAGCAAGCAGGATGGGCTTGCGCCCCAGGCGGTCCGAGAGCGGCCCCCACAGCAACTGCCCGACCGCAAAGCCGGCAAGGAAAATACTCAAGCTGGCGCCCACCGCGCCAGCACCAATGTTCAACTGCTCGCCCATGGCGCCAAACGCCGGCAAGTACATGTCCATGGAGAGATAACCGAGCATGCTCAGCCCCGCCAGATACCAGGTAAAACCAAAAGAATTTTTCATCGAAGCCTTGTAGATACTGCCATCAAACTATTTGCTGACTGGCGCCCATTATGAAGCTGACAATATTCGTGTGAAGCGATAATAATTGGACACTCTCATCAATAATTTTGAAGGCAGCGCCCATGTGGTCGGAATATTCCCTGGATGTGGTCGACGCCGTTGCCCGTCACGGTAGCTTCAGCGCCGCCGCCCAGGAACTGCACCGCGTACCGTCGGCCATCAGCTACACGGTGCGCCAGCTCGAAGAATGGTTGGCCGTGCCCTTGTTTGTGCGCAGGCATCGCGACGTAGAACTGACCCCCGCCGGCCGTTTGTTTATCGACGAAGCCCGCGGCGTAATGAAAAAAATGCTCGGCACCCGGCGCCTATGCCAACAGGTGGCCAATGGCTGGAGCGGTCAGTTGAAGGTGGCCGTGGACTCCATCGTCAAACCCCAGCGCTGCCGGCAGTTGGTGCTCGACTTTTATCGGCAGTTTCCCGAAGTGGAATTGCTGCTCGAATACGAGGTGTACAACGGCGTGTGGGATGCGCTGGCGGATGAACGCACCGACATCGTGATCGGCGCCACCAGCGCAGTGCCGGTGGCCAGCCACTTCAGCTTCCGTGACATGGGCCTGTTGAACTGGCTGTGCGTGGTCAGCGCCCGGCACCCGCTGGCGGAGGTGGAAGGTTTGCTCAGTGATGACCAACTGCGCCCCTTTGCCTCGCTGTGCATGACCGACACCTCCCGCCACCTGCCCAAGCGCGACACCTGGACCCTGGATAACCAGCGCCGCCTGGTGGTGCCCAACTGGGCGTCGGCCCTGGATTGCCTGCGCGATGGCCTGTGTGTAGGGATGGCGCCGGCCCATCAGGTATTGCCATGGATCGAACGCAGGGACTTGGTGGCGCTGCAGTTAAGCCGGCCATTTCCGGCCAGCCCGTCATGTGTGGCGTGGGCGCAGAACAAGCTGTCGCCGGCCATGGCGTGGTTGTTGGAGTACTTGGGGGATACCGAAACCATGAACCAGGAATGGCTGAATGGCCCCTCCCTCTGATCGTTCCCACGCTCCGCGTGGGAATGCTGCCCTGGACGCTCCGCGTCCGCTCTTAAGGCGTGACGCAGAGCGTCACAGGAGGCGTTACCACGCAGAGCGTGGGAACGAGCATCGCCCCCTTCCGCACTTTTTCAGTCCAGTAGGCGGGTGATGGCTCGCACGATCATCTCCACTTCCTTACGCTCCAGCGTCAGCGGCGGCAACAGGCGAATGACCTTGCCCCGCGTGACGTTGATCAACAGCCCGTGCTCCTGAGCCGCCCGTTGGGCCAGGTCGCGGTAAGGGCTTGCCAGTTCAATGCCGATCATCAAGCCCTTGCCACGAATCGCCCGCACCTGCGGATGGTCCTCCAACTCCATACGTAAACGCGCCAGCAAGTGTTCGCCCTGGCGTGTGGCATTTTCGAGCAAGCCTTGCTCCTGAATAATCTCCAGCACCGTACACCCGACGCGACACGCCAGCGGGTTGCCGCCAAAGGTGCTGCCATGGCTGCCTGGGGTGAACAGCTCAGCGACGGCAGCACGGGCCAGGCAGGCGCCGATGGGCACGCCATTACCAAGGCCTTTGGCCAGGGTCATCACGTCTGGCACGATGCCTTCGTGCTGGAAGGCAAACCAGGCGCCGGTGCGCCCGATGCCAGTCTGGATTTCGTCGAGCATCATCAGCCAGCCGTGGCGCGTGCAGTGCTCGCGCAGGGCTTTGAGGTAGCCCGACGGCGCTACCAACACACCACTTTCACCCTGGATCGGTTCAAGCAGCACCGCCGCGATACGCGTGCCGAACTGTGCGGTGACCGCCTCCAGGGCCGCCATGTCGCCAAACCCAACCTTGATGAAATCGCCGGGCAGGCGCTGGAACCCCAGGCGCACCGAGGGCCCGTCGCTGGCGGCCATGGTGCCTAGCGTGCGGCCGTGGAAGGCGTTCTCCATCACGACCACCAACGGCCGTTCGATGCCTTTTTTCCAGCCATGCAAACGCGCCAGCTTCAGCGCCGTCTCGTTGGCTTCGGCGCCGGAATTGTTGAAGAACGCGCGGTCCAGCCCGGACAGTTGGGCCAGGCGCCGGGCCAATTGTTGTTGCCAGTCGATGCTGTAGAGGTTGGAGGTGTGCAGCAGCAAGCCGGCCTGCTCGCTGATGGCGGCCACTAACCTGGGGTGGGAATGGCCAACATTGGTCACCGCCACGCCGGCCACGGCGTCCAGGTATTCGCGGCCTTGTTGGTCCCACAGGCGCGTGCCCAGGCCGCGGGTGAAGCTCAGGGCCAGGGGTTGATAAGTGCTCATCAGGCAGGCGGCGGTCATGGTGGAGGCTCCAGTGCATCGTTGGGGTGGATCAAGTATGGTTAACCACCCTCGCTGGATAAACGCACAATTACTGCAATAACTTTAAACCAGGGCTTGATAATGGATCTGTTCCAGGCAATGTCGGTGTACGTGAAAGTCGTCGAGACCGGCAGCATGACCGCCGCCGCGCAGGAATGCGGGATTTCGACCACCATGGTGGGCAACCATCTGCGGGCGCTGGAGCAACGGCTTGGCGTCAGCTTGCTCAAACGCACCACGCGCAAACAGAACCTCACCGAATTTGGCGAGCAGTATTATCAGCGCTGCCTGGAAGTGCTGGGGCTGGTGGCCGACTCGGAGCTACTGGCCGAGCAGGTCCACAGCGAAGCCCCTAAAGGCAGCCTGCGCATCACCGCGCCTCCCGTTTTCGGCACCGAACGCCTGGTGCCGGCCTTGAGCGAGTTTTCCCAGCGCTACCCACTTATCGACCTGTACGTGGTGATGAGCAATGAGCGCATGGACCTGGTCGACAGCGGTTTTGACGTGGCGATCCGTCTCGGCGAACTGGAAAGCTCCAGCCTGATCGCCCGGCCTCTGCAGGCCTACACCCTCACCCTTTGCGCCTCCCCTGCTTACCTGGCGCGACGCGGCACACCGCAAACCCCGGATGACCTGCAGCAGCATGACTGCCTGGCGTTCGCCTACCCCGCAAACGACAACTGGCGCGACACCGATAAACTCTGGCGCATGACAGGCGATGAGGGTGAGGTGGAGGTGCCGGTGTCTGGCTCATTGACCATCAACAGCTCGCAAGGCTTGCGCCAGGCCGCCATCAACGGCATGGGCATCATCATGTTGGCCGATGCCCTGGTGCAACCGGACCTGGAGAGCGGCAAGCTGGTGGCCTTGCTGACCACCTATAAACTGCCCAGCCGCCCCATGCACCTGATGTATCGCCAAGACCGCTATCGCCTGCCCAAGCTGCGGGCGTTCGTCGACTTTGTGATGGAGAAATGGGCGCGCTAGAACGCCACGCCCAACTCCCGCAAGCGCGTGGCGGTGCACTCAGCCGACACATGGTGGATGCCCTGCCAGCCCAACGCGATGGCGGCCTCGATATTGCCGGCGACGTCGTCGATAAACACCACTTCACTGGCCTGGATATCCGGCAGGTGCGCGCGCACCTGACTGAGGCTGGCGTGGTAGATCGCCGGATCAGGCTTGATCAACTTCACCTCGCCGGACACCAGAATATTGCGAAAACGCTTCAGAAATGGGTAGTTGGCCCGGGCGTAAGGGAAGGTTTCAGCCGACCAGTTGGTGAGCCCGAACAGCGGCATATCAACCTGGTGCAACGCTTCGAGAATCGCCACGCCCTCGGGTAATTCAGCACGCAGCATTTCGGGCCAGCGCTCGTAGTAAGCCTGGATCAGGGTCTTGTGCTCGGGGTATTGGGCAATCAGGGTGCGGGTGGCTTCAGCCAGGGAGCGACCGGCATCTTGCTCGGTGTTCCAGTCCTGGGTGCAGATGGTGTCGAGGAACCACTGGCGCTCGACGTCGTCGGCAATCAGCTTGCGGTACAGATGCTGGGGGCTCCAGTCGAACAGGACACCGCCGAAATCAAAAACTACTGCACGAATCGTCATCAGATCCTCCGTTAGCGTGGCTTGACAGCTGCTGGAGTCTGACAGATCTGAAAGAGGGAGGCGCGCGCCGAGGCGTAAGAAGGGTCTGAAAAGACAGAGGGGAGTAGGCACGGCCAAATTGAGCGAACGCAATGCTCAAAGCAACGAAGATCAAATGTGGGAGCTGGCTTGCCTGCGAAAGCGGTAGTGCAGTCACAGATGCCGCGACTGACGCACCGCCTTCGCGGGCAAGCCCGCTCCCACAGGGGATTTGCGTTAACTGACTGACATCAGGGCAAGCCAGCTCCCACCTTATTGACCGGGTTTTAAGCCTGGATCAGACCGTTGATTTTGACGGTCGGGTTCACATCCGCATCGTAATCCACGCCGTCAATCTCAAAGCCAAACAAGCGCAGGAACTCAGCCTTGTAACCGGCAAAATCGCTGATCTCGTTGACGTTGTCGTCGGTCACCTGGTTCCACAGCGCGGCCACGGCGTCCTGCACCTTCGGTTCCAGCTCGGCCAGGTCGGCGCGCAGGCGGCCATCGGCGTCGAGTTTCGGCTGGCTGCCGTACAGGCTGTCCTTGAACAGGCCGTAGACCTGCTCGATGCAGCCTTCGTGGGTGCCCTGCTCTTTCATCACCTTGAACAGCAGCGACAGGTACAGCGGCATGATCGGGATCGCCGAGCTGGCCTGGGTGACCACGGCCTTGAGCACCGACACACGGGCGTCGCCCTTGAGCGCAGCGAGGTTTTCGCGCAGGGTCAGGACTTTCTTGTCCAGGTCTTTCTTGGCTTCACCGATGGAGCCGTTCCAGTAGATGTCCTGGGTCAGCTTCTCACCCAGGTAGGTGAACGCGGTGGTCTTGGCGCCTTCGGCCAACACATCAGCGTCACGCAGGGCGTCGATCCACAGCTGCCAGTCTTCGCCGCCCATGACCTTCACGGTGCCGTCGATTTCTTCCTGGGTTGCAGGCTCAAGCGTGGTGTCGACCACCACGCCCTTGTCGGTGTTGATCCCGCGCAGGGTCACGGCCTTGCCGATTGGCTTGAGGGTGGAGGTGTGCACCACGCCTTGCGGGTCGGTACGGCGTGGGGCGGCCAGGCTGTAGACAACCAGGTCGATCTTGCCCAGGTCTTTCTTGATGGTCTCGATGGTCAGGCGCTTGATCTCGTCGGAGAACGCGTCGCCGTTGATGCTCTTGGCGTACAGGCCTTTTTCCACAGCAAACTTCTCGAACGCCGCGCTGTTGTACCAGCCGGCGGAGCTCAGCTTGCCTTCTTCGCCTTCTTTCTCAAAAAACACGCCCAGGGTGTCGGCGCCGCAGCCAAACGCAGCACTGATGCGCGCGGCCAGGCCGTAGCCGGTGGAGGCACCGAGGACCAGTACCTTTTTAGGGCCGCCTTCGATGACGCCGTTTTTGGTTACGTAGTCGATCTGCTCTTTGACGTTCGCTTCACAGCCAACAGGGTGAGCGGTCACACAGATAAAGCCACGAACCCGCGGTTTGATGATCATAAAAATTTCAGCCTCTTCCAAGGTGCCGAAGGCCAATAGTGGCCATTCAACTTCAATCGTACCGGTCTATGACGCCTGAAAAACCGAAGCGTCACGATAGTCGCAAATCTTCTGTTCTCAAAATTCAATCCATAAAACGCCGGAGCCTGCACGGCAACGGTTACAAATTGTGCAGCGGCTTCACAATTTCACCCTATTTAAAAACGCCTGCCGCCGGCAGAAACCCCTATGATGACGATATTGTTTCAATATGTTTCGGCTTTGGAGCCTCGTTTCATGAGCAAAAATGCTGTCGGCAAAAAGCTGGTGTCCCTGGCGTGGGTGCTCGGCGTTCTGCTGTTGATCTATTGTTTCCCGCGCAGTTGCCTGGTGTTTCTGCTGTTGGTGGTGTGCTGCGGCGTTTATGACTTCCTGCGTAACGGCCTGTACGACCGCGACACCATCAAGAAGTATTTTATCGGCAACGGTCGAAATACCTGGGTGCTGGCACCGTTCAACACCCTGCTCGACCTGCTGAGCAGCCGCAACCGGCATGTCTATACCATGCAAGACCTGCCGCCGGCCTGGCGCGAAGACCTGCAACAGGTGATCGACGACGCCATGGCCCGCAAGGATGACATCATCAGCTACCTGGACGAGCGCATGGCCGAGAAGAAACGCGGCATGTTGTTTTTCCAGTGGTACGGTCGCCCGATCGAAACCACCCTGGATATCCCGCAGCTGCGCAAGAAACTGCCGTTCGTGAAAACTATCGGCGTCTCGGTGTTCAACGAGAACCGCTCGACATCTTTCCACTTCGGCCCCCTGCGCATGATGTTCCGTGTGCTCTACAACATGGCGCCAGCACCGCACCATGAGGGCGTGTATATCCAGGTGGGCAAGCACAAACACTACTGGCACGACGACCCACTGTTTATCTTCGATGACACGCTGATGCACGCGTCCTTCAACAAAAACGGCGCCAAACGCTACTGCCTGTTCATTGATATTGTGCGCCCGACCCTGCTGCCCTCGGTGCTCAACGCCGTGATCGCAGGCTTTGCCGGGCTGGTCTTTACCCTGCGTCGGGTTTTCTACAAAAACTGGAAGCTGATTCAGTAAGTTCTGCGGCATGATGGTGTTGGACGGCATTTGCGCTGGGCCTTGCGCCTGAGGTAAATAACCGTCTCGTGCGACCTTAATTGGCGCTCACCCTTCTCAAGCCATCGCCCCCAAGCGGGCGCGGTGGTTATGCTTTCAAGGAATCAGAATGCCCCAACGTCAAGTCATCAACGCCTCCGTCAGCCCCAAGGGCAGCCTCGAAACCCTGTCCCAACGTGAAGTGCAGCAACTGAGCGAAGCCGGTACCGGCAGCATCTACACCCTGTTCCGCCAATGCGCCCTGGCGATTCTCAACACCGGCGCGCATATCGACAATGCCAAGACCATCCTCGACGCCTACAAAGACTTTGAAGTGCGTATTCACCAGCAAGACCGTGGCGTACGCCTGGAACTGCTCAACGCCCCGGCCGATGCGTTCGTCGATGGCGAAATGATTGCCAGCACCCGCGAAATGCTGTTCAGCGCCCTGCGCGACATCGTCTACACCGAGAACGAGCTGGACAGCCAGCGTATCGACCTGAGCAACTCCCAAGGCATCACCGACTACGTGTTCCACCTGCTGCGCAACGCCCGTACGCTGCGCCCGGGTGTGGAGCCGAAGATCGTGGTGTGCTGGGGCGGCCATTCGATCAACACCGAAGAATACAAATACACCAAGAAAGTCGGGCACGAACTGGGCCTGCGCAGCCTTGATGTGTGCACCGGCTGCGGCCCCGGCGTAATGAAAGGTCCGATGAAAGGCGCGACCATTTCCCACGCCAAGCAACGCATCACCAATGGCCGTTACCTGGGCTTGACCGAGCCAGGCATCATCGCCGCCGAAGCGCCGAACCCCATCGTCAACGAGCTGGTGATTTTGCCGGACATCGAAAAACGCCTGGAAGCCTTCGTGCGTGTCGGCCACGGCATCATCATCTTCCCCGGCGGCGCCGGTACGGCCGAGGAGTTCCTGTACCTGCTGGGCATCCTCATGCACCCGGACAACCGCGACGTGCCGTTCCCGGTGGTGCTTACCGGGCCCAAACATGCCGCGCCTTACCTGGAACAATTGCACGCGTTTGTCGGTGCCACCCTGGGCGAAGCGGCGCAGAAGCATTACCAGATCATCATCGACGACCCGGCCGAAGTGGCCCGCCAGATGACCACCGGCCTCAAGGCGGTGAAGCAGTTCCGCCGCGAGCGTAACGACGCGTTCCACTTCAACTGGCTGCTGAAGATCGACGAAGGCTTCCAGCGCCCGTTCGACCCCACCCACGAAAACATGGCCAGCCTGCAACTGAGCCACGCGCTACCGCCCCATGAACTGGCAGCCAACCTGCGCCGGGCGTTCTCGGGGATCGTGGCGGGTAACGTCAAAGACAAAGGTATTCGCCTGATCGAAGAAAACGGCCCGTATGAGATTCACGGCGACCCGGCCATCATGAAACCGCTGGATGAGCTGCTGAAGGCCTTCGTGGCCCAGCACCGCATGAAGTTGCCAGGCGGCGCGGCCTATGTGCCGTGCTATCGCGTGGTGCAATAAGCCCGCGGCGGTCAGTCATAGTTTGTATCCGTTTGGGGCATGGCCCGGCGTGTGAGGCTCGAGAGTTCGGACTAGGGTTTTACTATTCCGACTCATTCACCTCAGCGAGCGATCTATGGACCAACGGATATTGTCCTCTGTCATTCCTTACCCTAAGGTAAGGAATATCACGATGGAGATCTTCACTATGGCCACCGCCACACTCACTTCAAAAGGGCAAATTACCATCCCTGTGCAGGTCAGAACGGCCCTGGGCCTGGAAACAGGCGACCGGGTGGAATTCGTCGAAATGGAAGACGGCACGTTTTCCATGATTGCCGCGAGCAAAACCGTCAAGGACCTCAAGGGTTTGATCCGCAAGCCCGCCCATGCCGTGTCTATCGAAGACATGAACCGCGCCATCGCGGCCCAGGGAGCAACCGCTGGATGATCGGCCTGGATACCAACGTGCTGGTGCGTTACCTGACCCAGGACGACCCGGTTCAATCAGCCAAGGCGTCCCAACTGATCGAATCGCTCTCGGCCGCCTCGCCAGGCTTTGTCAGCCTGGTGACGCTTACGGAGTTGGTGTGGGTGTTGCAGTCCTGCTACCAGTCGGCCAAAAGCGACGTGGTGACGGTGCTGGAAACCTTGCTGCACACACGGGAACTGACCGTCGAGCACGCCGATATCATCTGGCAGGCATTGCGCAAGTTCAGCGCAGGCAAAGCCGACTTTGCCGACTGCCTGGTTGAACGCTGTGGCCATGCGGCGGGGTGCGAGTACACCGCCACCTTTGATCTGAACGCGGCCAAGGCAGCGGGGATGAAACGGCTCGACTAGCCCGCTTTGTTTGTGTAGGAGCGAGCTTGCTCGCGAAAAACTCACAGGCACCGCGTGCAACCTGAATGCCCGCGTAACCGTTGACGTTTTTTCGCGAGCAAGCTCGCTCCTACAGAGGAAAGAGTGATGAGGTTGGGTCAGCGAACCCAGCCGCCGATCTGCCAGTGGTAGCCATCATTACGCTGCACCCAGTGCGGGTGTACATAACGATAACCCTGACGCACCGGTTCCCAATGGCCGTGCACTGCTACATAACGCCCGCCTTCCCAACGCCAGTAACCGCGTGACCAGATATAACCCTCGCGTACCGCCGGCTCGACTTCTATCACCTGCACCGGAGGCGGCTGCGGCGCCACCACATCAACATACTCACGTTGCACCGGCCTGCGCTCATGCACGACACGCTCTTGCACACACCCGGAAGCCGCGACCACCATGGCGGCCAATGCTGCATAACGTAGCAACATACAAAACCCTCGGGCGCGAACGCCCAACACCTGCATCAGAAAGAAATCCTTCCTTTGTTGCAGCCGGGCCCTGCTTGGGCCTGGGTTATTTTTAACAGGAGATGTCTGTCAGATTGCTGAACCTGTAGACCTTTAACGTGCCTCCCGGCGACCGCCACGGCGGTGATCCTTCATACCGGACCAAAACGTCCCAGCACAGCCTCGACAAAGCACCGCAACTTGGCGGTGCGCTGGCGATTTGCGGTGTAGACCAAATGCATCGACCGGCTCGGAGCCTCAAACTCCGGTAGCACCCGCACCAACTCGCCACTCGCCAACGCCGTTCGCAGAAAGTCTTGCGGGCCGAGCACGATGCCAAAGCCATCCAATGCCGCCGACATCAAGGCCCGGCTTTCATTGATGAGCAAACGACTGGCCACCTGTACCTTGTAGGAAACCGTGCCCTGGAAGAACACCCACTCTCGATCCGCCGGACGCGATGAAAAGGCGTAGCCCAGGCACTCATGATGTTCAAGATCTACCGGCTTCTGCGGCGTGCCTCGCGCCATCAGGTAAGCCGGTGCAGCGCAGGCCACCAACCGATAAGGGGCCAGAGGCCTCGCCGTCAGGCCGCTCGTGCCCAGCGGACCAATGCGAAACGCGGCGTCGTAGCCCTCCTCCACCAAGTCGACGAAACGATCCGTCAGGTGTAAATCGACTTCTACCTGTGGGTTGTCACGTAAAAACCCGGTGATCAACGGCATCAGGCTGTAGGAGCCAAAGGTCACCGGGGCGGTGACCTTCAGCTTGCCGCGCGGCGTGTCGTTCATGACCTGTGCCAGGGCGTCGGCGGCCTCGGCCTCCGTCAGGATATGCTTGCAGCGTTCGTAATACTCCCCTCCCAGTTCAGTCAGGCTTTGTCGACGCGTAGTGCGGTTGAGCAATCGCGCACCCAAACGTTGTTCCAACGCGGTGACATGCTTGGCCACCATCTGCGGCGACATGCCCAAGCGTTCGGCTGCCCTCGCATAGGAGCCCAATTCAGCGGCGATCACGAAGGCGTTCATGCTTGATAGGCGGTCCATCATTCCCAACTCCCAGTAACAACACCTACACCAAAATGATGATTTATCACGTTATGGTTGCCAATCATCATAGCCACGTCCTACTTCCACTGGAGCAAGCACATGAAGATTGGCGTGATTGGAGCAGGTTTTATCGGGCGTGCCGTGGCGCAACTGGCGCTTGCCGCCGGGCATAAGGTGATGTTGAGCAATTCCCGCGGCCCACACACCATGAGCAGCGTGGTGAGCGGCATACTCGGCGTGCAAGTGGGCAGCGCGGATGATGCCGCCAGGTTTGGCGATGTAGTACTCGTGGCGATTCCGCTGGAGCACTACCGCAGCGTCCCTGCCCAATGGCTGGAGGGTAAGACGGTGATGGACGCCAACAATTACTACCCCGATCGCGATGGGCATATCCCGCAACTCGACCGTTTTGAAACCACTACCAGCCGATTGCTGGCCGACCATTTGCCGCAATCACACGTGGTAAAAGTATTTAATGCGATCTTCGCCCCAGACCTGACGCAGGATGCCCGCCCGCGCGGCGCTCCTGACCGCCGCGCATTGCCAGTGGCAGCAGATGACGCTGCGGCAAAGGCGCAAGTGATTACGTTACTCGACGAACTGGGTTTCGATGCCGTGGATGCCGGTAGGCTGGATGAAAGCTGGCGATTCGAGCGGGCCAAACCTGCGTATTGCGTGCGCCTGGACCAGGCTGGCTTGAAGGCTGCGCTGGAGGCGGCCGAACGTGCGGTTGAGCTGCCCCCGGTTGAGCGACACCCGCCGCGATCCTGAACATTCCCCCACAAAAAAGCCCGCTGACCGTCACCGGTTCAGCGGGCTTTTTCGTAGATGTTGCTTACAGCGCCAGGTCAGAAACCGGCTTGCTTGGCTCAGCCGCAGGCTTGGCAGCCTCGGTGGCCTGTGGAGCAGCCAGCTGCGGAATCGCAGGTGGCGGGGTCAGTTGCAGGACACCGGCGGTGTAGGCCCATTCCTTGGCAACCGCTTCAGGGCTGTCGTTCAGCTTGGTGCCGTAGCTTGGCACGATCTGGTGCAGTTTTTCCTGCCAGGCCGGGCTGGCTACTTTGTCCTTGAACACCTTTTGCAGCACGGTCAGCATGATCGGAGCCGCGGTGGACGCGCCTGGCGATGCCCCCAACAGGCCTGCGATGGTGTTGTCAGCAGAGCTGACCACTTCGGTACCGAGCTTCAGCACGCCGCCTTGCTCTTCGTCACGCTTGATGATCTGCACACGCTGGCCGGCTTGCCACAGGCGCCAGTCGGACTGCTTGGCGTTCGGGAAGTACTCTTGCAGCGCCTTGAAGCGGTCGTCATCGGACAGCATCAGTTGGCCGGCGAGGTACTCGACCAGTGGGTATTCACGAATACCGACTTTGGTCATAGGCCAGATGTTGTGGGTGGTGGTGCTGGTCAGCAGGTCCAGGTACGAGCCTTCCTTGAGGAACTTGGTCGAGAAGGTTGCGAATGGGCCAAACAGAATCACGCGCTTGCCATCCAGCACGCGGGTGTCCAGGTGCGGAACCGACATCGGTGGCGAACCTACCGAAGCCTTGCCGTAGGCCTTGGCCAGGTGCTGCTCCGCGATGGTCGGGTTCTCGGTCACCAGGAACGAACCACCGACTGGGAAGCCTGCGTATTCCTTGCCTTCAGGAATGCCCGACTTCTGCAGCAAGTGCAGGGCACCGCCGCCGGCGCCGATGAACACGAACTTGGCGTCAGTTTCAGTCTTGGTGCCGTCTTTGAGGTTTTTGTAGCTCACACGCCACGAACCGTCGGCGTTCTTGGTGATGTCCTGCACTTCGCTCGACAGCTTCAGGTCGAACTTTGGTGTGGTTTGCAGGTGAGCGACGAACTGGCGGGGGATCTCGCCAAAGTTTACGTCCGTACCGATCGGGCTCCAGGTGGCCGCGATTTTCTGGTTGGGGTCACGCCCTTCCATCATCAGCGGAACCCACTTGGCGATCTGCGCCGGGTCTTCGGAATACTGCATGCCAGCGAACAGCGGGCTGGCCTTCAGGGCTTCGTAGCGCTTTTTCAGGAACTTGATGTTGTCATCGCCCCACACAAAGCTCATGTGCGGTGTGGAGTTGATGAACGAACGCGGGTTCTTCAACACGCCCTGCTGAACCTGCCAGGACCAGAACTGACGGGAGATCTGGAACGCTTCGTTGATCTCGACCGCTTTAGGGATCTCAACGTTGCCGTTCTTGTCTTCCGGGGTGTAGTTCAGCTCAGCCAGGGCCGAGTGGCCGGTACCGGCGTTGTTCCAGCCGTTGGAGCTTTCTTCGGCCACGCCATCGAGGCGCTCGACCATCTCCATCGACCAGTCCGGTTCCAGCTCATTGAGCCAGACACCCAGGGTCGCACTCATGATGCCGCCGCCGATCAGCAGCACATCGACTTTCTTTGCCCCTTCCGCGTGAACGGACGTGATCCCCATCGACAAAGCCAGCCCCAGCAGGGCAGTGTTTACTTTTTTAAACATCAGTAGCACCTATGATAAAACGCCATCCGCCCTACCGCCTCTGGTCATGAGTAACCCTCGTTCACGCTACGTCAGGCAACGTACCGCGGGGTCTGCACATTCACATGAAAGCTGCAGGGTGGGCACACAAGGCCGATGGATCGACCTCACTGTTATGTCCCTTCTGCGCTGACTTCTTATCGTTATTGGCTTCAGCTACCTGGGCAACAGCCAACCGCTGGGACGTATACGGGTGTACGCACCAGGGAAAGACTAGACCAAGACGGCGCGCAGAATATCACGCTAAACAGCGTTTATGCGCCGTTTGGCCAATTGACAGGCCTAAATCGCCGGTTTTAATGCGCCCCTGTCAAGCCTGGCAGCCGCGACCTGCGGTCACAGGCGTGGAACTCTGCCGAAAATGGCGGTTCTAGACACCTTCGTCGCGGCTTGCGTAGCATCGGCGACCGTCCTTCGTGCACACCTTTCACACAGAGTTACCCATGACTATCCAGCAAACACCCGGGCAGGTACTGCCCGCGCGCAGCGCCGCCAAAATGGAAGCGGCCATGGCCGTGGGCGCCTTCGCGATCGGCACCGGCGAATTCGCCATCATGGGCCTGATGCCCGACATCGCCCAAAACCTGGGCTTGAGTGAACCGCAAGTCGGCCACGCCATCAGCGCCTACGCCCTGGGCGTGATGGTCGGCGCCCCGCTGCTGGCCATCCTCGGCGCCAAGCTGCTGCGCAAACACATGCTGCTGTTGCTGATGGGCCTGTACGCCCTGGGCAACTTCGCCACCGCCTTCACCCCCACCTTCGGTTCGCTGGTGGCCTTCCGCTTTATCAGCGGCCTGCCCCACGGCGCCTACTTCGGCATCGCCGCCGTGGTTGCCTCCAGCATGGTGCCCACCGACAAACGCGCCGGCGCCGTAGCCCGCGTGATGATGGGCCTGACCCTGGCCATGCTGCTGGGCAACCCTATCGCCACCTTCCTCGGCCAACACCTGGGCTGGCGCTCGGCGTTCGCTCTGGTCAGCGTGATCGCCCTACTCACCATCGCCCTGGTCTGGCAATTCGTGCCCCACCGCCACGACGAACAACGCAGCGACCCACGCAAAGAACTGCGCGCCTTCACCAAACCCCAGGTATGGATGGCCCTGTCCATCGGCGCGATTGGCTTTGCCGGGATGTTCTGCGTATTCAGCTACCTGGCGCCGACCATGCTGGAAGTGACCAAGGTCTCGCCGCAGTGGATCCCCTTCGGTCTCGCCGCGTTTGGCGTGGGCGGCATCATCGGCAACATTGCCGGCGGCAAGCTGTTCGATCGCATGCAATTTAGGGCGGTGGGTTTGATATTGGTATGGGCGATGGCCGTGCTGCTGTTCTTCCCCTTCGCCGCCTCGTCGCTGTGGGGCGTGCTGCTGAGCATGGGGTTGGTTGGCACTATGGTTGCGCTGGCAGCACCGTTGCAGATTCGCCTGATGGACATTGCCCACGAAGCGCCGAGCCTGGCGGCAGCATCCAACCATGCGGCGTTTAACCTGGCGAATGCGCTCGGCCCGTGGTTTGGCGGCATGGCCATCACTGCCGGCCTCGGCTGGACCAGCACCGGCTACATCGGCGCCGCGACAGCGCTGGTAGGCCTGGGCCTCTACCTGATAGCCCGGCGCATGAAAGGCGGCCACTGACGCCCTACTGGATCAAACTGTAGGTGGGGCTTCCAGTTGTAGGAGCGAGCTTGCTCGCGAAAAACTCACCGGCACCGCGTTCACTCAGGAAGCCCGCATTATCGTTGACGTTTTTCGCGAGCAAGCTCGCTCCTACAGAAGGCGATGACACTTAACTGGCAGGCATTAGTGCTTGCCCCCACTCCATCAATCATCATGCAGCAGCCCCGAACCATACTCCCCATAACTACTGCCCAGCCCACTACCGCCAAAATTCATTTTCGCGGCTTTGTTGGGGCTATGGTCACCAAATGCCTGGCATCCGCCTGAAAAGCACGGGTCACTGCTCAAGGCTGGTGAAGATGAACAAGCACTCAACATCAACGTGCCGGTGATCATCACAACTTTGACGAGGTTCGAGATCATGGTTTCAGTTCCCTGTGGGCTGGAGGCGCTGGGGTCCTCTCTCAGTAGGGGAATCGTAGACCTCAACGGCGCAGGGATTATGAAACTTTGCTGGGAGACAGCATGAGTTCAGGTTGCCGCCTTGGGTTAGGCGGCGGGGATGGTTGTCAGACTTTGACTGAGGCAGTCACGGGCGCGACTTGTTCCTGGGCTCGGTCAACGAGCAGCGAGCTCAACTCGATTAACTGCTGAATGCCCAAGGCGATGGCGCGCTGGGAGTCGTCGAGGTCGAACGCTAGGGTGGCGGCCATTTCGTTGGCGGATGCGAGGTTTTCGGCGGCGTTGGCCAGGAGGGTTTCAGGGTCGATGGTTGGGTTTACGAGGAATAGGTTGTCGCTTGGGCTTTCGGCGGGCGCAGCGTCGTCGGATGGGGGCAAGTGATGATGGATTGCTCGGTGGGCTGCGGCTTGAAGCTTGGGATCAGAAGATGCAGCGTTTGAGGCATAAGGCGGATTACGTGTGACTTTGTACATGGCGAAGCTCCTTTAGCGTTTAAGGAACTGCCTATCTCACTTCCACATGAGGGGTGGCAGCTGTACGCAGGTGTGGAAGACCAGGGCTAAAGGACCCGGCGCACCGAAGTGCCCCGCGCACAGCCGCCATAAGCAATCATACAGACGTAAAAAAACGCCGGTAGGTGTTTATGGGCGATTGAGCGCCTTCAGCTTGGTCGGACTTCCACATCCGGCCGCTGGATTGGCAGCGGCTTGAGGAGGTTAGCTAGGGGAGGTCTGAGGGGCAAGCTGAGAAAAATGTGGGATATTTCCTAGAAATTTTGACATGTTCCTAGAGATTGCTCTATCACTTATCGCCTATCGGCAAATCATGCAAACAACCAAGCTAGCTATAATCTATAAAAACAGCGAGAGAGTTTTGCTCTCCCGCTTAACAACAAAATCAAACAGCAGCATCAACAACCTCAGTAACAAAATCAAATATAAAGTCTAAACCAATATCGCACCAATCCATCCCCCAACGCGGGCCTGACTCAAGCTGCCACCGCGCAACGATTGGATACATCGGGTCGAGGTTGTACTCAATTATCGGTTTACTCGCATCTGCAAGGGGGACCTTATTTTCCTCGGGTACCTTAGCTACCGTATGCGAAGAGACAACAGCCCAAAGCAAATTCTTAAAATGGCGCGAATCCATATTGCCTCGTCTCAAAACCTCATCAATGTATGTTACTGATGAAAAATTGCTATAAACCAATTGGGAGATACCCTTAAATAAGAGTTTTTTCCCTTCAGGGTCTCCAGCTTCCGCTCTAATCCCCAAATCGACTCCGCCTTTATAATAAGACAGCAATATTCTTGAAACATCATCTATACCATACCTCTGAACATCAATATTTAGGTCGCACGAACTGTAGTTATCCATACCAAAAAAGTTATACACTCTAAACTTCACATATTTATTTCCTTGCGGCAAAGCTGAAGGCCCCTCACGCCTAGCACGATCGAGAAACAAAGGGCTGAAATAATTTCCAAAGCCGTAGCACAGCCATCCCCTTCCAATATCATGAGGGCACTCAAACCACCCTTCCCGGCTACCAAACTGCCTAGAAGAGGTATCGCTACCGGCAGGTTTAGACTCCGAAATCTTTACCTCTTGAACTTTGAACAGCGGCTCGCCCTGAACAATCTCAAAAAAAAGTAAATACGCCCAACTTTTCATAAAGCCTCCACAAAAATCGACAACACAGAGACGACAGGTTATAGGCACTCAGAAAAATAAATAACTGTCAGAACTCACAGTTCTTAATACGAATTCGAAATAACCTCAATCTCAACTTATAATAATTCTGGCTTTTCAAATCAGCTCAAGAAGCAAAAACACAGACACCAGGGCAAGAGGCATATCGGCAAACGAGGAAAAATTTGTTTATCCAACGCTGGGGAAAAGGGGACAGATTTATTTAATATTTAATATTTGGGGCTCGCGCCACCCAATCAACACCCAGCCCCCTCCGACCCATTCCTGATAAACTGCCCACCCTTCGCATTCTCCATCCAAGACTCCAATGCCTTCAGCCATAGCTCCACCGCAAGTCCTCTCCCGCCGCTTCTCCGTCGCCCCCATGATGGATTGGACGGACCGCCACTGCCGGTTCTTCCTGCGCCTGCTCTCCAAACACGCCCTGCTCTACACCGAGATGGTCACCACCGGCGCAATCCTCCACGGCGACCACGAGCGCTTCCTGCGCCACAACGAAGCCGAGCACCCGCTGGCGCTGCAATTGGGCGGGAGTGTTCCAGCCGATCTGGCCGCCTGCGCCCGTATGGCCGAGGCCGCCGGTTACGACGAGGTGAACCTGAACGTCGGCTGCCCCAGCGATCGCGTACAGAACAACATGATCGGCGCGATCCTGATGGCGCACCCTGCCCTGGTGGCGGACTGTGTGAAGGCGATGCGCGATGCGGTGTCGATCCCTGTAACGGTGAAGCACCGTATCGGCATCAATGGTCGGGACAGTTACGCCGAGTTGTGTGATTTCGTCGGGACAGTGAAGGAGGCCGGTTGCACCAGTTTTACCGTGCATGCGCGGATTGCGATTTTGGAGGGGTTGTCGCCCAAGGAGAACCGGGACATTCCGCCGTTGCGTTATGACGTGGCGGCGCAGTTGAAGCGGGACTTTCCGGAGTTGGAGATCAATCTCAACGGTGGGATCAAGACGTTGGAGCAGTGCCAGGAGCATTTGCAGACGTTTGATGGGGTGATGCTGGGGCGGGAGGCTTACCACAATCCGTATCTGCTGGCGGAGGTGGATCAGCGGTTGTTTGGCAGTGAGGCGCCGGTGATTAGCCGGGCGCAGGCGTTGGCGCAGTTACGGCCTTATATTGCTGAGCATTTGGCCAGTGGTGGGACGATGCATCACATTACTCGGCATGTGCTGGGGTTGGGCACTGGTTTTCCGGGGGCGCGCAAGTTCAGGCAGTTGTTGTCGGTGGATATTCATAAGGCGGCGGATCCATTGGCGTTGTTGGATCAGGCGGGGGCGTTGTTGGAGGGGCGGTGATTGGTCGAGTGTCAGTTGGTTTAGATGGAGGCTGACACTCCGCTATCGCAGGCAAGCCAGCTCCCACATTTTTGCCTGGTGAGTGTCAGGTAAGCGCTCATTGGGTGTACCGACGTTATCGCAAGCCAGCTCCTACATGTTCAGCGGTGATTGCAAGGGCGCGGCAGTTGCTGCCGGCCCTTGCTGCACTGTTGTTTAGTTTTCCGGCACTGTTCCTTTGGGCACCGTTACCCATTGGTCGGTGTCTCGGTTATACCTTTTCCAATCTTTATCGGTTCTGACTTTGCGGTAAAGCGTATTGAATGTGGTGCCGCCGAGTATTTGAAATTGAACTTCACCGCCTGGCGTTTTGCAGTTTACCAACCCGAGAATGGGTGAGTTTGGGTTTACTTGAAGTGCATACACGGCATCTCCAAAGGTTCCGGTGGTGGCGTAGTCCAGTGCAAAACTCACGAACTGGCTTTTCGGGGTGTCGCTGGACTGTAAGGCGAGCAGTCGCATTGTGGTGTAGGTGGCGCCGTTAAAACCCAGCGCGTGCAGGTCAGGCCCATCGATGGCCCAGTACTCTTGGGGTGTGCCGCCTCCTTTGACATATTTGTCCAGGTCGTTTTGAGCCTTGGAGTAGATCACTCCGGCCTTGAGCTTCTGGACGTGCCAATTGTTGGTGTCTGCGCTCTCATACGCGCGGTACACCCAGGTGGCAGGCGCAGTCACTCGGGAGTCGGTGATCTTGCCGCCATAGGATGAGTTCAGCTCATTTTCCTTTTCCAGGGTGCGGCTCCCCATGGGTTTACCTGCCTTGGCGGTGTCAATGATGCCACGCATTTCCTGTGTATCGTAACAACCGGCGCTGAGGGCCTGCTGTACCGTCACATCGGCAAATACCGTTGTTGAACAAATAAAACCCAGGGCGGCGAATAGCGTTGATATATTCCGTTTCATTACATCTCTCCTTTGCTTTCAAACTAACAAACAGATTTTAATGCACAGGCACCCACGCACTTCGCCGCGGACAGTTATGTCATCAGAGTGTTTATCGGCCTAAGTTAGCGTTTGCCAATCAGGTATAGCACAAGCAAAAACAGCAACAACCAAAGAGATGAAAAATAAACTTTTCACAACTTCAAAACATTGATATTACCTCTATCAACTGGCTTGAAACCGGTGGCGCAGGTCGGGTGGAATCCGGTTGAACCTAGCTGCGATTTTGCCCTCCAATTGAGCACCACTGCCGGTTATTCAAACGGCCGTTTCCAGGTTATTGCCCTCGCAAACGACCTAACGCATTTGCGCCCTTGAGCGCCTGCCAGCGCTCGGGTAATGTCACTAGACCCACAGGACAGAGCACGCCCATGACTTCCAAGCTGGAACAACTCAAGCAATTCACCACCGTCGTAGCCGATACCGGCGATTTTTCCACCCTCGCCAAGCTCAAGCCGCAAGACGCGACCACCAACCCCTCCCTGCTGCTCAAGGCTGCCTCGATTCCTGGCTATGCCAAGCTGCTGGATGAGTGTGTGCAAGATTGCAACGGCGATGTGGGCCTGGCCAGTGACCGCTTTGCGGTGGCGGTAGGTCAAGAGATTCTCAAAGTAGTGCCGGGCCGTATTTCCACTGAGGTGGATGCGCGCCTGTCGTTCGACGAGGCCGCGATTCTCAAGCGTGCGCACCGTCTGATCGACCTGTATGACAAGGCTGGGGTTGGCCGTGACCGCGTGCTGATCAAGATCGCCTCCACCTGGGAAGGCATCCGCGCCGCTGAGAAGCTGGAAAAAGAAGGCATCCAGACCAACCTGACGCTGTTGTTCTCCTTCGCGCAGGCCGTGGCTTGTGCTGAAGCCGGTGTGTTCCTGATTTCGCCGTTTGTGGGCCGTATCTACGACTGGTATAAGAAGGCCAACGGCAACGACTACACCGGTTCCGATGATCCGGGCGTGCAGTCGGTGACGCGCATCTACAACTACTACAAGGCCAATGGCTACAAGACTGTGGTGATGGGTGCGAGCTTCCGTAACCTGAGCCAAATCGAAGAGCTGGCCGGGTGTGATCGCCTGACCATCAGCCCGGACCTGTTGGAGAAGCTGGCAGCCGATGAAGGCAAGCTGGAGCGCAAGTTGGCGCCAGGCCACGCCGGTGAGGCGCGGGTGCATATGACTGAAGCTCAGTTCCGTTGGGAGTCCAACGAGGACGCGATGGCGACTGAGAAGCTGGCGGAGGGGATTCGTCAGTTTGCTCGGGACCAGGAGAAGCTGGAGGCGTTGTTGTCGGCCAAGCTGTAAGGGCAGACAGCACCAAAAAGGGCGGCACCTGTGAGGGTGCCGCCCTTTTTTTGTCTTTCGACCATCTTAAGCCAGCCTCAGATCAACCTGTGGGAGCGGGCTTGCTCGCGAATGCGGTGGATCAGCCAAAGATGTACTCATTGGCAGACCGCATTCGCGAGCAAGCCCGCTCCCACATTTGGAATGTTATTACAACTGGAGGTCAGTGCCGCTCGAGGGCGTTGACGAGGTCGTGGAACGCTTCGCGGTTGGACTCGTTGAGGCCCATCAGGATCTTGTGCGCTTCCAGCACCTTGATCCGCACGACCTCCTCGGACTGGTCCTGGGACGGCAGGTCGGTGAGGCATTCCGGGCAGGGGATCGGGCGATCAACAATGTTGAACACCTGGTCAAAGCCCATGGACTGCAACAGACGGGTGATGTCTTCGTGGGTGGTGACCACGGTCGGCAAAAGGCCGACCTTCTGCCGCGACAGAATGGACAACTTGGCCAACAGGCCCAGGGTGGTGCTATCGATGCTGCGCGTTTCGGTCAGGTCGATCACAATCGCCGAGAAGTTCAGCGCTGTGAAGATCCGCTCGATCGTCGCATCCAGGGCCGAACACAAGGTCAGGCGCACTTCACCGACAAATTTCAGGACGAAGGTCCCGTCTTGCTCGGCGAATTGGATTCTTCCGGTACTCATCAAAGATTCCTGCTCAACACCAATAGGGCGATATCATCCGGCATCTCCCCTAGCGTGGCCAATCCAAAAACCTGCCGCAGGCCATCCAGGCTGCCGCCCGCCGACTTGACCTTTTGGGGCAAGGCGGCTTCTTTCTCTTTGAGTGTAGGCTCTGGAAGAAGGTCCAGAATACCGTCGGACATCAGCGTCAGGCTGAAGGTCGGCGGCAGTTCCAGGATGTGGTCTTCGTAGGTGGCTTCATTAAACAAGCCTACGGGCAGGCCACGCCCTTCCAGGTAGCGCACACTGTCAGGAGTGTATAAAACAGGCATCGGCAGGTGGCCGCCAATACTGTAGGTCAAAAGACCGGTTTCTTCATCGATCACGCCGCCGACCATCGTCACGTGCTTGCCCAGCTTGCAGCTGATCAGGCCCCGGTTGATGTGGCCCAGCACCTCGGAGGGCGTGAACTCCGGCAAGGTGCCATTGCGCTTGGACTCGAACAGCAGCCGTGTGGTCATGAACTTCAACAACACGGTCACAAAGGCAGAAGACGCGCCGTGGCCGGAAACGTCGGCCAGGTAGAACGCCACGCGGCGCTCATCGACACGGAAATAGTCGACAAAATCACCCGACAGGTACAACGACGGGATGATCTGGTGGGCAAACTTGAACTCGTCAATCGTCCAGGGGCTGACCGGCAACATGTTCATCTGCACCTGGCGACCGGCGTTCTGGTCTTCCTGCAGCAGGTTCAGGCTGGCTTCGAGTTCGCGGTTGGCGGTCTCGAGCTTTTCGCGGTAGCGCTGGTTTTCCAGGAGCAGGCGTGCACGGTCCAGGGCGCGGCGCACCGAGTGCTCCAGCACGGCCAGGTCTTCCAGGGGCTTGATCAGGTAATCGGCAGCGCCCAGGCGCAGGGCTTCGACGGCGTCGTTCATGACACCGGCACCGGACACGACAATCACCGGCGTTTGCGGGGCAAGGTCGGTCACCTGGCGAATCAGCTCCAGGCCGCCCATCTGGGGCATGCGCAGGTCGCAGATCACAAGGTCGGGCTTGTCGCGCTCGAATACCTGGAGACCCTGTTGGCCATTACTGACCTGCAGGACGCTGAAGCCACTGTCTTCCAAGTAGGCCGCGAGGCTCGCGCGCACTACTTCGTCGTCATCGATTATCAGCAGCGTGGCACTGGTTTTTTGCATGTGGGCAAACGGCGCCAGAATTAGGTTGGCGTAGGCGGCTCGGCAATGGCCGGGCTCACGTACTGGATTCGCTTTCTAGCCTCTCTGTCCTACAAAGCATTGGGATTTGGCCCATGCACAACGGTAAAGCAGAGGTGCCCTTCTAAGGCGCAGACGGTACTCCCATCCGTGAGGGGTTTCAAGCTCATGCCGATGGTCGCCGGGCGTCTTTACACCGCAAATCACCGGGAGTTATAAGAACCCTCACAACCACAACGCAAAGTAAGGATGGATGCTGTGAGCGAACACGAGCGCGACTACGCCGAAAAACGCGATTTCATCCGCATGCGAATAGATGCCGATGTGTCTTTGATCCATGCCGGGCAGGAGATCGCCGGTACCTGCGTGGACCTCTCCAGTTCCGGCATGCAGGTGCAGGCCCCCCGCCAGTTCACTGTGGGCGACCTGCTGACCGTGCGCATCGACTCAGAACATGCCGCCCTCAAAGGCCTCGAGGCCGATACAGAGGTGGTGTGGACCAAGGCGGCCGGGGAAGAACAGCAACTAGGCTTGAAGATTTTGAAAATGCGCTGAAAAGCGCGCACAAAAAAGGCGACCTTACAAAGGTCGCCTTTTTCATTTCAAAACGTCACAGCTTAAAAGTCGTCAACGACCTTGCCGTCCTTGACCTTGAACTCGCGGTTCTGCAGGTAAGCGTTACGAATGAAGGTGTACTTGTCGCCGCTGATCAGCTTCTCGCTGTCGAGCAGGCTGGCGCGCACGTCGACGACATTGAGGCCGAAGGTGCTGTTACGCCAGCCGATGTCGTTCATGTAGCGGTACGGTTGGGTGTAGCTATCGACGTATTTGGACGGCGCATCACGCAAGGTGCTTGGGCCCAGCAACGGGATCATCACGTACGGGCCACTGCCCACGCCCCAATAGCCCAGGGTCTGGCCGAAGTCTTCGTCGCTGCGCTGCAACCCCATTTTGGTGCCAACGTCGATAAAGCCCAGCACGCCAAATGTGGTGTTGACCAACAGGCGGGCGGTGTCGACGCCGGCATTGTGCGGCTTGAGTTGCAGCACGTTGTTAGCCAGGTTGCCGACATCACCGATGTTGCGGAAGAAGTTGTGAACGCCGTCCTGCACAAATTGTGGGGTGACGAACTGATAGCCCTGGGCGATTGGCTTGAGGGCGTAGGTGTCAACGGTGTCGTTGAAGGTGAAGATGGGGCGGTTGACGCTTTCCACGGGTCATCTTCCGGGGCCGCTTGGGCAGCGAACGGTGCCAACAGGATGGTGGCACACACCGATAGCTGAGCGAAGTACTGGCTCCAGCGCATAGCTTTTGCTCCTTGAATGGTCTGTCATGGGCGCTATGCCCTGAATAAGGCTGTCAGTATATGACGGAAGTGCCGATTTAGGCAGCTACCTAGAATCGTCTTAAGTAAAATGCACAAAATTCCTACAAATATCGACAGTGTCATCCCCTTGTCATGCCGCCCCGATAGCGTGGCAGCTATTTCAGGGACGTTCAGATGCCACACGCCGAGATTGCCGTCGCCGCCGCCCCCTCATTGACCGCCGTGTTATTTGGCCTGAGTGGCTGCCTGGTGGATTTCGGTTCCCTGGCGCGCACCGACTCACCGTGCGCCGACGCCGAGGCCACGCCAGGCGCATTGAAAATCCTGCGCAGCCTCAAAGAACAAGGCGTGCCCTGCGCCTGGCTGGAGGAACTGCCTCCCGCCGTGACCACGCCACTCTGCGCCGGCCTGCCTGGCTGGCTCAAGGCCGCCTCGCCCTCCTCCATTCGCTGGCCCGCGCCCCACGCCTGCTGGCAAGCCCTGATGGAGTTGAACATCGAACGCCTGGAAGGCTGCGTACTGGTCAGCGGCGAGCCGCGCCTTCTGCAATCGGGCCTGAATGCCGGTTTGTGGACCATCGGCCTGGCCTCCTGCGGTTCGCTCTGCGGCCTGTCGCCCCAGCAATGGCAGGCGCTGACCGAGCAGCAACGCGAATACAAGCGCGGCAAGGCCACGGTGGCGCTCTATGGCCTGGGCGTGCACTCGGTGATCGACCACCTGGGCGAACTCGGCACCTGCCTGGCCGACATCCGCCTGCGCCAGCTCAAGGGCGAGAAGCCCTGATCGAGATCATGCACAGTTGGCCCCAGTGGATTAATCTACAGGTCAGCCCGTAGACCTTTCGCGGCGTGCCGCGGTCTACGCCAGTGCCTATCGATAAAAGGAAAGAACGTCATGCCTGATCGCAAAAAACTGGAAGAACAGGTCGAGATCCTGCGCGGGCAGTTGGAACAGGAGCCACCGCTGCCAGTAGAGAAACGTGAAGCGCTGGAGGCGCTGATTGCCAAGTTTGAAATGCAACTTGAATTGGAACCGGCGACTCAGACACCCAGCATTTCCGACGATGTGAATCAAGCGGCCATAGAGTTTGATGCTGAACATCCAGTCATTTCTGGGACATTGCGCAATATCATGATCACCCTGGGCAATATCGGCATCTAACCCAATCCCAAGCCAAACACACAACCAAATGTGGGAGCTGGCTTGCCTGCGATAGCGGTGTATCAGTCACTTGATGAATGACTGAAAGATCGCAATCGCAGGCAAGCCAGCTCCCACAGTTTTTTGTATGAAGGTTTACTGACGCGCCAGCCGCACGTTCAGGAACTGGGTGTTCTCAGTGCTGCGATACGGGTTGATATCCAACCCACCCCGGCGCACATACCGCGCATACACGGTCAACTTCTCCGGCTTGAGCAAGCGCTGCAAGTCCAGGAAGATCCGCTCCACACACTGCTCATGAAAGTCCGAGTGCTGGCGAAAGCTGACGATATATTCCAGCAGGCTGGCGTGATCCAGCGCCGCACCACGGTATTCCACCACCACACTGCCCCAGTCAGGCTGGCTGGTCACCGGGCAGTTGGATTTGAGCAGGTGGCTGTGCACGCTCTCCTCCACCACGCGCGAATCATCGCAACGCAGCAGTTCCGGGCGCGGGTGTTCGTAGCTGCTGACGTTGATATCCAGGTCGTCAATGCACACCCCCGGCAACGCCATCACGCCTTCTGCCTCAATGTCGGCCAGGCTGCGAATGCGCACGTTCACGGGCTTGCCGGCGGCAAAGCTGAGGTCGGTGCGCAGGGTGGCTTCAAGGCTTTGCGTATCGGCAAACGCGGTCTGGTTCAGCGAGTTGAGGTACAGCTTGAACGACTTGGACTCGATGATGTTCGGCGAGTCAGCCGCAATGCTGAACTCACCGATGGCTACCACCGGCTTGCCCGAGGGCAACAACCAGGACAGTTCGAAGCAGTTCCAGAAATCCACGCCCTTGTACGGCAGGGTCTCGGCGCTCAGGCCCAGCTCGGCCCACTTGGCGGCGCGTGGAATCGGAAACAGCAACGAAGGCGTGTAGGTGCTGATGTATTCACTGGACTTGCCCAGCGGCGAATGTTCGGCTGCGGGATGCATGGCGGAAACCTGGCTAAATAAACCGCGCCAGTCTACCAGTCTTTGCCCCCGCCCTTAACAAACGCCTCACTCAACGGTCAGTTTGCCGACCATGCCCGCCTGGTAATGCCCGGGCAGGTTGCAGGCGAACTCAAGGCCTGTGGCCTGCTTGAACGTCCAGGTCAGTTCGGCCGTCTTGCCCGGCTCTACCAACACACTGTTGGGATCGTCGTGCTTCATGCCGCCCATGTCGCCGTGGCCCATGGCGCTGTGATCCATCTTGCCCATGCCGGTGGCGGTGAGCATGCCACTGGCTTGCATCTGCAACATCTCTTTCTGGTGGGCGGCATGCATGGCCGCGTCGCCCAGGTTGAACTCATGCAGCAACTGGCCTTTGTTGACCAGCACGAAGCGCACGGTTTCACCGGCTTTGACGTCCAGGGACTTGGGCTCAAAGGCAATGTCCTGCAGCGTGACTTCAACGGTGCGCGTAGCTTTATCCGCCGGGGCCGGCTGGCCGAACGCGTAGGTGTGTGTCGCATCCGCCAGTGCATGGAAGCTCAACGCCAACAGGCAACCCGCCACTAACAGGGGTGTACGCAACGCCATCTTTCACTCTCCACAATAGGTATCCAGCTTTGGCAACACTTTAAGATGGCCTCGCTGCCAGCCAGCTGACTGCTAGATTACAACTTTGTCAGCTTGCGCCCATACCTTAAAGAGCACGGTATAAAGCCCGATGTTTTCTGTAGGCGCGAGCTTGCTCGCGAAGGGCTTAAGCACAACACGTTAAGCCAGACAGCCCGCGTTATCGTTGACGTTTTTCGCGAGCAAGCTCGCTCCTACATAGCACCTATATAAGAGCCCGATATGAAACTGCTGATCGTCGAAGACCAACCCAAAACCGGTCATTACCTGCGCCAGGGCCTGGCCGAGGCGGGCTTTACCACCGAGCTGGTGGCCGACGGTACCAGTGGCCAGCACTTGGCGCTGACGGGCGACTATGACTTGTTGATCCTCGATGTGATGCTGCCCGGCCGCGATGGCTGGCAAATCCTGCAGGCGGTGCGCAGTGCCGGCCTGGACATCCCGGTGCTGTTCCTCACCGCTCGCGATGCCGTAGAAGACCGAGTACATGGCCTGGAGCTGGGCGCCGACGATTACCTGGTCAAACCCTTCGCCTTTTCCGAACTACTGGCGCGGGTGCGCACCTTGTTGCGCCGTGGCAGCAGCACGCCGCAGGACACCACGCTGCAACTGGCCGACCTGAGCCTGGACTTGATCCGCCGCCGCGTCGAGCGCAGCGGCCAGCGCATCGACCTCACCGCCAAGGAGTTCGCCCTGCTGGAGCTGCTGCTACGCCGCCAGGGCGAAGTGCTGCCCAAGACGCTGATCGCCTCCCAGGTGTGGGACATGAATTTCGACAGCGACACCAACATCATCGAAGTCGCCATTCGCCGCCTGCGCCTGAAAGTCGACGACAATTTCCCCAACAAACTGATCCACACCGTGCGCGGCATGGGTTACGTGCTGGAGGAACGGTTCACGTGATCAAGCGCCTGTCCCTGACCAGCCGCCTGGCGCTGCTGTTTGCCGCCTGCACGGCGGTGGTCTCGTTGATCGCCGGGGTGTTGTTCAACCGGGCCAGCGAGGCGCATTTCATGGAGCTGGACCAGCAACAGCTCGAAAGCAAACTGGTGGCCCTGCGCAGCACCTTGCAGGGTGTCGCCTCACCGGCAGACCTCGTCCAGCGAACCCCTCAACTGCGCGCCGAACTCGATCACCAGCCCGACCTCACCTTGCGCATCAGCGCGGCCGGTGAGCGTTGGCTGGACGGTGCGCCATACCTTCCCTTGCCCCAAGCGCCCGGCCTGCACAGCCTGCAATACGCAGGCACCGACTACCGCGTATTCATCGCACCCTTGACGCCCAGCCAACTGGATTCGCCACAGCTGACACTGATCCTCGACATCACCCACCACCAGCACTTTCTGCAACGCATGCAACGCTTGATCTGGCTGACCGTCGGCCTCTCGGCCCTAGCCACTGCCTTGCTAGGCGCCTGGGCTGCACGCAGTGGCTTGCGACCGCTGCGGCGCATGGGCGAAGTGGCCGCCAGCGTCTCCGCCCACTCCCTCACGCAACGCTTACCCCAAGAACAAATGCCGGTGGAGCTCGCGGAACTGGCCCAGGCCGTCAACGCCATGCTGGCCCGCCTGGACGACGCGTTCCAGCGCCTGTCTGCCTTCAGCGCAGATATCGCCCACGAGCTGCGCACACCGCTGTCCAACCTGCTGACCCAGACCCAAGTCATCCTCACCCAACCGCGCCCGCTGGAGGACTACCGCGAGGCGCTGCACAGCAACCTGGAAGAGCTGCAATGGATGGCGCAACTGGTCAACGACATGCTTTACCTGGCCAAAGCCGACCACGGCTTGCTGATGCCCACCCGTGAATCCCTGGACCTGGGCGATGAGGTCGACGCACTGTTGGAATTTTTTACCCTGCTGGCCGAAGACGCACAGGTCACGCTGGTGCGCGAAGGCAGCGCCCATACCATGGGCGATCGCGGCATGTTGCGCCGGGCCCTGTCGAACTTGCTGGATAACGCGCTGCGCTTTACCCCACCAGGCGGTGAAGTGCGGGTACGGATCGAGAGCGACGTGACACTGACGGTTGAGAACAGCGGGGAAGGTATTCCTGCGCCGCTATTGCCGCGGCTGTTTGACCGTTTCTACCGAGCCGACCCGTCGAGGCGTGCCGGTAGCAGTGAACATGCGGGGCTGGGGTTGGCGATTACCCAATCGATTGTGCGGGCGCACGGCGGGAGGATTTTTTGTGAGTCGCAGCCGGGCTGGACAAGGTTTGTGATTGAGTTGCCCAAGGGAGATTGATGCAAGCTGGGCCGGCCTCTTCGCGAGCAAGCCCGCTCCCACATTTAACCGCATTCCAAAGGATGTGCGCGGACAAATGTGGGAGCGGGCTTGCTCGCGAAAGCGGTCTTAAAGGTTACGAATACCTCAGCGCATGCGCCGGCTCAATCTTCGCCGCCCGATACGCCGGGTAAATCGTCGCCAAGAAGCTCAGCACAAACCCCGCCGAGCAAATCAGCAACACATCCCCACCTTGCAGCTCCGAAGGCAGATTACTAACGAAGTACACGTCTGAACTGAAGATATGCTGCCCGCTCACCCGCTCCAGCCAGCCCACCAGTTCACTCACGTTCAGCGCCGCAATCACCCCCAGCACGCCGCCGATCAAGGTGCCGACCACGCCAATCACAGTACCCTGCACCATGAAGATCGCCATGATCTGCCGAGGCGTGGCGCCGATGGTGCGCAGGATGGCGATGTCCGCGCCCTTGTCGTTCACCACCATAATCAAGGTAGCGATGATGTTGAACGCGGCCACGGCGACGATCATCAGCAACAGCAGGCCGATCATGGTCTTTTCCATTTTCATCGCGCTGAACAGGCTGCCCTGGGTGTGGGTCCAGTCGTCCGGCTTGTAGGCCGCACCCAGGCTGGCGGCGATATCTGCCGAGACTTTGGGCGCTGCATACAGGTCCTTCACCGCCAGGCGCACGCTTTGCACCTGGTTGGGCTGCCAATGCTGAATTTCTGCCGCGTCGGCCATGTGGATCAGGGCCATGGAGCCATCCAGCTCGGCGCCGACCTTGAAGATGCCCACCACGTTCAGGCGCTGCATGCGCGGGGTGATGCCGCCCGGCGCGCTGCTGAGTTCCGGCACGATCAGGGTCAGTTTGTCGCCCACGTTCAGGCGAAAACGCCGTGCAGTGATATCACCGACCACCACACCGAACTCGCCGGGTTTGAGGTCGTCGAGTTTGCCGCGCACGATGTGCTGGGCCACGATCGACACCTTGCCTTCCTGGGCCGGGTCGACGCCGCTGATCTCGATGGGCTGCATCGCGCCCTTATAGGAAAACATGCCATCCATCTGGGTGAAGGGCACAGCGGCGGTGACTTGCGGATTCTTCATCGCGGCGGCGGCCACCGGCTGCCAATCATCAATCGGCTTTACACCGACGATGGTGGCGTGGGGCACCATGCCGAGGATGCGCGAGCTCATTTCACGCTGAAAGCCGTTCATTACCGAAAGCACCACGATCATCGCCAGTACGCCCAGGGCGAGGCCGATCATCGAGGTCATCGAGATAAACGAGACAAAACGGTTGCGGCGCTTGGCGCGGGTATAGCGCGTGCCGATAAAAATCGATAACGGTCTGAACATTCGCGGGCACCGTTGGAAAAATGAAAAAGCCCGGCCTCAAAAAACCGGGCTTGCAACAGGTCAGATAGCGACCAGATGACCTTCCTGCAAATGCAGTACGCGGTCCATCTGCCGGGCCATGCTCATGTCATGGGTCACCACCAGGAACGCGGTGCGCATCTGAGTGCTCAGCTCCAGCATCAAGTCCTTGATGCCCTGGGCGGTGTGGGAGTCGAGGTTGCCGGTCGGCTCGTCGAGCATCACCAGGCCCGGGTTGTTCACCAGGGCACGGGCAATCGCCACGCGCTGGCGCTCACCACCGGACAACTCCGCTGGCTTGTGCTCCAGGCGATGGCCCAGGCCGACGCGCTCAAGCAACGCCGTGGCACGCTGGCGCGCTTCAGGAATCGCGGTCTTGCCGATCAACAGCGGCATGCACACGTTTTCCAGGGCGGTGAATTCCGGCAGCAAGTGGTGGAACTGGTACACAAAGCCCAACGAACGGTTACGCAATTGGCCGCGGGCCTTTTCATTCAAGGCCGACAGTTCTTCACCGGCCAGCCATACGCTGCCCTGGGACGGCGTATCGAGGCCGCCCAGCAGGTTGAGCAAGGTACTTTTGCCGGAACCGGAACTGCCGACGATCGCCACGCGCTCGCCAGGGTGCAGTTCAAGCTGCAGGTTGGACAGCACCACCACCGATTCCGGGCCTTCCTCGTAGGATTTGCCCAGGTTGCGGCAGCTCAGGATTGCTTTTTCACTCATGCCCGATTCACTCATAACGTAATGCCTGTGCTGGCTGGGTACGTGCCGCGCGCCAGGCTGGATACAGGGTGGCAAGGAAGCTCAGGACCAACGCAGCGCCACCCACCATCAGCACGTCCTGGGTTTGCACCTGGGACGGCAAGTAATCGATGAAGTAGACGTCGGCGTTGAGAAACTTGTGGCCGATCACTTTTTCAAACAGGGCGATGGCGGCGCTGACGTTCAGCGCGGCCAGAATGCCTACCGCCGTGCCGATCAAGGTGCCGACCACGCCGATCACCGTGCCTTGCACCATGAAGATCGCCATGATCTGCCCCGGCGTGGCGCCCAGGGTACGCAGGATGGCGATGTCGCCCTTCTTGTCATTCACCACCATCACCAGCGTGGAGATGATGTTGAAGGCCGCCACGGCGACGATCAGCAGCAACAGCAGGCCGATCATGGCTTTTTCCATACGGATGGCCTGGTACAGGTTGCCGTGGGTGCGGGTCCAGTCGCGAGCGTAGTACTCGGTCTCACCCAGGTGCTGGGCAATTTCCCAGGCGCCGCGCGGCGCATCGAACAAGTCGTTGAATTTCAGGCGCAGGCCCTGCACCTGGTCGGGCTGCCAGCGATGCAGGCGGGCCAGGTCGGTGAGGTTCGTCAGGCCGATGTAACCGTCGATCTCGCCAGCGCCGACGTGGAAGGTGCCCACCACGGTAAAGCGCTTCATACGCGGGAACATGCCGGCCGGGGTCACGGTGACTTCCGGCGCAACGAAGGTCAGCTTGTCGCCAACCCCCACGCCCAGCTTGGCTGCGGCCTTGTCACCGATGACGATGCCGAAGCTGCCGGGCGCCAACGCGTCGAGCTTACCTTGCAGCATGAACTTGTCGATGATCGAGACGTTGCGCTCCTGGGCCGGGTCGATGCCATTGAGCAGGATCTTCTGCACCTTGCCGTCGTTGGTCAGCAACCCCTGCATCTGGGTAAACGGCGCTACCGCTACCACCTTGGGGTTCTGCTGGACCTTGGCGGCCAGGCTTTGCCAATCATTGATCGGCGCATCGCCTTCAATGGTCGCGTGGGGCACCATGCCCAGCACGCGGGTGCGCATCTCATGATCGAAGCCGTTCATCACCGACAGCACCACGATCATCACGACCACGCCCAGGGCGAGACCGATCATCGAGGTCAAGGAAATGAACGACACAAAATGATTGCGACGCTTTGCACGGTTATAACGCGTGCCGATAAATACGAAGAGAGGTCTGAACATGTCGGGGCTTGTTCGGAGGAAAAGAAGACGTCCCGGTGGCGGGGTCTGGTCAGCAGCTTTACACTCAGACCATTACCGTAACCTGGGGTTCGCCATGTCGACATTAGATGAAGAAGAGCGCCGCGAATACTACCGTATCGACGACATGATCGCACTTCAAATCAAACCCCTGTCTGGCCCCGACGCGGCGAGCAAGGAAGTGTTGCTGGATGATTCGCCGCTGTTCAATTTGCTCAGCGAACTGCACCTGAGCGAATTCGAAGCTCAGCACCTGCTGCGCCAGATCAACGAGAAAGACCGCAGCCTGGCGGCCTTCCTCAAAGTGCAGAACAAACGCCTGGATCTGCTCAGCCAGGTGATGGCCCGCGGTTTGCTGAACGAGGTGGGTGCGCCGCAACCGGTGATCCTCTCCGAGGGCGGCATCGACTTCCAGCACCCGACACTGCTGGCCCCCGATACCCATCTGGCGGTCAAGCTGGTGCTGATGCCACAAGCGCTCGGCCTGTTATTGCGCGCACGGGTGACCCATTGCGACCCCAAGGGCGACGGTTTTGATGTGGGCACGGAGTTCGAGTCCATGACCGATGCCCAACGCCAACTGCTGGCGCGCTATATCCTGCAGAAACAGGCCCAGGAACGCCGCCTGGCGCGAGAACAAAGCGAAGACCTCTGAATACGCATTCACGACGCCAGCCATCCTGGCGCAAAGGAGCAACTGTGACCCTGATTTACGGCCACCGCGGTGCCAAAGGCGAAGCACCGGAAAATACCCTGACCAGTTTTCAGGAATGCCTCAAGCACGGCGTACGCCGCTGCGAGCTGGACTTGCACCTGTCCATGGACGGCGAGTTGATGGTCATCCACGACCCGACCCTCAAGCGCACCGCCGACCGGCGCGGCAAGGTCGTCGAGTATTCGGCGGCTGACCTGGTGAAGATGGACGCGCGTAAAGGCGGCCCAGGCTGGGTAAGCCCCTGCCCGATTCCACGCCTGGAGGAGCTGTTCGAAAAGTGCGACTTCGATCACTGGCAACTGGAAGTCAAAAGCGCCTCGCGTACCCGCGCCGCCACCACTGTGCTGGCGATTCGCGAAATGGCCGTGCGCTTTGGCTTGATGGACAAGGTCACGGTCACGTCAAGCTCGCGGGAAGTGCTCAAGGCCGCCGTGGAACTCACCCCGGACCTGTCACGCGGCCTGGTCGCCGAATACGCCTGGCTCGACCCGCTGAAGGTCGCGCAGAACTACGGCTGTGAGTACTTGGCATTGAATTGGACGCTGTGCACCCCCGAGCGGCTGGAAAAAGCCCAGCGCCAGGGTTTGCATGTGTCCGTGTGGACAGTCAACGAACCTGCGCTGATGCGCAGGCTCGCCGACTTCGGCGTAGATAGCCTGATTACAGACTTTCCCGGTTTGGCCACTGCCACCCTCGAGAATTACTGAAATCGGTCTCCCCGGCCGGCTCAGGCCACCGGCCGGAGCCGCTCAAAAAAGCCGGTTGAGACCGTCGTAGGCCGCTACCCGATAGGCTTCGGCCATGGTCGGGTAGTTGAAGGTGGTGTTGACGAAATACTTGAGGGTATTTTGCTCACCCGGCTGGTTCATGATCGCCTGGCCGATGTGCACGATCTCCGACGCCTGGTAGCCGAAGCAATGCACGCCGAGTACTTCCAGAGTTTCGCGGTGGAACAGGATTTTCAGCATGCCTTGCGGCTCACCGGCAATCTGCGCACGCGCCATGCTCTTGAAGAACGCCTTGCCCACTTCGTAAGGCACCTTGGCCTTGGTCAGTTCGTGTTCGTTCTTGCCGATGGAACTGATCTCGGGAATCGTGTAGATCCCGGTCGGCACATCATTCACATAGCGCCAGCTGCCGTTGTCGACAATGCTGCCGGCAGCCGAACGGCCCTGGTCATGGGCGGCACTGGCCAGGCTCGGCCAGCCGATCACGTCACCGGCACCGTAGATATTGGTTACGCAGGTGCGGTAGTTCTCGTCCACCTCGATCTGGCCACGGCTGTTGACCTTGACCCCGATATTTTCCATACCCAGCTTGTCGGTGTTGCCGGTACGGCCATTGCACCACAGCAAGGCATCGGCCTTGATCTTCTTGCCGGACTTGAGGTGCAGGATCACGCCGTTGTCCAGGCCTTCGACCCGCTCGTACTCTTCGTTGTGGCGCACGGTGATGTTGTTGTTGCTGAAGTGGTAGCTCAACGCCTGGGAGATTTCCGAGTCGAGGAAGCTGAGCAACTGGTCACGGTTGTCCACCAGTTCCACCAATACACCCAGGCCACTGAAGATCGAGGCGTATTCACAGCCGATCACGCCGGCGCCGTAGATGATCAGTTTGCGCGGGGTGTGGCCCAGGCTCAGGATGGTGTCGCTATCGTAGATACGCGGGTGGTGGAAGTCGATGTCCGCCGGGCGATACGGGCGCGAACCGGTGGCGATGATGATGTGCTTGGCCACCAGTTTCTCGACCACGCCATTGGCGCAGACCACTTCGACGGTTTGCTCGTCGGCAAAACTGCCGGTGCCGAAGAACAGGTCGACGCGGTTACGGGCGTAGTAGCCGGTACGCGAGGCGACTTGCTTGGAAATGACTTTTTCAGCGCTTTTCAGTACGTCCGGGAACGAGAACCAGCGCGGCTCACCAATGGCCCGGAACATCGGGTTGGTATTGAACTGCATGATCTGCCGTACCGAGTGACGCAACGCCTTGGACGGGATGGTACCCAGGTGGGTGCAGTTACCGCCGACCTGGCGACGGCTATCGACCATCGCCACCTTGCGCCCTGCTTTGGCAGCGTTCATCGCCGCACCTTCTCCAGCTGGGCCGGAACCCAGTACCACCACGTCATAGTTGTAGACAGCCATGCGTACTCCTCAGAACAGGCCAGGCGTACGGTTGGACGCCGGGCTAAATCATGCCGCGGCCAGCGAGCATGAAGGACAATTTGGCTCAAGTGTGTGAACCGGGGCACAGTCTATAGAAGGCCGAGCGCCGCGAACATTAACCCTTGGTCGCGTCGTAGGCCAGTGTTGCCTTTACTACAGGGCGCAGAATATCGCTAAACCCCGGCGCTGCCGAAATTGAATTACCTGAACACGGGCCATTATGCGGCATCCATTGATGGCGTTGCCCCTTTAGCAAAGCGCTGGCTGTGCCACCGCCTTCGCGAGCAAGCCCGCTCCCACATTTGGAATGCATTCCCTCTGTGGGAGCTGGCTTGCCTGCGATGAGGCCTTCCCAGGCAACATAGAACCAAGAGCCATAAAAAAAGCCCCGAACCAGTCGGGGCTTCTTCATTCAGCGCAAAGGCTTAGCGCGGAAACGCAGGCGGGTTGACCCCAGCCATGTCTTCCATCACGCGAACCACCTGGCAGCTGTAGCCGAACTCGTTGTCGTACCACACGTACAGCACAACACGGTTGTCCTGGGTGATGGTCGCTTCGGCGTCCACCACACCGGCGTGGCGCGAGCCAACGAAGTCGGTGGAGACCACTTCCTGAGAATTGACGAAGTCGATCTGCTTATGCAGGTCGGAGTGCAGCGCCATGTAGCGCAGGTATTCGTTCATCTCTTCACGGGTGGCGGCTTTCTCAAGGTTCAGGTTGAGAATCGCCATCGACACGTTCGGTGTTGGTACACGGATCGCGTTACCGGTCAGCTTGCCAGCCAGCTCAGGCAGAGCCTTGGCAGCAGCGGTGGCAGCACCGGTCTCGGTGATCACCATGTTCAACGCGGCGCTACGGCCACGGCGATCGCCTTTGTGGAAGTTGTCGATCAGGTTCTGGTCGTTGGTGTACGAGTGAACGGTTTCAACGTGGCCGTTGATGATGCCGAACTTGTCGTTCACGGCCTTGAGCACCGGCACGATGGCGTTGGTGGTGCAGGACGCGGCGGACACGATCTTGTCGTCAGCAGTGATTTCAGCGTGGTTGATGCCGTGCACGATGTTCTTGAGCTTGCCCTTGCCAGGCGCGGTCAGCACAACGCGGTCGACACCCGGGCAAGCCAGGTGCTGGCCCAGGCCCTCGGCATCGCGCCATACGCCGGTGTTGTCCACCAGCAGGGCGTTTTGGATGCCGTACTGGGTGTAATCCACCTCAGTCGGGTTCTTCGCGTAGATCACCTGGATCAGGTTACCGTTGGCGGTGATGGTGTTGTTTTCTTCGTCAATGGTGATGGTGCCATTGAACGAGCCGTGTACCGAGTCGCGACGCAGCAGGCTGGCGCGCTTGGTCAGGTCGTTCTCGGCGCCTTTGCGCACCACGATGGCACGCAGGCGCAGGCCGTCGCCGCCACCGGTTTTTTCGATCAGGATGCGCGCCAGCAGGCGGCCGATACGGCCAAAGCCGTACAACACCACGTCGGTGCCTTTACGGGCAGCAGCGTTTTGCTGGCCAACCACATCGGCCATTTCTTCACGCACGAACTGCTCGGCGGTGCGGCCAGCGCCTTCCTTGCGGAATTTGTAGGCCAACTTGCCCAGGTCTACCGAAGCCGCGCCGAGCTTGAGCTCGCTCATGGCTTTGAGCAGTGGGAATGTTTCGTGGACGGAGAGTTCGCTGTCGTCGGCGGAGCGATGGCGCGCAAAGCGGTGGGCTTTGAGAATCGCGATGACAGACTGGTTGATCAGGCTGCGGCCATAGATCGAGCTCACCACATTGTTATTGCGGTACAGCTGACCGATAAGCGGAATCATCGCTTCAGCGAGTGCTTCACGGTCGATCCATTCACCAAGACACTGGTCGGGCTTCTGAGTCACGGGAACCTTCCACATGTAGGGGCAGAAAAAAGGGGCTACATTATGTCGCCCGACTGAGCGTTGAGCAATGCGCGAAGGGCAACAAAAAGCCCTTGCAAAAAAATACCACCGCGCTACAGCCCAGGAAACACGCGGGTTCCAGAAGGCCACTAGTTTACCGAGCAGGCCGACTTGTCCGTAACACTCCTAAACATTCGCGCATTTTGGCACTACATATTGAGTAAAAACCCGCCATTGTTTGTCTTAGCCACTACATTTCCTACAAACCGTAATAGGCACAGTCAGCAACTGACAGGCGGCACCTGGGGCCGTTACAATTACCGACTTTGTCGCAACGCTTGGAGCTCAACCTTCCGTGCCCGTTCTGCGTCTACCGCTACTCCCTGCCGCGGCAGGTAAACAGCACTGGGGCAACCTGCCCGGTGCCGCCCTGAGCCTGGCCATTGCCGAGGCTGCCAGCGCAGCCAAGCGCTTTACCCTGCTGCTCACCGCCGACAGCCAAAGTGCCGAACGGTTGGAGCAGGAGCTGAGCTTCTTCGCCCCGGATTTGCCGGTACTGCATTTTCCCGACTGGGAAACCCTGCCCTACGACCTGTTCTCGCCGCACCAGGACATCATCTCCCAGCGCATCGCCAGCCTGTACCGCTTGCCGGAACTGGCCCACGGTGTGCTGGTGGTGCCGATCACCACCGCCCTGCACCGCCTGGCACCGACCAAGTTCCTGCTCGGCAGCAGCCTGGTGCTGGACGTGGGCCAGAAGCTCGACGTCGAGCAGATGCGCACGCGCCTGGAAGCCAGCGGCTACCGCTGCGTCGACACGGTGTACGAGCACGGTGAGTTCGCGGTGCGCGGCGCCTTGATCGACCTGTTCCCGATGGGCAGCAAGTTGCCGTACCGCATCGACCTGTTCGATGACGAGATCGAGACGCTGCGCACCTTCGATCCGGAGAACCAGCGCTCCATCGACAAGGTCGACTCGATCAAGCTGCTGCCGGCGCGTGAGTTCCCGCTGCAAAAAGACGCGGTCACGCGCTTCAAGGCGCGCTTTCGCGAACGCTTCGACGTGGATTTCCGTCGTTGCCCGATTTTCCAGGACTTGAGCAGCGGCATCACGCCCGCCGGTATCGAGTACTACCTGCCGTTGTTCTTCGACGAAACCTCCACCCTCTTCGACTACCTGCCCCAGGACACCCAGGTGTTCTCGTTGCCGGGTATCGAACAGGCAGCGGAAAACTTCTGGAACGACGTGCGCAACCGCTATGAAGAACGCCGCGTCGATCCATCCCGGCCTTTATTGCCGCCCGCTGAACTGTTCCTGCCGGTTGAAGACTGCTTCGCGCGCCTGAAAAACTGGCCGCGTGTGGTCGCCAGCCAGCAGGACGTGGACGCCGGCAGTGGCCGCGAGCGTTTCCCGGCGAGCGCGTTGCCCGATTTGGCGATCCAGGCCAAAGCCACGCAACCGCTGGAGGCGCTGTCGAACTTCCTCGGTGACTTCCCGGGCCGCGTGCTGTTTACCGCCGAATCCGCCGGGCGCCGCGAAGTGCTGCTGGAGCTGTTGGAGCGCCTGAAGCTGCGGCCAAAAACTGTCGACAGCTGGCCGGATTTTGTCGCCAGCAAAGAGCGCCTGGCGATCACCATCGCGCCACTGGACGAAGGGCTGCGGCTGGATGACCCGGCGCTGGCCTTGATCGCCGAAAGCCCGCTGTTCGGCCAGCGTGTGATGCAGCGCCGGCGCCGGGAAAAACGCGCCGACGCCAACAATGACGCGGTGATCAAGAACCTCACCGAGCTGCGCGAAGGCGCGCCGGTGGTGCATATCGACCACGGCGTCGGTCGCTACCTGGGCTTGCAGACCCTGGAGATCGACAACCAGGCCGCCGAATTCCTCACCATGGAATACGCGGAGGGCGCCAAGCTCTACGTGCCGGTGGCCAGCCTGCACCTGATCGCCCGCTACACCGGCAGCGACGACGCCCTGGCACCGCTGCACCGCCTGGGCTCCGAGACCTGGCAGAAAGCCAAGCGCAAGGCCGCCGAACAGGTGCGCGATGTGGCCGCCGAACTGCTCGACATCTATGCGCGCCGCGCCGCCCGCGAAGGTTACGCGTTCGCCGACCCGAAAGCCGACTACGCCACTTTCAGCGCCGGCTTTGCCTTCGAAGAAACCCCCGACCAGCAAACCACCATCGAAGCGGTGCGCGCCGACATGCTCGCGCCCAAGCCGATGGACCGCCTGGTGTGTGGCGACGTGGGCTTCGGCAAAACCGAAGTGGCCATGCGTGCAGCCTTTATTGCGGTACACGGCGGTCGCCAGGTGGCGATCCTGGTGCCGACCACCCTGCTCGCCCAGCAGCACTACAACAGTTTCCGCGACCGCTTTGCCGACTGGCCGGTGAGCGTGGAGGTGATGAGCCGCTTCAAGTCCGCCAAGGAAGTGAATGCCGCTGTCGCTGATCTGGCCGAAGGCAAGATCGATATCGTGATCGGCACCCACAAGTTGCTGTCGGACGATGTGAAGATCAAGAACCTGGGCTTGGTGATCATCGACGAAGAACACCGCTTCGGTGTGCGCCAGAAAGAACAGCTCAAGGCCCTGCGCAGTGAAGTCGACATCCTCACCCTCACCGCCACGCCAATTCCGCGCACGCTGAACATGGCGGTGTCGGGCATGCGCGACCTGTCGATCATCGCCACGCCACCGGCGCGTCGTTTGTCGGTGCGCACCTTCGTGATGGAGCAGAACAAGAGCACGGTCAAGGAGGCTCTGCTGCGCGAACTGCTGCGCGGCGGCCAGGTGTATTACCTGCACAACGACGTAAAGACCATCGAGAAATGCGCCGCCGACCTCGCCGAACTGGTGCCGGAAGCCCGCATCGCTATCGGCCATGGGCAGATGCGCGAGCGTGAACTCGAACAAGTGATGAGCGACTTCTACCACAAGCGCTTCAACGTGCTGATTGCCTCGACCATCATCGAGACCGGCATCGACGTGCCGAGCGCCAACACCATCATCATCGAGCGTGCCGACAAGTTCGGCCTGGCGCAGCTGCACCAATTGCGCGGTCGCGTCGGGCGCAGTCACCACCAGGCCTATGCCTACCTGCTGACACCACCACGCCAGCAGATCACTTCCGATGCGGAAAAACGCCTGGAAGCGATCGCCAATACCCAGGACCTCGGGGCCGGCTTTGTATTGGCCACCAATGACCTGGAAATCCGTGGTGCCGGTGAGTTGCTCGGCGACGGCCAGAGCGGGCAGATCCAGGCGGTGGGTTTCACGCTGTATATGGAGATGCTCGAACGCGCGGTAAAAGCCATCCGCAAAGGCGAACAACCGAACCTCGACCAACCCTTGGGCGGCGGCCCGGAGATCAACCTGCGCTTGCCGGCGTTGATTCCCGAAGACTACCTGCCGGATGTGCATGCACGGTTGATCCTGTACAAGCGCATTGCCTCGGCGGCCGACGAAGAAGGCCTCAAGGACTTGCAGGTAGAGATGATCGACCGTTTCGGCCTGCTGCCGGAACCGACCAAGAACCTGGTGCGCCTGACCCTACTCAAGTTGCAGGCCGAGCAGTTGGGCATCAAGAAAGTCGACGCCGGGCCGCAAGGCGGGCGTATCGAATTCGAAGCGCAGACGCCGGTCGACCCGTTGGTGCTGATCAAGCTGATCCAGGGCCAGCCCAACCGCTACAAGTTCGAAGGGGCTACGCTGTTCAAGTTCATGGTGCCGATGGAACGTGCCGAAGAACGCTTCAACACCTTGGAGGCGCTGTTTGAACGCCTCATTCCGAAATCCGTTTAAGGACGCCCCCATGCGCGTGTTCCGCATTTTGAGCCTGTTGTTGGTGGTACTCGCACCTTCGGCCTTTGCCGACAGCCTGTATCAGGTGGAAATGATCCTGGTGCGCCAGAATGCAGAACCGGTGATCAGCAGCCGCGCCGCCCCGGAAAACTGGGATGCCGGAGCCCCGCGCCTGGGTGAGCGGATGAGCCCGCCGCGCCTGGGCAATATCGTCGACAAGCTGCGCGCCGACGCCAACTACACGGTACTGGCCCACAAGGCCTGGGAACAGAACCTGGGCGAGCAAGCGGTGAAAGTGGCGATCACCGACGGCCAGGAGCAATTCGGCCAGTTCCCTATCGAAGGGGTGTTGAGCCTGCAACTGGGGCGCTTTACCGATATCGACGCGGATTTCTGGATCAATCAGTTCGACGGCAACGGCAGCGTGATCGCCAGCGAACACTTGAGCCAGAAAGACGTGCGCACCAAGAACAACCAGCTCAACTACCTGGACGGCGGCCACCTGGCGCTGCTGATCAAGATCACCTCGCTGACCGCCAAGCCACCCAGCGCACCACCGCCCGACCTTCAGGACTGATTGCGCGCCATGCCCCTGACGTCGTCGTTGACCAAACCCCTGGCCCCTTCGTGGGCCAACCGCTTTAAAGAGCAAAGCCTCGAGCGCGGGCGACGCTACGCCCTGGAGAACCGCGTGCGCATCGTCGAGTGCGGCGACAGCACCATCACCGCCAGTTGCGAAGGCTCGGGCGGCAACGTTTACCGCCAGACCATCTCACTGCGCGAATCGGCCAAGGGCCTGCTGATCCTGGTGGACAGCCGCTGCACGTGCCCGGTGCACACCAACTGCAAACACATCGCGGCGGTGCTGCTCAAGGTCCAGGAAACCCTGGCCTACCCGGCAGCAGCTCAGGATGCGCAACTGCTGGAAAAGCTCCAGGCGGTGCTCGATAACCGCGTGGTCCTGCCGCAGGTGGTGATGGACGACGTGCAACCGGTGCCACGCCTGTGGCTGGCCAGCGTGGAGTTCAGCGCGTTCGAACCGCGCAACGGCAAGATGCAGCGCTATATCCAGCACCGTGCGGCGTTGTCGTTCAACTACCTGGGCAACTATGTCAGCGGGCAAAAAAATGCCGACATCATTGTGCGCCAGGAGACACAAAGCCTGCGGATCAAGCGCCATCCCGAGCAAGAGCAGGCCTATCGCGAACACCTGCGCCTGCTTGGCTTCAAAATCGCCACGCGCCAGAGCAAGGCCCTGCCGGAAAGTGCCGGCGAGCTGTTCGAGATGGTCAATGACAGCGCCTGGCTGAACTTCACCCTCAATGTGTCGCCCACCTTGCGCGCCGAAGGCTGGGAGCTGCAGATCGATGAAGACTTCGGCTTTGACCTGAGCCCCGTCGATGACTGGTATGCCACGGTCGATGACGGACCGGAACGCGATTGGTTCGACCTGGAGCTGGGCATTATCGTCAACGGCGAACGCTTGAGCCTGCTGCCGATCCTGCTGAACCTGATGCGCTCTCATACCGAGATTCTCAACCCGGAGAAACTGGCGCGGCGCCGCGATGAAGAGCTGATCCTGGTGAACATTCCCGGCCTGCCCAACGGCCACGGCCCGCTGCAAGTGGCGCTGCCCTACGGCCGCTTGAAGCCGGTACTGGCGACCCTCGGCGAGTTTTACCTGCAGGAAGCCGGCACCACCGCGCTGCGCCTGGCCAAGGCCGACGCGATTCGCCTCAACCCGCTGGAAGACCTGCCACTGCAATGGGAAGGCGGCGAGAAGATCCGCAACTTCGCCCAGCGCCTGCGCGATATCAAGGATTTCACCTGCGTGGCGCCCGAAGGCCTGAATGCGACCTTGCGCCCCTATCAGCTGGAAGGTTTGAGCTGGATGCAGTCGCTGCGCCAACTGGAGGTGGGTGGGATACTTGCGGATGACATGGGCCTGGGCAAAACCTTGCAAACCCTGGCGCACATCCTCAGCGAAAAAATCGCGGGCCGCCTTGACCGGCCGTGCATGGTCGTGATGCCTACCAGCCTGATCCCCAACTGGCTGGATGAAGCCGCGCACTTCACCCCGCAACTGCGGGTGCAGGCACTTTATGGCGCGGGGCGTAAGAAACATTTCGCTAACCTGAATGACTACGACCTGCTGCTGACCACTTACGCCCTGCTGCCCAAGGACATCGAACAGCTCGCCGCCCTGCCCTTGCACGTCTTGATCCTGGATGAAGCGCAGTACATCAAGAACCCGTCCAGCAAGGCGGCCCAGGCCGCACGCGAGCTGAATGCCCGCCAGCGCTTGTGCCTGAGCGGCACGCCTCTGGAAAACCACTTGGGCGAGCTGTGGTCGCTGTTCCACTTCCTGTTGCCGGGTTGGCTGGGCGATGTGAAGAGCTTCAACCGTGATTACCGCGTGCCGATTGAAAAGCGTGCCAGCGAGGTGCGATTGCAGCACCTCAACGGTCGGATCAAACCCTTTCTGCTACGTCGCACCAAGGAACAAGTGGCAACCGAACTGCCACCCAAGACCGAAATTATCCACTGGGTCGACCTCAACGAGGCCCAGCGCGACGTGTACGAAACCATGCGCCTGGCCATGGATAAAAAGGTCCGCGACGAGATCACCCGCAAGGGCGTGGCCCGCAGCCAGATCATCATCCTCGAAGCCCTGCTCAAACTGCGCCAGGTGTGCTGCGACCTGCGCCTGGTCAACGACGCCACCCTGCCCGCCCGTGGCAGCAGCTCGGGCAAGCTAGACAGCCTGATGGACATGCTCGACGAGCTGTTTGCCGAAGGTCGCCGGATTCTGCTGTTCTCACAGTTCACCTCGATGCTGAGCCTGATCGAGGCCGAACTGAAAAAACGCGGCATTGCCTACGCCCTGCTGACCGGCCAGACCCGCGATCGACGTACACCGGTGAAGGACTTTCAGAGCGGCAAGCTGCAGATCTTTTTGATCAGCCTGAAGGCCGGTGGCGTGGGCCTGAACCTGACCGAAGCCGACACGGTTATCCACTATGACCCCTGGTGGAACCCGGCCACGGAAAACCAGGCCACCGACCGTGCGTACCGCATCGGGCAGGAAAAGCCGGTGTTCGTGTACAAGATGATTGCCCGGGGCACGGTGGAGGAGAAAATCCAGCACTTGCAGAAGGAGAAGTCCGATCTGGCGGCGGGCGTGCTGGATGGGCGAACCACGGGGGATTGGCAGTTGGGCAATGAGGAGATTGAAGCGTTGTTTGCGCCGTTACCCAACAAGCAAGAGAAGCGCTGACTGTTCGGCCGCCTTCGCGAGCAAACCCGCTCCCACACCTGAATGTATTCACAAATCAAAATGTGGGAGCTGGCTTGCCTGCGATGGCCGCGCTTCGGTCTTCAGCCGATCAACTGCGCATCACGCAACGCAGTAAGCGCTGTCAGCCAACGCGGGTCCTGCTTATAGTCCGTCGAGGCAACCGCCTGCCCACGCATACGCGCTATCCGCGCCGATGGCGTGACCTTCATCCGCTGTGCTGCACTCAGCGCCAGCTCGGCCGCCGCACGGTCATTGCACACCAAGCCCATGTCACAACCGGCGGTCAACGCCGCTTCGATCCGACTGGCCGCATCGCCGACCACATGGGCGCCCGCCATGGACAGGTCATCGCTGAAGATCACCCCGTCGAACTGCAACTCACCGCGCAGTATGTCCTGCAACCAGCGACGCGAAAAACCAGCAGGCTGGGCATCGACCTGCGGGTAAATGACGTGCGCCGGCATCACGGCGGCCAATTGCTTACTCAGGCGTGCGAAAGGCACCAGGTCGTTGGCGCGAATCTGTTCCAGGCTGCGCTCGTCATTGGGAATGGCGACGTGGGAATCGGCCTCGGCCCAACCATGGCCAGGGAAGTGCTTGCCGGTGGCGGCCATGCCGGCGCTGTTCATGCCGCGGATAAATGCACCCGCGAGCACGGCAGCGCGCTCGGGGTCGCCTTCGAAAGCACGGGTGCCGACCACGGCGCTGCGTTGGTAGTCGAGGTCCAGCACTGGGGCAAAACTCAGGTCCAGGCCCACCGCCAGCACCTCGGTAGCCATGATCCAGCCGCACTGCTCAGCCAGGTATTCAGCGTTGGGGTTATCCGCCAGCGCACGCATGGCCGGCAGGCGCACGAAGCCTTGACGCAGACGCTGTACGCGGCCGCCTTCCTGGTCCACGGCCAGCAGCAGGTCCGGGCGCACTGCACGAATCGCGGCGCTCAACTCGCGAACCTGGCGCGGGTGCTCGATATTGCGCGCAAAAATGATCAGGCCGCCCACTTCCGGTTGGCGCAACAGATGGCGATCCTCGGCCGTGAGCCAGGTACCGGCGACGTCGACCATCAAAGAACCTTGCAGGGCAGCAGTCATAAACCTTCCTTATATAACGCACACAACCCGTCGTCCCTGCCAGGCACGGCAAGGACGACGGGTTGCGAATAAATAGCTGAAATCGGCATGACGGCTAGCTTAGCGGATGCAAGCGGCCGCGCCCACCCGCGGCGATCAAACCTTGGCGGCGACCGGGACGGTTTTGCTGCGTGGGCGCAACTGGGCGGCAGCCATGGCCGGGTCGGTGACCCCGGTTTCGGCGCGCATGCCAGCGGCGAGGAAGGGCACCATCAGGCGCATGACTTGCTCGATGGAAGTATTCACACCGAAATCGGTCTCGGCAATTGCCCGCAACGCCTTGATACCCGACATGCTGAAAGCTGCGGCACCGAGCATGAAATGCACGCGCCAGAACAGTTCGATAGGTGGAATACGCGGGGCGGCTTCGTTGACCAGCAACATATAGCGGCGGAATACCTTGCCGTACATGTCTTCCAGGTAACGACGCAGGTGGCCCTGGCTCTGGCTGAACGCCAGGCCCAGCAGGCGCATGAAGATCGACAGGTCGTTGCCGCTGCGTGGCTGCACGACCAACGCTTGCTCAACAAGGATTTCCAGCAGTTCTTCCAGGCTGGGCTTGTGATCGGCCTTGGCCTGGCGGCGTTCCAGCTCACGGTCGAGGCTTGCGCAGAACGGGCCCAGAAAGCGTGAGAAGACTGCCTGGATCAGGGCCTTTTTCGAGCCGAAGTGGTAATTCACGGCGGCCAGGTTGACCCCAGCCTTGCTGGTGATCAGCCGCAATGAAGTTTCAGCAAATCCTTTTTCCGCGAACAATTGCTCGGCAGCATCGAGAATGCGTTCAACGGTTTCCGACTGGGCCATGGCTACTCCGCCTGACAAACACTTGTTTGAAACATACGTTTCAGAGTGTGTCTTGTCAAGCCTGCGGGTCCGCTTTGCGGCTGGTCAGTCATCTGATTCATCGCTATTTAATCACATCCTTGCAGCTCTGTAGGCAGCGCCGCTTCTGCTCTGTAGGACGGCTGACGGATGACCGTCCAGCGGAGCCACCAAAAAGGATGATTGCCAAGCGCAGTTCACTGTATATAATCCCAGTCACTGTATAAAAAGACAGAGCGATCAACATGCTAAAACTGACGCCACGCCAAGCTGAGATTCTGGCTTTTATCAAGCGCTGCCTTGATGACAATGGTTACCCGCCTACCCGAGCGGAGATTGCCCTGGAGCTGGGGTTCAAGTCCCCGAACGCCGCCGAGGAACACCTCAAGGCCCTCGCTCGCAAAGGTGCGATCGAGATGACCCCGGGTGCTTCGAGGGGTATTCGTATCCCTGGCTTCGAAGCCAAGGCCGACGAGTCGACATTGCCGATCATCGGTCGCGTCGCCGCAGGTGCGCCGATCCTGGCGCAGCAGCACGTCGAGGAGTCCTGCAACATCAACCCGACCTTCTTCCACCCTCGCGCCGACTACCTGTTGCGTGTGCACGGCATGAGCATGAAGGACGTGGGCATCTTTGACGGCGACCTGCTGGCCGTCCATACAACCCGCGAAGCCCGCAATGGCCAGATCGTCGTTGCCCGTATCGGCGACGAGGTCACGGTCAAACGCTTCAAGCGCGAAGGCAGCAAGGTCTGGCTCCTGGCCGAAAACCCTGAGTTTGCCCCGATCGAAGTCAACCTGAAAGACCAGGACCTGGTGATCGAAGGCTTGAGTGTCGGCGTCATTCGCCGCTAAAGGAGGCATCATGCAGCTCGTGCACACCCCACAACACACACAACTGTCGCTGTTCGAGGCCTTCATGGCCCAACCCCTTGCGCCAATCCTCAAGGAAACGGTCGAAGCCCCCTGGGGCGGCGAACCTGAGGCGTTCAGTGAATTGTCGTTGCGCGGTGCGGCTGAGAGCTGCCTGAACCTGCTGGCACCTATCCTGCGCGAATTAAGCGAAGATCAGGACGCCCGCTGGCTGACACTGATCGCCCCGCCCGCCAGCCTTACCCAGGCCTGGCTGCGGGACGCCGGGCTCAACCGCGAGCGTATCCTGTTACTGCAACCACGCGGCGCGCAAAGTGCCCAGCAGCTAACCTGCGAAGCCTTGCGCCTGGGCCGCAGCCATACGGTGGTGAGCTGGTTGAACCCGCTGAATGCCAGCGCCAAGCAGCAACTGATCAGTGCTGCGCGCACGGGTGATGCACAGAGTTTGAATATTCGATTGGGGTAATAAGCCCTGAGGATGGGCGCCTTACAGAAGCATCCGTCACATAAGACTCAGTGAAGAACGCGCGGCCCGTCTTCTTTCTCCGGCTCGCCTTCGGCAAGGCGACCTGCCATCTGCACGCCCACGCTCAACATGGCTTTAGCCACTTCGACGTGCTGGCCTTGCAGGAAAACCTTGGCGTCTTCGGAGAAATCCAGAATAACCAGAGAACCCTCGTCCTCCGCCCGGCGCAGTTCGATTCGGCCGTCAGGCAGTTCAACAATTTCCAGAAAGGACGTTGGCATAAAAGTCTGTTCTCCACGAAAGGCCTGGGATTATATCAGTCATCCACCCAGCCTCGCAGGGGATATGGACAGGTTTGTTTACGGCGTGATGAATGGTGCCCTGGGCAACACGCTAATCAATGTGGGAGCTGGCTTGCCTGCGATGGCGGAGTATCAGCGAATAACCAGCAAACTGACCCAACGCTATCGCAGCATAAGTATCTATACAACGTAGGCTGTAGCAGCCACCGGTAACCACGATGCGAAGGGAGCCGTTCTTGATGGCCGGCCGCTACCTACATAACGAATATGTACCCCGTCTGATTCAACGTACCGGTCGCCTGTCAGGCCGCCATCGCAGGCAAGCCAGCTCCCACATTTGGAGCGCAGGGCGTCAGGTAGATAAGCGTCGACTGTCAAGTGCTCACGGGAGCAAGCTCCCTCGCCACAGGTTCAGCGTCGCTCCGCAGCCAGCTCCCTCATTTGCTTAACGCAACCCCTTCAGCACTCGTTGAGCCCTTCACGAAAACGTAGCGCCATCTTTTTCAGCTCCTGGCGCCAGCCTTCCAACTCCTCACGGCTCAAAGGCTTGGGCTCATCCTGCTCCAAGGCCACGGCGACGATCAGCGGCTGGGTGACATCACCTTTGGGCACATGGGGAATACGCGGCGGCTGGAACATATCCGCATGGGCTTTGAGCAGCCGCGCCACCCAACTGTCGGGGCTTTGGGCCATTTCCACCAGCTCGGCCAACTCGGGGATGGCCATGGCGTCCAGCACTTCACGATTCATGATCATTTCCGCCCGCGGTGCGCCCGCCTGTGGCAAGCGGTAGAACCCGGCGATTTCATGCCCCAGCCCCAGCAAGGCACCGTACAGGGGGAACACCGCCGCTCCGCCCCCCGCCTGTACCAGCGCGATGGCATTCATCTCTTTCCCTTCCTCGGCACGGCCAAGGGCCTCCAGGGATAAACCCGCGAAGTAAATTTTCTGATTGGTACGGGTATAGAGTTCGTTGGCCATGACGGCAATCTCCACAACGAATAGGCGTGATGCTGGCTGCGTAAGAGCGAGCTTGCTGTGGCGAGGGAGCTTGCTCCCGCTCGACTGCATAGCAGTCGCCCGCTATTGGGGGCGCTTCGCACCCCAGCGCAAGCAAGCTTGCTCGCCACAACAAGCACAATCCTACAGTAAGCAAAAGCCGTCTATACAGACGGCTTTTGGCGTTAACAGACTAGCGGATCAAGCGCCCTGGCGCTTGTCCTCGACCTTCCACTTGCCGCCGTCGTAGAACGCTTTCCAGCCAGTAGGCTTGCCGTCCACTTCGGTCTGCACGTACTGCTCCTTGGTCTTGCGGCTGTAGCGGATCACGGCTGGGCGACCATCCGGGTCCTTTTTCGGCGCTTCACACAGGAAGTGGTACTTCGGATCGATCTCGTCCTTGTGCGGCACGATCTCCATCACCAATGGCGCACGGGTCTCGCGGTTTTTCGGGAACTGGCTCGCGGCCAGGAACAGCCCCGAAGCGCCGTCACGCAGGATGTAGGTGTCGTTGACCTTCTCGCACTTGAGCTCAGGCATCTTCACCGGGTCCATCTTCGGCGGCGCCGCATCACCGCTTTTCAGCAGTTTGCGCGTGTTCTTGCACGTTGGGTTGGTACACCCGAAGAACTTGCCGAAACGGCCAGTCTTGAGCTGCATCTCGCTGCCGCACTTGTCGCATTCCAGGCTCGGGCCTTCATAGCCCTTGATGCGGTAGGTGCCCTCTTCGATCTCGTAGCCGTTGCAATCAGGGTTGTTACCGCAGATGTGCAGCTTGTGCTTCTCGTCCAGCAGGTAGGCGTCCATCGCCGTGCTACAGATCGGGCAGCGGTGCTTGCCACGCAGCACCAGCGACTCAGATTCACCCTCATCGTCAGCCGCGATTTCATCGCCCGGCACCAGGTTGACAGTCGCCTTGCAGCGCTCTTTGGGCGGCAGGCTGTAGCCCGAGCAACCGAGGAACACGCCGGTGGAGGCGGTACGAATCTGCATGGGGCGACCGCAGGTAGTGCACGCAATATCCGTCATCACCGGCTGGTTGGCGCGCATCCCGTTCTCAGGGTTCTCGGCCACTTCGAGTTTTTTCTTGAAGTCGCCATAGAACTCATCGAGCACGTTTTTCCAATCGCGCTCGCCCTGGGCCACGTCATCGAGGTTCTCTTCCATGCCGGCGGTGAAGCCGTAGTCCATCAGGTTGGAGAAGCTCTCCGACAGACGCTCGGTGACGATGTCACCCATCTTTTCCGAATAGAAACGACGGTTGTGCAGCGCAACGTAGCCACGGTCCTGGATGGTGGAGATGATCGCCGCGTAGGTCGACGGACGACCGATACCGCGCTTTTCCATCTCTTTCACCAGGCTGGCTTCGGAATAACGCGCCGGCGGCTTGGTGAAGTGCTGGGACGGGTCGAGCTTGATCAGCTTCAACGTGTCGCCCTGGGCCATGTCCGGCAGTACGTCATCATCGCCAGGCTTGGCGATCTGCGGCATCACACGGGTATAGCCGTCGAACTTGAGGATACGGCCCTTGGCACGCAACTCGAAGTCGCCCGCGCCCACGCTGACGGTAGTAGACAGGTATTGCGCCGGCAGCATTTGGCAAGCGAGGAACTGGCGCCAGATCAGCTCGTAGAGGCGCTCAGCGTCGCGTTCCATGCCGCTCAGCTTGGCAGGCGTGGTGTTGGCGTCAGAAGGACGAATCGCTTCGTGAGCCTCTTGTGCGCCTTCCTTGCTGCTGTAGACGTTCGGCTTCTCCGGCAGATAGGTCTTGCCGAATTCGCTTTCAATATAGGTACGCGCCATCGCCACCGCGTCTTGCGACAGGTTGGTGGAGTCGGTACGCATGTAGGTGATGTAACCGGCTTCATACAGACGCTGGGCCATCATCATGGTCTTCTTCACCCCGAAGCCCAGGCGGTTGCTCGCGGCCTGTTGCAGGGTGGAGGTGATGAACGGCGCCGACGGCTTACTGCTGGTCGGTTTGTCTTCACGCTTGACGATGCTGTAGCTGGAGGCTTTGAGCTTCTCCAGCGCGGCCATGGCCTGGGCTTCGTTCAGCGGCTTGAAAGCCTCGCCTTTCTCGCGGGCCACTTCAAAGCGCACGTTGGCGCCCTTGGCAGTGCCCAGGTCAGCGTGGACTTCCCAATACTCTTCGGGGTTGAACGCACGGATCTCGCGCTCACGCTCCACCACCAGTTTGACTGCCACCGATTGCACACGGCCGGCGGACAGGCCACGGGCGATCTTCGCCCACAGCAGTGGCGAGACCATGTAGCCGACGACGCGGTCGAGGAAGCGACGGGCCTGCTGGGCGTTGACACGGTCGATGTCCAGCTCGCCCGGCTTGGAGAAGGCTTCCTGAATGGCTTTCTTGGTGATTTCGTTGAACACCACGCGCTTGTAGCGGCTGTCATCACCGCCGATGGCTTCGCGCAGGTGCCAGGCAATGGCTTCCCCTTCGCGGTCCAAGTCCGTCGCGAGATAGATGGTGTCAGCATCTTTGGCGAGCCGGCGCAGCTCTTCGATGACCTTTTCCTTGCCCGGAAGGATTTCATACTTGGCCTTCCAGCCATGGTCCGGGTCCACACCCATGCGCGAAACCAGTTGCTTGCGCGCTTTTTCTTTAGGCGTGAGTACCGGACCTTCGCCCGCGGCGGCCTTGCCGCGCTTGGCGGCAGGCTCCTTGCTGGCGCTAGCCGAACCGCTGGTGGGCAGGTCTCGGATATGGCCGATACTCGACTTCACCACGTACTCGTTGCCCAAGTACTTGTTGATGGTCTTGGCCTTAGCCGGGGATTCCACAATGACCAGCGATTTGCCCATGGATCGGAAAATTCCTGAATTCGAGAAGTGAAAGGCAGTTGGCGCCTGTCGCGGCAACGCTATATATAGTGGCAACAAGGTGAGGTCAAGCGCAGCATTCTGCGCGACCTGCGGTTATTGCCCTTTAAAAAGACTGGGTTCGGCCTGGACCAAAGCAAAGCGCGGGACCTGCTCGCCGTCAACTTCAACGGTCTCCAGGAACATGCTCAAAGGGCGCACCCAAAAGCCGTATTCGCCATACAGCGCTTGGTAAAACACCACTTCTTCTTCGGTTTCAGAGTGGCGCGCCACGCTGAAAACACGGTACTGCGGCCCCTTGTAATGCTGGTAGAGCCCTGGTTCGACTTTCATGCTCTGGCCCTCATGCAAAATTTGTTGAAAAAAAATATTTAAAAGTTCCAAAAAACAAAAACCGGGGCACTGGGCCCCGGCTTCCGTCAACCGAGCGTTTAGACGCGTTCGAAGACGGTAGAGATGCCTTGGCCGAGACCAATGCACATGGTTGCAACCCCAAGGTTGCCGCCATTTTGCTTCATCACGTTAAGCAAAGTGCCGGAGATACGCGCACCGGAGCAACCGAATGGGTGGCCCAGGGCAATCGCACCGCCGTGCAGGTTAACCTTCTCGTTCATCTTGTCGAGTACTTTCAAATCTTTCAGCACTGGCAGGGCCTGTGCGGCGAAAGCTTCGTTGAGCTCGAAGAAGTCGATATCGGAGATGGAAAGGCCTGCGCGCTTCAAGGCTTTTTGTGTGGCCGGTACTGGACCATAGCCCATGATCGCCGGATCCACACCCGCCACCGCCATCGAACGAATCACGGCCAGCGGCTGGATACCCAGGTCCTGGGCACGTTGCGCCGACATCACGATCATGCACGAAGCACCGTCAGTGATCTGCGAGGAAGTACCGGCTGTCACGGTGCCGCCCTTTGGATTGAAGGCTGGCTTGAGGGCCGCCAGGCTTTCCAGGGTAGTGTCCGGACGAATGGTTTCGTCATAGTCGAACAGTTTCAGGAAACCATTCTCGTCGTAGCCGTTCATCGGGATGATTTCATCCTTGAACTTGCCTTCCACAGTCGCCTTGTGGGCGAGCTGGTGGGAGCGCAGGCCGAAGGCGTCCTGGGCCTCACGGGTGATGCCGTGCATTTTGCCGAGCATTTCCGCGGTCAGGCCCATCATGCCCGAGGCTTTCGCCGCGTAGAGGGACATGTGCGGGTTAGGATCGACGCCGTGCATCATGCTGACGTGGCCCATGTGCTCCACGCCGCCGACCACGAACACATCACCGTTGCCGGTCATGATCGCTTGCGCAGCGGTGTGCAGCGCGCTCATCGAGGAGCCGCACAGGCGGCTGACGGTCTGGCCGGCCGCAGTGTGCGGGATCTGGGTCATCAACGACGCCATGCGCGCGATGTTCCAGCCCTGCTCCAGGGTCTGGTTGACGCAGCCCCAGATCACGTCCTCGACTTCGTTCGGGTCAACCTTGACGTTACGTTCCAGCAGCTTGCTGATCAGGTGCGCCGACATGTCTTCAGCGCGGGTGTTGCGGTGCATGCCGCCCTTGGAGCGGCCCATCGGAGTACGACCGAAGTCGACAATCACGACGTCTCTTGGATTCAAGCTCATAAATATTCTCGCTCTAGTCGATTGGGCGCTTAACCGAAGAAGCTCTGGCCATTCTTGGCCATTTCACGCAGCTTCGCGGTCGGGTGGTACAGCGGGCCCAAATCAGCGTATTTGTCAGCCAGGGCAACGAACTCGGCCACACCGATCGAATCGATGTAACGCAACGCGCCACCACGGAATGGAGGGAAACCAATACCGTACACCAGGCCCATATCGGCTTCGGCGGCGGTTTCAACGATGCCGTCTTCCAGGCAACGCACGGTTTCCAGGCACAGGGCGATCATCATCCAGTTGATGATGTCCTCGTCAGACACCTCTCGCTGTTCGTAGATGACCGGAGCGAGTACTTCGTGCACCGACGGATCGGCCACTTTCTTCTGCTTGCCCTTCTTGTCGGCCTCGTAGGCGTAGAAGCCCTTGCCATTCTTCTGGCCCAGGCGCTTGGCCTCGTACAGCGCGTCGATCGCCGAACGGCGGTCGTCTTTCATGCGGTCCGGGAAGCCTTCAGCCATGACGTCGCGGCCGTGGTGGCCGGTGTCGATGCCGACCACGTCCATCAGGTACGCCGGGCCCATTGGCCAGCCGAATTTTTCCATGACCTTGTCGATGCGCACAAAATCCACACCGGCGCTGACCAACTTGGCGAAACCGCCGAAGTACGGGAACAGCACGCGGTTGACCAAAAAGCCCGGGCAGTCATTGACCACGATCGGGTTCTTGCCCATTTTCTTGGCGTAGGCAACGGTGGTGGCCACGGCCAGCTCGCTGGACTTCTCGCCACGGATCACTTCTACCAGCGGCATCATGTGCACTGGGTTGAAGAAGTGCATACCGACGAAGTTTTCCGGACGCTTGAGGGCCTTGGCCAGCAGCGAGATGGAAATGGTCGAGGTGTTGGAGGCCAGGATGGTGTCATCTTTGACCTGGGCTTCCACTTCAGCCAGTACGGCTTGCTTGACCTTCGGGTTCTCGACAACCGCTTCGACCACCAGGTCGACATGGCCGAAATCACCGTAGGACAGCGTAGGACGAATGCCGTTAAGCACTTCAGCCATTTTTGCAGCGGTCATGCGACCTTTATCAACGCGGCCCACCAGCAGCTTGGCGGCTTCGGCCAGACCCTGCTCGATACCGTGTTCGTTGATGTCTTTCATCAGGATCGGCGTGCCTTTGGACGCCGACTGATAGGCGATACCGCCACCCATGATACCGGCGCCGAGTACGGCAGCCTGTTTCACGTCCTTGGCAATTTCGTCGTAGGCCTTGGCCTTTTTCTTCAGTTCCTGATCGTTCAGGAACAGGCCGATCAGGCTCTGGGCCGCGGAGGTTTTCGCCAGTTTGACGAAGCCTGCCGCTTCCACTTCCAGGGCTTTGTCGCGACCGAAGTTCGCGGCCTTCTGGATGGTCTTGATCGCTTCAACCGGCGCCGGGTAGTTCGGGCCGGCCTGGCCTGCCACGAAACCTTTGGCGGTTTCGAAAGACATCATCTGTTCGATGGCGTTGAGCTTGAGCTTTTCCAGCTTTGGCTGACGCTTGGCCTTGTAGTCAAATTCGCCGCTGATGGCGCCCTTGATCAGGTTCAGCGCGGCTTCGGCCAGTTTGTCCGGGGCCACCACAGCGTCGACGGCACCGACTTTCAGCGCGTCTTCAGCCTTGTTTTCCTTACCGGCTGCGATCCATTCGATCGCGTTGTCGGCACCGATCAGGCGCGGCAGGCGCACGGTACCGCCAAAGCCTGGGTAGATGCCCAGCTTGACTTCCGGCAGGCCGATCTTGGCCGTCGCGGACATGACGCGGAAGTCTGCCGCCAGGCACATTTCCAGGCCGCCACCCAACGCGATGCCATTGATGGCAGCAACGGTCGGCACGTTGAGGTCTTCGAAATCGCTGAAGATCTTGTTGGCTTCGAGGTTGCCAGCCACCAGCTCGGCATCGGGCAGCTTGAAGTTGTCGACGAATTCGGTGATGTCAGCGCCGACGATAAACACGTCCTTGCCGCTGGAGACGATCACGCCCTTGACCGAAGCATCTGCTTTGATGGTGTCTACGGCCTGACGCAGTTCGTTCAGGGTTAGACGGTTGAACTTGTTGACGGACTCACCCTTGAGGTCGAATTTGAGTTCGACGATGCCACTTTCAAGAGCCTTAACCGTGATGGCTTTACCTTCGTAAATCATCAACTGATCTCCACGATATGGAAGCTGAACAGTACACACTGGACGCTGGTCTCTGGTTTGACATTGACAGTTGAATCAATGCTCACGCCAATCCGCCAGGCACACCCGCCAGTGCGATAGTCGGGTTTTGTATGAGTCGTCTGACAGGCAAACGCTCAATTCATACGCCCGTTTGATTTGGGTACGCCACCTTCATCCAATTCCGAGCAATTGTCAATCGCTCCAAAGGCTAGGAAAAACGCGACTTTCCAGTCATTTCAGAACCCGGCCCATAGGCTGGCCACCCGTCAATATTCAAATATTCACAGGATCAATAATAGAAAAGATGTGGGAAAAGGCTGTACAGAAAGCAATACACGGCTAGGCTAGCGGCAACCTACAGATTTACCGGCCTGCCTGGCCACCTCCAGCCCGATGATGATGTCGGGCTTTTTATTGCTCGGCTTTTGTGTAGGAGCGAGCTTGCTCGCGAAAACCTGGAGAGCGCCGCGTATAGCCTGATTATCCGCGTTATCGTTGGCGATTTTCGCGAGCAAGCTCGCTCCTACAGGGTTTGGGTCAGGCCAGGGCCTTGAGCAGCGTATCGATGTCTTTGAGTACGCTTGCGTCGCCCTTCTCGCCCCAATAAAGGGCGATCATCTGCTTGTCGGCCTCGACCTTGTAGACGTTCGCCGGCAGCGTTGCAAAATGCGGCAACAACTTCTCATCCACACAGGGTTCACGCCACTGATTGACCCATAGCCCCGGCTCCAGCTGCCAGTAGCTCCAGGTTGCGGGCGCGCTGCCGCGTCGTGGCCGGCAATATTGCGCGCACGGGCTCGGCGGCTCCTGCTTGAGCCAGTGCGGCCACTGCTGGGGCGCCAACTGCATGGCCAACCCGATGCGGCGTGCCTCCATGCGCAGGGCCATGCGCCCACTCTGCTGGCGCGAAGGGCGCAGCCATACCAGGGGGCTTAAAACCACCGCAAGGATTGACACCACTATCCAGACCGTCATATGTGTACTCCCGAATTTCTAGATGAGCGGATTTGATCTGCGGCAACCCCATCCGCTTGAAAGCAGCCATACTGAACTTATTGCAGCCCCCCTGGAGGAACGCCTCATGCCCTACGAACATATTCTGGTCGCTGTCGACCTGACTGAAGAGTGCGATCCAGTGATCAAGCGCGCACAGGAATCCGCGATTGCCAATGGCGCCAAACTGTCGCTGGTGCACATCGTCGAGCCCATGGCGATGGCCTTTGGTGGTGACGTGCCGATGGACCTTTCCCAGTTGCAGCAACAACAATTTGACCAGGCCAAGGAGCGCCTTGACCGTCTGATTCTCAAATACCCGCACCTGAAAAAGGAAGACTGTCACCTGACATACGGCCAACCGCGCCAGGAAATCCACCACTTGGCCAAGGAACAGGGTTGTGACCTGATCGTAGTGGGTAGCCATGGGCGTCACGGTTTGGCGTTGTTGCTGGGTTCTACTGCCAATGATGTACTGCACGGCGCGCCGTGCGATGTACTGGCCGTCAAACTGGTAAAGAGTTCGTAAGACCGATGAAGGTCTAATGTGGGAGTTGGCTTGCCTGCGATAGCTGTGTGTCAGTCGCCAGGTGTATCAACTGACAGACTGCTATCGCAGGCAAGCCAGCTCCCACATTTTTAACTGTATTTCATATGAAAAAGCCCGGCGCTCATAGAAGAGTGCCGGGCTTTTTTATTGCGGTGCGATTACTCAGGCATCCAACTCGGCCCAACGCTCAACCAACGCTTCCAGCTCCTGGTTCAGCGTCTCCAGAGAGGCGATGACCTTGGCGGTTTCTGCCGCAGGGCGCAGGTAGAAGCCGGCGTCAGCCATTTCCGCTTCCACCGCAGCAATCTGCTGTTCCTTGGCGTCGATATCACCTGGCAACGCTTCCAGCTCGCGCTGCAACTTGTAGCTGAGCTTCTTCTTGGCAGGCGCAGCGTCAGCAGCCGCTGCAGGCGCCTCGGCAGCGACCGGAGCCACCCCCGCCGTGTTCAGGTCGGCCTTGCCCGACTTGCTCTCGGTCACGCCCAGCAAGCGCGGCGAACCGCCCTGACGCAGCCAGTCCTGATAACCGCCCACGTATTCGCGCACCTTGCCTTCGCCTTCGAAAACCAGGGTGCTGGTGACCACGTTGTCGAGAAATTCCCGGTCGTGGCTGACCATCAGCACGGTGCCGTTGAAGGTCAGCAAGACCTCTTCCAGCAGTTCCAGGGTTTCCACGTCGAGGTCGTTGGTCGGTTCGTCGAGCACCAGCAGGTTGGCCGGCTTGCTGAACAGCTTGGCCAGCAGCAGGCGCGCGCGCTCACCACCAGACAGGGCCTTGACCGGCGTGCGCGCACGTTGCGGGCTGAACAGGAAGTCGCCCAGGTAGCTGAGTACGTGGCGGCTCTGGCCGTCGATGTCGATAAAGTCGCGACCTTCGGCGACGTTGTCGATCACGGTCTTTTCCAGGTCCAACTGGTGACGCAGCTGGTCAAAGTAGGCCACGTCGATGCGAGTGCCCTCTTCCACCTTGCCGCTGGTCGGTTGCAGGCCGCTGAGCATCAGCTTGAGCAAGGTGGTCTTGCCGGTGCCGTTGGCGCCCAGCAGGCCGATACGGTCGCCCCGCTGCAGGACCATGGAGAAGTCCTTGATCAGGAACGGGCCGTCCGGGTGATGGAAGCTGACATTCTCCAGCACCATTACCTGCTTGCCCGACTTGTCGGCGGTGTCCAGCTGGATATTGGCCTTGCCGGTGCGCTCGCGGCGCTCACTGCGCTCGACGCGCAAGGCTTTCAAGGCACGCACGCGGCCTTCGTTACGGGTGCGACGAGCCTTGATGCCCTGGCGGATCCAGACTTCTTCCTGGGCCAGCTTCTTGTCGAACAGCGCGTTGGCGGTTTCTTCGGCCGCCAGGGCGGCTTCCTTGTGCACCAGGAAGCTGGCGTAGTCGCCGTTCCAGTCGATCAGGCCGCCACGGTCCAGCTCGAGGATGCGCGTGGCCAGGCTCTGCAGGAATGCACGGTCGTGCGTGATAAACAGCACAGCGCCCTGAAAGTCCTTGATGGCTTCTTCAAGCCAGGCGATGGCGCCGATGTCCAGGTGGTTGGTCGGTTCGTCGAGCAGCAGCAGGTCCGGCTCGGACACCAACGCCTGGGCCAGCAGCACACGGCGACGCCAGCCGCCGGACAGTTCGGCAAGGGTCTTGTCGGCCGGCAGTTGCAGGCGGCTCAGGGTGCTGTCCACCAGTTGCTGCAAGCGCCAGCCGTCACGGGCTTCGAGGTCTTGCTGGACGTGCATCAGTTTGTCCAGGTCTTCTTCGGTGACGCAGTTCTGTGCCAGGTGATGGTATTGCGCGAGCAACTCGCCAACGCCGTCCAGGCCTTCGGCTACCACGTCGAACACTGTCCGTCCGTCGGCCACCGGCAATTCTTGCGGCAATTCGCCGATCTTGAGGCCCGGGGCACGCCAGACAGAGCCGTCATCGGGCTTCTGGTCGCCTTTTACCAGCTTCATCATGCTGGACTTGCCGGTGCCGTTGCGGCCGATGATGCACACCCGCTCACCACGGGCGATCTGCCAGGACACCTTGTCCAACAACGGCATGGCGCCGAAAGCAAGGGACACATCGCTGAATTTGAGCAGGGTCATACGCTTCTCCAAAAACTGGGCGCGCATTCTACCTGATGTGAGGGTGGGATGCGGTCGGCATTTTCTCTATTGACACGTTCTGTAGGACATTTCCGGCGAACTTGAACGAACCAGCCGGCAAAGCTTTCGCGGGCCGCTGGCAAAAGGCTAAGCTAGGGGCAATCAGTGTCGGCAGTGCCGGTGCTAGTCGTGATTTCTCTGCACGGACGTCTCATGCGCAGTCGCCTTTTCAACTTTTTATCTTGTCTGCTTCTTTCCGCCACTGCCGTTCAATCCGCCCAGGCGGTGGACCTCACCACTCAACGCCAGTATTACGATCAAGCCAAACGTGCCCTGGCCAAGGGCGACAGCGGCCCCTACATGCAATACAGCCAGGCCCTGGCCGATTACCCGCTCACGCCCTACCTGGCCTATGACGAGCTGACCGCGCGCCTGAAAACCGCGAGCAACGAGGAAATCGAACAATTCCTCGCCAAACACGGCGACCTTCCCCAGGCCAACTGGATGAAACTGCGTTGGCTGCGCTGGCTGGCCGAACGCGGCGATTGGCAGACCTTTGAAAAGTACTACGACACCAAGCTCAATTTCGTCGAGCTGGACTGCCTGCATGGCCAGTACCAGCTCAGCCACAACCTGAAAGCCGAAGGCTACAAGACTGCCGAAAAGCTGTGGATGACCGGCAAATCCCAGCCAGCCGCCTGTGACGCCACGTTTGGCCAATGGGCCGCTGCCGGCCAACTCACCGAGCAGAAGATCTGGGACCGCGCCAAGCTCGCCGCCGAAGCGCGTAACTACGCGCTGGCCAACAGCCTGGTGAAAACCCTGCCTACCCTCGGCGCCCAAGGCCGCTTGATGGTGGACGTAGCGCAAAAGCCAGACATGCTCAGCGACCCGTCACGCTTCCAGCCGGCCACCGAGGCCATGTCTGACGCCGTCGGCCTGGGCCTGCGTCGCCTGGCGCGCCAGGATCCGGACAAAGCCATGTCGCTGCTCGACGGTTACGCCAGCAGCATGCACTTCTCCCGTGACGAAAAAGTGTCGATTGCCCGCGAGATCGGCTTGACCCTGGCCAAGCGCTTCGACCCGCGCGCGCTGGAGGTCATGACCAAGTACGACCCCGAGCTGCGCGACAATACGGTTTCCGAGTGGCGCCTGCGCCTGCTGTTGCGCCTGGCGCGCTGGGAAGACGCCTACCAGTTGACCCGCAAACTCCCACAAGACCTGGCTACCACCAACCGCTGGCGCTACTGGCAGGCGCGCAGCCTGGAGCTGGCCGAGCCGAAGAACCCGCAGGCTTTGGTGCTGTACAAAAATGTGGCCAAGGAACGGGATTTCTACGGTTTCCTCGCTGCTGACCGCTCCAAATCCCCTTATCAGTTGAACAACAAGCCGCTGGTGATGAGCCAGGCGCTGGTCAACAAGGTGCGCAATACCCCTGGGGTGCGGCGTGCCCTGGAGTTCTACGCCCGTGGCCAGATCGTGGACGGTCGCCGTGAGTGGTACCACGTCAGCCGTCATTTCAACCGTGACGAGATGGTCGCCCAGGCCAAATTGGCCTACGACATGAAGTGGTACTTCCCGGCCATCCGCACCATCAGCCAGGCGCAGTACTGGGACGACCTGGACATCCGCTTCCCGATGGCCCACCGCGACACCCTGGTGCGCGAAGCCAAGGTACGCGGCCTGCACTCCAGCTGGATCTTTGCCATCACCCGCCAGGAAAGCGCGTTCATGGACGATGCTCGCTCCGGCGTCGGCGCCAGCGGGCTGATGCAACTGATGCCCGGCACCGCCAAGGAAACCGCGCGCAAGTTCAGTATCCCCCTGGCCTCCCCGGCCCAGGTGCTGGACCCGGATAAAAACATCCAGCTTGGTGCTGCGTACCTGAGCCAGGTGCACAGCCAGTTCAACGGCAACCGCGTGCTCGCCTCCGCTGCCTACAACGCCGGCCCCGGCCGCGTGCGCCAATGGCTGCGCGGCGCAGACCACCTGAGTTTCGACGTGTGGGTGGAAAGCATCCCCTTCGACGAAACCCGCCAGTATGTGCAGAACGTGCTGTCTTATTCGGTGATCTACGGGCAGAAGCTCAATTCGCCGCAGCCGCTGGTGGATTGGCATGAGCGGTACTTCGACGACCAATAAGGGTTTGTAGGAGCGAGCTTGCTCGCGAAAAACTCACGGGCGCCGCGTTCATCCATGAAGCACGCGTTATCGTTGACGTTCTTCGCGAGCAAGCTCGCTCCTACAGGGGTTCCATTGCCCGCATCGAGAGAGGCGGGCATTTTTTATGGGCGCTGATTCACCTGTTCATCTCCATCACTGAACTGTAACGCCGCCAACCGCGCATACAGCGGATTGCTCGCAATCAACTGCTGATGCGTGCCCACCGCCACCAGCTTGCCCTGGTCCATCACCGCAATGCGGTCGGCATTCTTCACCGTGGCCAATCGATGCGCGATCACCAGCGTGGTGCGCCCCTGCATGAGCTGCGGCAGCGCTTGCTGGATAAGGTGTTCACTCTGGGCGTCGAGGGCGCTGGTGGCTTCGTCCAGCAGCAGGATCGGCGCGTCGACCAGCAAGGCGCGAGCGATGGCCAGGCGTTGGCGCTGGCCGCCGGAGAGGCCCTGGCCACTTTCGCCGAGGTGGGTTTGGTAGCCGTCGGGCATTTGCAGGATGAAGTCGTGGGCGTGGGCAATACGCGCGGCGGCTTCCACCTGGGCGGTGGTGGCAGAGGGGTTGCCGTAGCGGATGTTGTCCTCGACGCTGCCGAAGAACAACGCCGGGCTCTGGGACACCAGGGCGAAATGACGCCGCAGGTCCAAGGGGTCTAGCTCGGTCAACGGCTGGCCTTCGAGCAGGATGCGGCCCTGCTGGGGGTCGTAGAAGCGCAGCAGCAGATCGAAGATCGTCGACTTGCCCGCACCGGACGGCCCTACCAACGCCAGGGTTTCGCCCGGGTTGATGGTCAGGTTCAAGCCGTCGATGGCGTAGCTGTCCGGTCGCGAAGGATAGGAAAAGCGTAGGTCCTGCAGTTCCATGCGGCCACTGACCCGTTCCGGCAAACGTACGCCGCCAGTGGCCGGCGCCTGGATCTCGTTGCCTGACTGCAACAGCTCACCGATACGCTCGGCTGCCCCGGCGGCACGCTGTAACTCACCAAGCACTTCGCTCAGGGTGCCGACGGCGCTGCCGACAATCAGGCTGTAGAACACGAACGCCGCCAGCTCACCGCCGGAAATACGCCCGCTGATCACGTCCATGCCGCCCACCCACAGCATCACGCCCACCGCGCCGAGCACCAGCATGATCACCAGGGTGATCAGCCAGGAGCGCTGCAGGATGCGTTTACGTGCAGTGACAAAGGCGTCCTCGACGGTGACGGCAAAGCGTTGTTCGTCCTGCACCTGATGGTTATAGGCCTGCACGGTCTTGATCTGGCCCAACGTCTCGGCGACATAGCTGCCAACGTCCGCGATACGGTCCTGGCTCAACCGCGACAGGCTGCGCACCCTGCGCCCGAAGATCAAAATCGGCGCCAGCACCAGCGGCAATGCCACCACCACGATGCTGGTGAGTTTGGGGTTAGTGATAAACAGCAGCACGATGCCGCCGATCACCATCAAGGCGTTGCGCAGAAACAGCGACAGCGATGAGCCGATCACCGATTGCAGCAAGGTGGTGTCGGTGGTCAGCCGCGACTGGATTTCCGAGCTGCGGTTGTTCTCGTAGAAGCCTGGGTGCAGGTAGATCAGATGGTTGAACACCTGCCGGCGAATATCGGCCACCACCCGCTCGCCAATCCACGACACCAGGTAAAACCGCGTGAAGGTGCCCACGGCCAGGCCCAGCACCAGCAGCATGAACAGGCCGATGGACTGGTTGAGCAGGTGCGGCGACTGGGTCATGAAGCCCTGGTCCACCAACAGGCGTATGCCCTGCCCCATGGACAAGGTGATGCCAGCGGTGACGATCAGCGCCAACAGTGCACCAAGCGCCTGCCAGCGGTAGGGCGCGATAAAGCGGCTGGCCAGGCGAATCGCGCGGCGTTGACGGATTGAGAACATGGGAGGATCACCAATGGAGAGTCTGTACCTCAACATTGGGGGAACTTGCGTAAATAACAATGAGTCAGGTTAATTATGCCCGCCGATGCAGGCCGCTAGAGGCTATCGGTCTAAGCCTGATCTGGAAATATGTACCGGTTTCTGGTGGACTGGGTGTTCGAACCGATGAGCGTGTAAGGAGTTGTAACAGCGCGTTCATGCGGGGGAATTAAAGTAGGTACACAACCTGATGAGGAGACAGGCCATGACCTTGCAAAATAGCAGCGACGCCAAGATTGAAGTGATCCGCCAGCCGCAGCAATTGCCTTGCTCGTATATCGATGCCAAAGGCCGGGAAGTGCAGATTACCGAAGAAATGATCCAGCAAGCCTGCAGCGAACTGGAACAGCGACTGGTCAAGCCCGCCCAGCAAGGCTGAAGCGCCCACGCTCTTTCAAACCCGGCCCAGGTGGCCGGGTTTTTTATGCCCTCTGTAGGAGCGAGCTTGCTCGCGAAAGACCTGAGGGCGCCGCGTTAAATCAGAAACGCTGCGTTATCGTTGACGTTTTTCGCGAGCAAGCTAGCTCCTACAGTTATAGGTGTTCGGCACCCAGAGCAGTCACAATCTGTGACAGCACCGCCGACTCCCCGTTGATGCGCACCTTCAAGCCATCGATCTCGCGACGCTCCGGGTAGTGCTTGCGCAGCAGGTCAAAGGCCTGGCGCTGCTCCTGCACGGTGCCCACCAGGCTGCGACGCAAATCCGCGTCATCACGGCGTGGGTCGTACACACTGCGGCACAAGGTCGCCAGCGCCCAGGCCGGGTCAGTCGTAGCGTTCAGGTGCATCTCGGCTAGCCAGGGGGCCGGTAGCAAATCACTCAGCTCAATACTCGGTTCCTGGCCCAGGTGCGCGCACAGCGCCTGGTAAATCTGCGCGGTGCCACGCTGCTTGCCATCGAGGCTGTAGCCGGCGATATGGGGCGTGGCCAGCACGCACAGGTCAGCCAGGTCGACGTCCACTTCAGGCTCGCCTTCCCACACGTCCAGCACCGCTTGCAGGTCTTCGCGCGCCAGCAACACCTCGCGCAGCGCGGCGTTATCCACCACCGCGCCCCGGCTGGCGTTGATCAGCCAGGTGCCCGGCTTGAGCTGTTCCAGGCGCTGGCGATCAAACAGGTGCCAGGTAGAACCGTTACCGGACTTGATCAGCGGCGTATGCAAGCTGATCACATCACATTGCTCGATGATCTGCTGCAGGCTGACGTAATCACCGTCCTCGGTAATCTGGCGCGGCGGATCGCACACCAACACATTCCAGCCCAGGCCCTTGAGCACCTTGACCAAGCGCCCGCCGACTTCGCCGGCACCGACGATGCCGTAGGTGCGTTGCTTGAGGTCGGCGCCTTCGATTTCAGCCAGGGTCTGCAAGCTGCCAAGCACGTAGTCCACCACCCCCCGCGCATTGCAGCCGGGCGCGCTGGACCACTGGATACCCGCTTGCTTGAAGTAGTCGAGGTCCAGGTGGTCGGTGCCGATGGTGCAGGTGCCGACAAAGCGCACGTTACTGCCCTCAAGCAAGGCACGGTTGACGTTGGTCACCGAGCGCACCAGCAGTACATCGGCCTGCTCGACGGTGGCGCGGTCGATGGAACGGCCGGGCACGCGGCGAATCTCGCCAAACCCTTCGAAGAATGCATCGAGCAGGGGGATATTTTCGTCGGCAACAATCAGCATGGCAGGCTCCTTTGGCGGATTGGCAGTGTACAGAAGATCCTGTGTAGGAGCTGGCTTGCCTGCGATTGCATCGGCCCGGTTTGCCTGATGTACCGAGGTGCCTGCATCGCAGGCAAGCCAGCTCCCACTTCGAATCAGTGCTGGTGTGGAGCATTGCTTACAAATCCCTAACACAGGTTTTTTCCTGACCGCTGCGTCAACGCGTAGAATCCGCCGTCCTTGCGACTGCCTTTTTATTGGACACCTGTACGTGAACACTGCCACCGCTACCCTCTCCCGCCCCGCCCGCATCAGCCGGGAAGTGCGTGGCCTGCTGACGCTGGCCTTGCCGATCATGATTGGCCAACTGGCAACCACCGCGATGAGTTTTGTCGATGCGGTGATGGCCGGGCGCGTGAGCCCGCAGGACCTGGCGGCGGTGGGCCTGGGTAATTCGATCTGGATCCCGGTGTACCTGTTGATGACCGGTACTCTGCTGGCCACCACGCCGAAAGTTGCCGAGCGTTATGGCGCGGGCAAACTCACCGAGATCGGGCCTCTGGTGCGCCAATCGTTGTGGTTGGCCGTGGTGGTCGGCCTCTGCGGCGCGCTGCTGTTGCTATGCGCCGAGCCGATCCTGCAGGCGATGAAGGTCGAGCCTGACCTGATCGAGCCGTCCATGGGCTACCTGCATGGCATCGCCGCGGGCATGCCGGCAATTGCGTTGTATTACGTGCTGCGCTGTTTCAGTGACGGGCTGGGCCGCACACGGCCGAGCATGGTCATGGGCCTGTGCGGCCTGGCGCTGAATATTCCGCTGAACTACATCTTCATCTACGGCCACCTGGGCGTACCGGCCATGGGTGGCGTGGGTTGTGGCTGGGCTACCGCGATTGCGATGTGGGTGATGATGATCGGCCTGGCCATCTGGACGCGCTGGGGTGCCGCCTATCAAAGCAGCGAACTGTTCAAGCGTTTCGACTGGCCGCAATGGACGGTGATCAAGCGCATATTGGGCATAGGCCTGCCGATTGGTGTGGCGATCTTCGCCGAGTCGAGCATTTTCGCGGTGATTGCCCTATTGCTTGGCAGCCTGGGCGCTACCGTGGTGTCCGGCCATCAGATCGCCCTGAACGTCAGCTCCCTGGTGTTCATGATCCCCTACTCCCTGAGCATGGCCGTGACCGTGCGGGTCGGCCAGGCGCTGGGGCGCGGCGAACCTCGGGAAGCACGCTTCGCCGCTGGCGTCGGCATGGGCACCGCACTGGCGTATGCCTGCTTTTCCTGCAGCTTGATGCTGCTGTTTCGCGAGCAGATTGCAGCGATCTACACTCCCGACCCGGTGGTGATCCACCTGGCGTCGATGCTGATCGTGTTCTCGGCGCTGTTCCAGTTCTCTGACTCGATCCAGGTCACCGCCGCCGGCGCATTGCGCGGCTATCAGGACACCCGGGTAACCATGGTGCTGACCTTGTTCGCCTACTGGGGCGTAGGCCTGCCGGTAGGTTACGCCCTGGGCCTGACAAACTGGCTCGGTGAGCCCAGCGGCCCGAGCGGTTTATGGCAAGGGCTGATCGTGGGCTTGAGCTGTGCGGCGGGGATGTTGGTGGTGCGCCTGGCGCGCAGTGCACGCCGACGCATTCGCGCCCTGTAGGAGCGAGCTTGCTCGCGAAAAACGTTAACGATAACGCAGCGTTCCTGCTTTAACGCGGCGCTCTCAGGTTTTTCGCGAGCAAGCTCGCTCCTACAAGGGTTCGGGGTCAATCGGCTTTCTTGCGAATCCAGTACAGGTAGGTGCCAGCAGCTTCCTGCTGATCCACCAGTTCGTGGTCGAGAAACACGCAGAACTTGGGGATATCGCGACGAGTCGACGGGTCGGTCGCGATGACCTTGAGTAGGCCGCCCGCCGGCAGGTCGCGGATGTGCTGGTGCAGCATCATCACGGGTTCCGGGCAGTTGAGGCCGGTGGCGTCGAGGGTGCCGTCAACCGGCAGTTCAAGACTCATACTTCACTCCTAAAACTGGCACCGCTCAACAATGTGGGAGCGGGCTTGCCCGCGATGACGGGGGCACATTCAACATAAATTTCGACTGTTATACCGCTTTCGCAGGCAAGCCAGCTCCCACATTTAGTATCAGCGGCCTTTAGATTTCTTTATGTCTATCAGACGACGCAAGTGGCAGGTGACCTCTTCGCGGTCGTGGTAGAGCTGCTTGCAGCCGACCTCCACACGAATGCCGCGCGCCTTGAAGCCCTCTTCGATGCGCTCCAGCAGGCGCTTCACTTCGGCGTAACGCTGTTTCATCGGCAACTTCAGGTTCACCACCGCCTCGCGGCAATGCCCTTCGCCAATCCAGGTTTCCAAGAGTGCCGCGTTGCGCGCGGGTTTCTCGACAATATCGCAGACCATCCAGTCCACCGGCTGCTTGGGCACGAAGGTGAAGCCGTCGGCCATCAGGTGTTGCACCAGGCCGGTGTCCATCAGGCTTTCGGCCATGGGGCCGTTATCGATGGCGGTCACCAGCATGCCACGGTTGACCAGTTGCCAGGTCCAGCCGCCCGGTGCTGCGCCGAGGTCGACGCCGGTCATGTCACCGTGCAGGCGCTCGTCCCACTGGTCACGGGGGATAAAGTGATGCCAGGCCTCTTCCAGCTTCAAGGTCGAGCGGCTGGGCGCGTCACGCGGGAACTTGAGGCGCGGGATGCCCATGGGCCACATCGCCGAGTTATTCGACTCGGCCAGGCCCATGAACACTTCACGGCCGCTCTTGAAGGTCAGCAACAGGCGTGGCTTGCTCGGGTCGTCCACCAGCTTGCCGGCGCCCAGCAGGGATTTGCGCAGGTGCACTTCGAACTTCTTGCAGAAGTTCGACAGTTCCTTGCCGTCATTGGTGTCGACCATTTCCAGCCACAGGCTGCCGCACGTCGGGAACTCGCGCAGGTGGGCGAGGATCACGCTGATGCGGTCGGTTTCCGGCAGGTCGATAAACACCCCTCGTGCCCACTGCCTGGGGAAGATCAGCTCGGCGAAGCGCTGGCCGTGCATCAAGCGCTGGGCGCCGTCTTCTTCGGTGCAGACAAATTCGGCGCAGGCGCTGCCGGTCTTGGCCTTGGCGTAGCCGGACACGTTCAGGCGCGCGGCGTGCTCCGCGATCTCGGAACAGACTTCGCCTTCAAAACCCGGGCGGCAGTGCATAAAAAGGGTGTTCATTGAATCTCCTGGTGAATCAACCGGCGTTGCGCTATCGCAATACCTGTCATGAAAACGCGCGCATGATAGCCGAGTTCGGAACCTTGGACTCAGCGATAGAGTCCAGTTATTAGCCTGCTAATGAAAACAGCGCTAACGTGATAGCTCTGTTCGTCCCGTCAGGTCCGTAGCCGTGCGGACCATAAGGAGTCATGTAATGTCATCCCTTGATAGCCTGAGAACCCTTAAGACACTGCAAATAGACAGCAAAACCTACCACTACTTCAGCCTGCCCGAAGCCGCCAAGAGCCTGGGTGACCTGGACAAGCTGCCGATGTCCCTCAAGGTGCTGCTGGAAAACCTGCTGCGCTGGGAAGACGCCAAGACCGTCACCGGCACCGACCTCAAGGCCATCGCCGCATGGCTCAAAGAGCGCCAGTCTGACCGCGAGATCCAATATCGCCCCGCCCGCGTGCTGATGCAGGACTTTACCGGCGTACCCGCGGTGGTCGACCTGGCCGCCATGCGCGCTGCCGTGGCCAAGGCCGGCGGTGACCCGCAGCGCATCAACCCGCTGTCACCGGTGGACCTGGTGATTGACCACTCGGTGATGGTCGACAAGTTCGGCAGCAACAGCGCTTTTGAACAGAACGTCGATATCGAGATGCAGCGCAACGGCGAACGCTACGCCTTCCTGCGTTGGGGCCAGAGCGCCTTCGACAACTTCAGCGTGGTACCGCCGGGCACCGGTATCTGCCACCAGGTCAACCTCGAATACCTGGGCCGCACCGTGTGGACCAAAGAGGAAGACGGCCGCCCCTACGCCTTCCCCGACACCCTGGTAGGCACCGACTCCCACACCACCATGATCAACGGCCTCGGCGTACTCGGCTGGGGCGTGGGCGGGATCGAAGCCGAAGCGGCGATGCTCGGCCAGCCGGTGTCGATGCTGATCCCGGAAGTCATCGGCTTCAAGCTCACCGGCAAGCTCAAGGAAGGCATCACCGCCACCGACCTGGTGCTCACCGTTACACAAATGCTGCGCAAGAAAGGCGTGGTGGGCAAGTTCGTCGAGTTCTACGGCGACGGGCTGGCCGATTTGCCCCTGGCCGACCGTGCCACGATCGCCAACATGGCCCCGGAATACGGCGCGACCTGTGGTTTTTTCCCGGTGGATGAAGTGACCCTGGACTACCTGCGCCTGTCCGGCCGCCCGGCTGAGACGGTCAAGCTGGTGGAAGCCTATACCAAGGCCCAGGGCCTGTGGCGCAACGCCGGCCAGGAGCCGGTGTTCACCGACACCCTGGCCCTGGACATGGGCAGCGTCGAAGCCAGCCTCGCCGGGCCCAAGCGCCCCCAAGACCGGGTATCCCTGCCGAATGTCGGCCAAGCGTTCAGCGACTTCCTCGACCTGCAATTCAAGCCCACCAGCAAGGAAGAAGGCCGCCTGGAAAGTGAAGGCGGTGGCGGCGTGGCCGTGGGCAACGCCGATCTGGTCGGCGAGGCCGATTATGAATACGAAGGCAACACCTATCGCCTGAAAAACGGCGCGGTGGTGATCGCCGCCATCACCTCCTGCACCAACACCTCCAACCCCAGCGTAATGATGGCGGCCGGGTTGGTGGCGAAAAAGGCCGTGGAAAAGGGCCTGACCCGCAAACCTTGGGTCAAGACCTCGCTGGCCCCAGGCTCCAAGGTGGTCACCGACTATTACAAGGCCGCGGGCCTCACCCAGTACCTCGACAAGCTCGGTTTTGACCTGGTGGGCTACGGCTGCACCACCTGTATCGGTAACTCCGGGCCGTTGCCCGAGCCTATCGAAAAAGCCATCCAGAAGGCCGACCTCGCCGTGGCCTCGGTGCTGTCGGGTAACCGCAACTTCGAAGGCCGCGTGCACCCACTGGTGAAAACCAACTGGCTGGCCTCGCCGCCCCTGGTCGTCGCCTATGCCTTGGCCGGCACCGTGCGCATCGACATCAGCAGCGAACCGCTTGGAAATGACCAACAGGGTAATCCGGTGTACCTGAAGGACATCTGGCCCAGCAGCCAGGAAATCGCCGAGGCGGTGGCCCAAGTCAGCACCAGCATGTTCCACAAGGAATATGCCGAAGTGTTTGCCGGCGACGAGCAGTGGCAAGCCATTGAAGTGCCGCAGGCAGCCACCTACGTGTGGCAACAGGATTCCACCTACATCCAGCATCCGCCGTTCTTCGACGACATTGACGGCCCGCTGCCGGTGATCGAGGACGTCAAGGGCGCCAACGTGCTGGCCTTGTTGGGCGATTCGGTGACCACTGACCACATCTCCCCTGCCGGCAATATCAAGGCCGACAGCCCGGCCGGGCGCTACCTGCGCGAACAGGGCGTGGAGCCGCGTGACTTCAACTCCTACGGCTCACGCCGGGGCAACCATGAAGGGATGATGCGCGGCACCTTCGCCAATATCCGTATCCGCAATGAAATGCTCGGCGGCGAAGAAGGCGGTAACACGCTGTATATCCCCACTGGCGAGAAAATGGCGATCTACGATGCCGCCATGAAGTACCAGGCCTCGGGCACACCGCTGGTGGTGATCGCCGGCCAGGAATACGGTACCGGCTCCAGCCGCGATTGGGCGGCCAAGGGCACTAACCTGCTAGGGGTCAAGGCGGTGATCGCCGAGAGCTTCGAGCGTATCCACCGCTCCAACCTGGTAGGCATGGGCGTGTTGCCGTTGCAGTTCAAGCTGGATCAGAACCGCAAGACACTCAAGCTCACCGGCAAGGAGAAGATCGATATCCTCGGGCTGACCGATGCCGAGATCGAGCCGCGGATGAACCTGACGCTGGTGATCACTCGGGAAGATGGCAGCAGCGAGAAGGTTGAGGTGCTGTGCCGGATTGATACCTTGAATGAAGTGGAGTACTTCAAGGCAGGTGGGATTCTGCACTACGTGCTGCGCCAGTTGATCGCCTCTTAAGAGCAATGCAGATCAAATGTGGGAGCTGGCTTGCCTGCGAAAGCGGTGGGTCAGTCAACCTTTTTATAGCTGATACTCCGCCATCGCAGGCAAGCCAGCTCCCACAGTTTTGATCACATTCCAGGCATAAAAAAGGCGCTGTATCTTTCGATACAGCGCCTTTTTATGGTGTGCGGTTTAGCCGAACAACCACTTCCACAGCAGTACCAACCCCCCCACCGCCAGCACCGGCCGCGCAATGCGGTAGGCCTTGGGATGCTTGCGCTTCCACTGTTTGACCTGGCCGCTGAACTTGTCGCTGAAGGTCTTGCTCCAGGCATACGCCTGGTTGATGCCGCCCACGCGCTCGTCATCGAGGTTCTGCGGTGCGGTTGCGCGGCCCAGTTGCTTGCTGACCCAGCGGTTGATGCGGGTCATCACGCGGTTGCTCAATGGCCGCTCGATGTCGCAGAACAGGATCACACGGGTTTGTTCGGTTTCGTTTTTCACCCAGTGCACGTAGGTTTCGTCGAACATCACGTCTTCACCGTCGCGCCAGGCGTAGACCTGGCCGTCGACGAAGATACGGCAGTCGTCGGAGTTCGGCGTGGCAAGCCCCAGGTGATAACGCAGGGACCCGGCAAACGGATCGCGGTGCGGGTTGAGGTGACTGCCGCCCGGCAACAGCGCAAACATCGCGCCCTTGACGTTAGGGATGCTGCTCACCAACGCTACGGTCTTGGGGCACAGCGCCTCGGCCGATGGCAACGGTTTGTCGTACCACTTGAGGTAGAAACGCTTCCAGCCCTTCTTGAAGAACGAACCGAAACCGGCGTCGTTGTTCTTTTCGGCGGCACGGATGTAGCCCTCGTCGAACAGGTGCATGGCCTCTTCGCGGATCACTTCCCAGTTGTCCTTGAGCACATCCAGTTCCGGGAACTTGCTGCGGTCCAGATACGGCTTGGACGGCACTGCGGAAAACAGGTACATCAGGGCGTTATACGGGGCGAACAGCGCCGAATGGTTGACGAACTGGCGCAACATCGGCAAACGGGCCTTGCCACGCAGGTGCACATACAGCGTGCTGCCGATGAACAGCAGCAACACCGACAGTTTGGCGGCCAAAGAAAAGGTCATGCAGCAACTCCTGGAAATAAGCGCCTGGCCAGCAAATTTCCGTCAATGGGAAACCAGACGTAACAGCCGGCCATGATAAACACTTGAGCCATTATGCAGAAGGCCCAGGAAAACAGACTGACCTGCATCAACACCCCTGCCCTCCTGTAGGAGCGAGCTTGCTCGCGAAGAACGTCAATAATAACGCGGGCTTACTGGCTCAACGTGGCGCCCTCAGGTTTTTCGCGAGCGAGCTCGCTCCTACAGTCATTTCAGGCCTGGTTTTCCTGCTCGGTAAATAAATCGCTGAACAACATGCTCGACAGGTAGCGCTCACCGGAGTCCGGCAAGATCACCACGATAGTCTTGCCCTGCATTTCCGGCTTCTCGGCCAGGCGCACGGCCACGGCCATGGCGGCGCCACAGGAGATGCCGCACAAGATGCCTTCTTCCAGCATCAAGCGCCGGGCCATGGCCTTGGACTCCTCGTCGGTCGCCAGCTCCACGCGGTCGACTATCGACAGGTCGAGGTTTTTCGGCACGAAACCGGCGCCGACGCCCTGGATCTTGTGTGGGCTGGGTTTAATCTCTTCACCCGCCAAGGCCTGGGTGATCACCGGGGAAACCATGGGCTCCACGGCCACCGACAGAATCGGCTTGCCCGCGGTGTTCTTGATATAGCGTGATACCCCGGTGATCGTGCCGCCGGTCCCCACGCCGGCCACCAGCACGTCCACGGCGCCATCGGTGTCGTTCCAGATTTCCGGGCCGGTGGTTTTCTCGTGGATCGCAGGGTTTGCCGGGTTGTCGAACTGGGCCGGCATAAAGTAGGTGGCCGGGTCGCTGGCGACGATCTCGGCGGCCTTGTCGATGGCGCCCTTCATGCCCTTGGCCGGTTCGGTCAGTACCAGTTCGGCGCCGAGGGCCTTGAGCACTTTACGGCGTTCAAGGCTCATGGACGACGGCATGGTCAGCAGCAATTTGTAGCCACGGGCAGCGGCAACAAAGGCCAGGCCGATACCGGTGTTGCCCGAAGTCGGCTCGACAATGGTCATGCCCGGCTTGAGCTTGCCGCTGCTTTCCGCATCCCAGACCATGCTGGCGCCAATGCGACACTTGACCGAATAACTCGGGTTGCGCCCTTCGATCTTGGCCAGAATCGTCACGCCACGCGGTGCGATGCGGTTGATCTGGACCAGAGGCGTGTTGCCGATGGAGTGCGCGTTGTCTGCGAAGATACGGCTCATGAGCGATCCTGTTGGCGACTTTGAAGAAGGCCCCAAGGGTATGCCTCGTGTGGCGAGGCGTCCAGACGGTGGAACGTTGCGCTCATCAGAACAGTCAATCTCCTACAAGCAAGGAGAACTGCCCCATGAAACGTCGTTACAGTTGGCCGTTAGGGACAATCGCCGCTCTGATGCTGGTCCTGATTGCCTTGAACATCGCGCTGCCCTATCTGGTGCGCAACTACCTGAACGAGAAACTCGCCAACATGGGCGATTACCGAGGCGAAATCGCCGATGTGGACCTGGCCCTGTGGCGCGGCGCCTACCGGATCAACGGCCTGCAAATCGTCAAGGTGGACGGCAAGGTCCCGGTACCGTTCGTCAAGGCGCCGCTGATCGAGTTCGCGGTGAGCTGGCATTCGCTGTGGTACGACCATGCCGTCGTGGCCGAGGGGCATTTTGTGCGCCCGCAGATCAACTTCGTCGATGGCGGTGCCAACAAGCAGGCGTCCCAGACCGGTAAAGGCACCGACTGGCAGGAACAACTGCGCAAGCTGCTGCCGATTACCCTTAATGAAGTGCGCATCGAAGACGGCGAGATCGCCTTCCATAACTTCAGCTCCAAGCCCCAGGTGAATATCAACGCCACCGGGGTCAACGCCAGCTTCTATAACCTGACCAATGTGGTGGATGTCAAAGGCAAACGTGACGCCCGCTTTGAAGGCAAGGCACTGCTGCAAGGCCAGGCGCCCCTGGAAGCCAACGCCACCTTTGACCCGCTGAGCGATTTCGAAGAATTCGAATTCCGCTTCCGCGCCCGCGAGCTGCAACTCAAGCGCATGAATGACTTCGCCTCCGCCTATGGCAAGTTCGACTTCAAGGCTGGCACGGGCGATGTGGTGATCGAAGCCCAGGCTGAAAATGGCCGGCTCACCGGCTATATCAAGCCGCTGCTGCGCGATGTAGAGGTGTTTGACTGGCAGCAAGACGTTGAAAACAAGGACAAGAATATCTTCCGCTCAATCTGGGAAGCCGTGGTGGGCGCCAGCGAAACCGTGCTGAAAAACCAGCGTAAAAACCAGTTCGCCACCCGTGTAGAGCTGAGCGGTAGCGTGCATCAGCAAAATGTCAGTGCGTTTTCTGCGGTGATCGCGATTCTGCGCAATGGGTTTATCCAGGCGTTCAATGCCAGGTATGAACAACCCAAACCCAGCGCTGATTAACCCTGTGGGAGCTGGCTTGCCTGCGATCGCGTTGGGTCAGTCAACTGATCTGTCACTGATACACCGCTATCGCAGGCAAGCCAGCTCCCACACTTCCTGCATGGGCCAGGGCTGATGTGACCCGCCATTCAGAGACTGAATGCCCCGTCTGCGTTCACAGTCGCCGGGGCTGCGCGGTATAGTCAGGCCATTGATGAATTCGAGGAATGACCGATGAAGTTCGAAGGCACCCAGGCCTATGTGGCTACCGATGACCTGAAACTGGCCGTCAACGCCGCCATCACCCTGGAGCGGCCGCTGCTGGTCAAGGGCGAACCGGGCACCGGCAAGACCATGCTCGCCGAACAACTGGCCGAATCCTTCGGTGCCAGGTTGATCACCTGGCACATCAAGTCCACCACCAAGGCACACCAGGGCCTGTACGAGTACGACGCGGTCAGCCGCCTGCGTGACTCACAACTGGGCGTGGACAAGGTGCACGATGTGCGCAACTACCTGAAGAAGGGCAAGCTGTGGGAAGCCTTCGAGTCCGAAGAGCGGGTGATCCTGCTGATCGATGAAATCGACAAGGCCGACATCGAGTTCCCCAACGACTTGCTGCAAGAACTCGACAAGATGGAGTTCTACGTCTACGAAATCGACGAGACCATCAAGGCCAAGAAGCGCCCGATCATCATCATTACCTCCAACAACGAAAAAGAGCTGCCGGATGCGTTCCTGCGTCGCTGCTTCTTCCACTACATCGCCTTCCCCGACCGCACCACCCTGCAAAAGATCGTGGATGTGCACTACCCGGACATCAAGAAAGACCTGGTCAGCGAAGCGCTGGACGTGTTCTTCGATGTGCGCAAGGTGCCGGGCCTGAAGAAAAAACCTTCCACCTCCGAGCTGGTCGACTGGCTCAAGCTGTTGATGGCCGACAATATTGGCGAAGCGGTGCTGCGCGAGCGCGACCCGACCAAGGCCATCCCTCCCCTGGCCGGCGCCCTGGTGAAGAACGAGCAAGACGTGCAGTTGCTGGAGCGTCTGGCGTTCATGAGCCGTCGCGGTAATCGCTGATGCTGCTCAACCTGTTCAATGAGATGCGTGCCGCCAAGGTGCCGGTGTCGGTGCGCGAGCTGCTCGACCTGATCAACGCGCTCAAACAGCGCGTGACCTTCGCCGACATGGACGAGTTCTACTACTTGGCCCGGGCGATCCTGGTCAAGGACGAGCGGCATTTCGACAAGTTCGACCGGGCCTTCGGCGCCTATTTCAACGGCCTGGAAAAGCTCGACGACCACCTGCAGGCACTGATCCCCGAAGAATGGCTGCGCAAGGAGTTCGAACGTTCCTTGAGCGATGAAGAACGCGCGCAGATCCAGTCCCTCGGTGGCCTCGACAAGCTGATCGAGGAATTCAAGAAACGCCTGGAAGAACAGAAAGAACGCCACGCCGGTGGCAACAAGTGGATCGGCACCGGCGGCACCAGCCCGTTTGGTTCCGGCGGCTACAACCCCGAAGGCATTCGCGTCGGTGACGCCGGCAAGCGCCAGGGCAAGGCCGTGAAAGTCTGGGACCAGCGCGAGTACAAGAACCTCGACGACCAGGTGGAACTGGGCACGCGCAACATCAAGATCGCCCTGCGCCGCCTGCGCAAGTTTGCGCGCCAGGGCGCGGCCGAAGAGCTGGACATCGACGGCACCATTGACCACACCGCCCGCGATGCCGGCTTGCTGAATATCCAGATGCGCCCCGAACGCCGCAATACGATCAAGCTGTTGCTGCTGTTCGACATCGGCGGCTCGATGGACGCCCACGTGAAGATCTGCGAAGAGCTGTTCTCGGCGTGCAAGACCGAGTTCAAGCACCTGGAGTACTTCTACTTCCATAACTTTGTGTACGAGTCGGTGTGGAAGAACAACCAGCGTCGCACTTCGGAGCGCACGTCCACCCAGGACCTGCTGCACAAGTACGGCGCCGACTACAAAGTGATCTTCATCGGCGATGCGGCCATGGCGCCCTATGAAATCACTCAGGCCGGTGGCAGCGTCGAGCATTGGAACGAGGAGCCGGGGTATGTGTGGATGCAACGCTTCATGGCCAAGTACAAGAAGCTGATATGGATTAACCCCTACCCGAAAGATACCTGGGGCTATACGGCCTCGACGGGGATTGTGCGGGAGCTGGTGGAGGATCAGATGTACCCGCTGACGTTGCGCGGGTTGGAAGAAGGTATGCGTTTTCTTTCCAAATAACACCACCGCCTTACTGTAGGAGCGAGCTTGCTCGCGAAAAACCTGAGACCGCCGCGTACATCTGGATGCCCGCGTTATCGTTGACGTTTTTCGCGAGCAAGCTCGCTCCTACAAGGGTTGGCTAAAACGCTGCAAAAACTTGATGTGCTGCCGATGCGCCGCCTCCTGCACCACCGGTGCCAACCGCACCTTCTCTCCCGGCAAACACTGCGCCAGCCGCGCCAAGGATAAAGGCGTCAACGCGCCCAACCGCGGATAACCACCGATCGTCTGCCGGTCATTGAGCAACACAATCGGCTGCCCATCCGGTGGCACCTGGATCGCGCCCAATGGAATCCCTTCGGAAATCAACGACGGCCCCTGGTATTGCAATGGCGTACCGAGCAAACGCATGCCCATGCGGTCGGCACGACTGTCCAGGGACCATTCGGCGTTGAAGGCATCAAACAGACTTTGCCCGCTGAATTGGCCTATCTGCGCGCCGATGATCACGTCCAGCGATGCACCGGATTGCACATCCGGATTGGCCAGCACCTTCATTGCACCGCCCGTACCGGAGTAAGCCAACCGCCCGCCCTCGGCTAATGCCTTGCCGAAACCGTCCACCCCACCCAACGCTTCGCGCACGACCGTGGCACAACTGCCCAGTACAGCCTGCGCATCAAAGCCACCGGGCGCGGCCAGATAAGCGCGTGCCCCGTTGAACGGTTGGGTGAAGCGCAGGCGTTGGCCCTTTTGCAGAATAAAACTGCGACCCGGGCTTATCGCACGCTCATCGACATAGGCGCCCAGATCAGCACCCGCCAGGGCCAGCAGGCAATAGTCCTCGGCCTGCACGGTAAGGCCGCCGAGGGTGATTTCCACCACCGGGGCATCCAGGGCATTGTCCAACAGCCAGTTGGCCCAGGACATTGACACCCAATCCAGCGCGCCGCCCTGGGTCACGCCCAGATGGCGCACGCCAAATCGCCCGGCGTCCTGCAACAGGCACAGCGGCGTGCTGGCCTCGATGATCAAGCGGCTCATGCCTGCGCCTCCAAGGGCGTATCGTCGCCACCCAGGTTGACGAATTGCGCGTGGCTGACCGCTTCGAAACGCACCGTGTCGCCGGGCTGCATCAGGCTGTAGCCGTCGCGTTCACGGTCGAACAGCTTGGCCGGGGTGCGGCCGATCAGGTTCCAGCCGCCCGGGGACACCACCGGGTACGCGGCGGTTTGTCGTTCGGCGATGCCGACACTGCCGGCGGCCACGCGTTTGCGCGGCGTGTTGAGGCGCGGGGTGGCGAGCACTTCGTCCACCAGCCCCATAAAGGCAAACCCTGGGGCAAAGCCGAGGGCAAACACCTGATATTCGTGGGCGCTGTGGCGGCGGATCACCTCCTCCACGGCCAGCCCGCTGCGCTGGGACAGCAAGGTCAGTTCCGGGCCGACACTCAGGTCGTACCACACTGGCAGCACATGGCACTGGCCGCTGCCCTGGGCCTGGGGTTGCAGATCGGTGAGGGCCTGGTCGATCAGCGCCCGGGCCTGGGCCGGGGTCAGCGCCGTGAGATCGTAATGCACCATCAAGGTGGTGTAGGACGGCACCAGGTCCACCAATGCCGGGCCAAAACCGTTGCGCAGGCGCTCGGTAGCCGTCAGCATCCAGGGCATGTTGGCTTCGGCGATCACGTCAAACAGGCGCACCATCAGGCAGTCGATCGCCACCACTTCAATCCGTGGGTTCATGCTGTTTTCAACGCTTCACGGATACGCTGCACGGCGGCGACCGAACTGGCGTTGTCGCCATGCACACACAGGGTATTGGCCTGTAGCACCAACGGGCTGCCGTCGCTGGCGATCAGCGATTCGCCACGGGAAAGGGTCAGGGCCTGCTGCACGATGGTGTCGGCGTCGTGATGCACCGCGCCGGGTAGCTGGCGAGACACCAGATGCCCCTTACTGTCATAAGCACGGTCGGCGAAGGCTTCGAACCACAGGGTCACCCCGTATTCGTCGCCCAAGGCTTGGGCTGCGCGGTTATCGCGGGTGGCCAGCAGCATCAGCGGCAGGTCGCCGTAAGCGGCCACGGCCTGGATCACCGCACGCAATTGCGCCGGGTTAGCCATCATGTCGTTGTACATCGCGCCGTGGGGTTTCACATAGCTGACGCGACCGCCCTGGGCCCGGCAGATGCCGTCCAGCGCGCCGATTTGATAGTGCAACAGGTCCTGGATTTCCTGCGGCGTGTAGTTCATGGAGCGCCGGCCGAAGCCTTGCAGGTCCTGGTAGGCCGGGTGAGCGCCCACTTGCACGCCGTGCTTGAACGCCAGGCTGACGGTCTTGCGCATGATGCTCGGGTCGCCGGCATGGAAACCGCAAGCCACGTTGGCGCAATCAATGAACGGCATGACCTCGGCGTCCAGACCCATGGTCCAGTTGCCAAAGCTTTCGCCGATGTCGCAGTTCAATAGCAGGCGGCTCACGGTGGTCGCTCCTGTAGGCTTTGTTTTCTTGTAGTGTGGGATTTTTTACGCAGAACTCGCAACTTGTCCTGACACCCCGACGACGCTTATCGTGGAATAACTCGATTTTTGGCGCTTGCCCGGTGCGACGTCCAACTAATAAAAACCGATCCATGCATAAGAAAAAGTTGATCCCATGAATTTGAAGTTCCTCGAAACCTTCGTCTGGGTGGCCAAGCTCAAGAGCTTTCGGTTGACGGCCGAGAAGCTGTTCACCACCCAAGCCTCGATCTCCAGCCGCATCGCCGTGCTCGAAAGCGAGTTGGGGGTGAAGCTGTTCCTGCGTGATTCGCGTGGCGTGAGCCTGACCCCGGAAGGCTTGAAAGTGCTCGACTATGCCGAGCAGATGATGGTGACCATGCAGGGCTTGAAGCAGTCCCTGGAGACCACCAGCAGCAAGGTCGGGCGCATTCGGATCGGCGCAATGGACACGGTGATCCACACCTGGCTCAGCCCGCTGGTGGCTGAACTGATGAAGCTATACCCGCTGGTGGAGATCGAGCTAATCGCCGATACGGCGCTGAACCTCAGCGATCAGCTACAAAAAGGGTTCCTCGACCTGATCCTGCAAACCGACCTGCTGCGCCTGGAAACCGTGCGCAGCCTGGAGTTGGCCAGCCACCCCATGGCCTGGATCGTGGCCAGCCAGTCGATCTACAACCGCGACTACGCCTCCCTCGCCGAACTAGCCCAGGAACGCATCATCACTTACTCGAAAAACTCTCACCCGCATCAGGACGTGTTGAGTTTGATGCAGGCCAATGGCGTGGCCGCACCGCGCATGAACTGCGTGAATTCGGTGTCGGCGATTACCCGATTGCTGCGCGATGGCTTCGGTATTGGCGCACTGCCGCCGGTGCTGGTCAGCGAAGAGCTGGAGCGAGGGGAATTGGTGATGCTGCCCATGGCCCAGCGCCTGCCGAACTTGCAGGTGGTGGTGTCGTGGCGCGTAGGGGTGGAGTTGGTGGAGGAGATTGTGGGGTTGTGCCAGAAGGTGGTGGCGCGCTATGCCGAGGAGGTCGGTGCAGAACGCATGCAACTGAATAAACCCGACTGATCGTTCCCACGCTCTGCGTGGGAATGCAGCACAGGGCGCTCTGCGCCCTCACGCGCGACGCGGAGCGTCAGAAAAAGCATTCCCACGCGGAGCGTGGGAACGATCAGTGGGTCGTTAGAGGCCCTTGAGGTCCCGCTCTTCGATGGGCCGGCTCTGGCGCAGGCGCCGACCGCCCAATACCACCCAATCGATCAAGCGATACAGGCATTCAATGCCGAATGACAACAGCATCGCCCCGCCCAGGCCCCAGCCCATGGCTTCGGGCGTCAGCAGAATCTGGTAGCTGTAGCCATTCCAGGTCTCCAGACGGATATCCGGGTCGGCAGCCACCGCCACTTGCAGGGCACGGATGTACCACGGGCCTTGCATGGCCTGGTATTGCTTGTCCAACTCGAGTTGGCGATCGAGCATAGCGCCCAGGCTGCTGGCGTCACTCTGGAACACCGGGTCATCGCTGGCACGGTAATGCGCCACCAAGGCTTGCATATCACCGTTGAAGAACTGCTGCGCCGTGGACTCGAAACCGCGCAAGCCGGTCTGGGCCTCGATCAAGTGGGCTTCGACGCGCTTGGCGTAGTCATTGATAAACCCCGGCACCTGCACGCCAACCAACAAGCCAACGGCAAACAGCACCAACCGCAGATAGCTAAGCAACATGCTCGATTCCTTACTCGGTAACGCCCTGGCTGACACATTCACCGCGTCGCCACAGGCTCCATTGGCCCGGTTCGTAGCGGGTCCAGTTTTCGTTGTCGGTCAACGGCTCGGGGGCGATCACCGTTACCACATCATTGGGGGTGGTTTCGGCCTGAAAATCGACGATCACGTCGACATCTTTCAACCGCGCCGGGCCAAAAGGCGCCCGCCGGGTGATCTGTGCCAGCTTGGTCGAGCAATAGCAGAACAGCCAGTCGCCGTCGCTGAGCAGGCAGTTGAACACGCCTTTGCTGCGGTATTCGGCGCAGGCGGCGATCAGGTCGGGTAGCACCTGTTCGATGTCCACCGGCTCGGGGAAGGCTTCGCGCACGCGGTTGAGCAAGTCGCAGAACGCCGCCTCGCTGTCGGTATCGCCCACCGGCCGGTAGAAGGTGGCGCGGGGGGTGAAGTCCGCCAATTGGCCGTTGTGGGCAAAACACCAGTTACGCCCCCACAGCTCGCGCACGAACGGATGGGTATTGGCCAGGCTGACCTTGCCCACGTTGGCCTGGCGAATATGGCCGATCACCACTTCGCTCTTGATGGGGTAACGCTGCACCAGCAACGCGACTTCCGACTCGCTGCTGGCGGCCGGGTCCTGGAACAAGCGCAGGCCACGGCCCTCATAGAAGGCAATGCCCCAACCGTCGCGGTGCGGGCCAGTGCGCCCACCGCGCTGCATTAGCCCGGTAAAGCTGAACACGATATCGGTCGGGACGTTGGCACTCATGCCCAATAATTCACACATGCCAGGGCTCCCGATGCAGGGCAAACAACGTTAAAGGCGCGGTTCGACCCGCATACCACCGGCAGGCGCCGGGCGACGGAACGGTTCGTCGTCTTCCGGCTCGGCGGCCAGGGCGGCATCGGCAGCCGCCTTGCGCTCACGGCGAGCGTTGGCAGCGCGCTCGATGGGCCAGCGGATCAGCACAAACACGATGTACAGGGCAAACACGATCATCGTGTACATGAACAGGTCGGAAATGGCGCGCCAGGCGTTGTTGCCGACCTTGAGCACCAGGTCCAGGGCGGTAATGGCCACGGCCGGCGCAAACTGGGTCTTGACCGGGTCGACGATAGTCGGGCTGAGCAGCAACACTGCCATCAGCAATTGCAGGGGCTCGCGCAGCCAGCGCCAAGTCCAGCGGGTCATGCGCCACCACACCAACAGGCAGCCCAAAGCGGCGAAGGCGTAAAGGCCCCAAGCGGTCAGATAGTCGTTCTCGGTCATGGTGTCCATGGCAAGGTTGGCAAACAGGCGGCTATGATAACGGCTTTTACGTGTCGCGGCTGCAATGCCTGCCACCGTCTGCCAGATAGGGAATTATCCATGCCTATTTCCACCGCACCGATTGCCCGCAAGGCCCCAGGCCCAGACCCGTACGCCTGGCTGCAAGAACGCGACAACCCTGAGGTACTCGACTACCTCAAGGCCGAAAACGCCTGGCAGGAAGCCCAACTCGCCGACCAGCAGGCGTTGCGCGAGACCCTCTTCGAAGAGATCAAGGGCCGCATCCTCGAAACCGACCTGTCCCTGCCCTCCCCTTGGGGCCCGTATCTGTATTACACCCGCACCACCGCCGGCGACGAATACGCCCGCCACTACCGCTGCCGCCGCCCGGCCGATGACAGCAACCAGGTGGACACCAGCAGCGAAGAGCTGTTGCTGGACCCGAACGCGCTGGCCAATGGCGGCTTTTTCTCCCTGGGCGCATTCAGCATCAGCCCCGATCACCAACGCCTGGCCTATAGCCTCGATACCAGCGGCGAAGAGATTTACACCCTGTTCGTGAAGGAATTGGCGACCGACAAGGTCAGCGAACTGGCGTTCGACAATTGCGACGGCAGCATGACCTGGGCCAATGACAGCCTGACCCTGTTTTTCGGCGAACTGGACGACACCCATCGCCCGCACAAACTGTATCGCTATCGCCTGGACGGCACCGCAGCGCAGGAAGTGTTCCACGAACCTGACGGCCGTTTCTTCCTGCATTGCTACCGCTCAAGCTCCGAACGCCAACTGTTGCTGGCCCTGGGCAGCAAGACCACCAGCGAAGTCTGGGTGCTGGACGCCGAGCAACCGCACCTGGCCTTCACCTGCCTGGCGCCACGGGTCGAAGACCACGAATACGATGTCGACCACGGCAAGCGCAATGGCCAGTGGACCTGGTTTATCCGCAGCAACCGCGACGGCATCAACCATGCGCTGTACGTGGCCGCCGACACCGGCACGCCGCCCACCGAAGCCGACTGGCAGAACCTGATCCCCCACAGCGACGAAGTCATGCTCGACGGCGTGAGCCTGAACGCCAACGCCATGACCTTGAGCTTGCGCATCGGTGGCCTGCCGGTTATCGAAGTGCACCCTGAGGATGTGCCGGCCTATCGGGTGCAATTGCCTGACGCCGCCTACAGCCTCTACGTACAGAACAGCCTGGAGTTTCCCAGCGACAAGATCCGCCTGCGCTATGAGGCCTTGAATCGCCCGGCCCAAGTGCGCCAGCTCGAGCTGGCGACAGGCGCGCAGGTTGTGCTCAAGGAAACTCCGGTGCTGGGCGTCTTCAACGCCGACGATTACGTCAGCCAGCGCCTGTGGGCCACTTCCGCCGACGGTACTCAGGTACCCATCAGCCTGGTGGTCAAGCGTGACCAGCTCGGCAAGCCGACGCCGCTGTACCTGTATGGCTACGGTGCCTACGGCTCAAGCCTGGACCCGTGGTTCTCCCATGCGCGCCTGAGCTTGCTTGACCGTGGCGTGGCGTTTGCCATCGCCCACGTGCGCGGCGGCGGTGAACTGGGTGAAGCCTGGTATCGCAGCGGCAAGCAGGAACACAAGCAGAACACCTTCAGCGACTTTATCGCCTGCGCCGAACATTTGATCGCCGAGGGCCTGACCACCTCCCAGCAACTGGCGATCAGCGGCGGTAGTGCCGGCGGCCTGTTGATCGGCGCGGTGCTCAACCAACGCCCGGATTTGTTCCAGGCGGCGATTGCCGAAGTGCCGTTTGTCGATGTGCTCAATACCATGCTCGACCCGGAACTGCCGCTGACCATCACCGAGTACGACGAGTGGGGCAACCCCGAGGACCCCGAGGTGTACGCGCGCATCAAGGCCTACGCGCCCTACGAGAACGTTCGCGCCCAGGCTTACCCGGCCACGCTGGTGATCGCCGGCTATAACGACAGCCGCGTGCAGTACTGGGAAGCCGCCAAGTGGGTGGCCAGGCTGCGGGATACCAAGACGGACGACAACCTGCTGCTGCTCAAGACCGAGCTGGGTGCCGGCCATGGCGGCATGAGCGGGCGCTATCAGGGGCTACGTGACGTCGCCCTCGAATATGCCTTTGTGTTCAAGGCCCTCGGTCTGGTCTAACCGCCCGGCGTTTTCGGCTTGCTGTCGTTCTGCTGCAGGCCAGGGACCGTCTGGTCCTTGGGCGGCGCCGGCAGCACGATGGGCGCCAGCGGGGGCGAGCCATTATGGGTCTTGGGCGCAACGGGCGGCGTGACTTGCGGGTACAACGTGGGCGTTGGCGTGCCCGGCGCGCCTGGGGTTGGCGCGGGCGCGACCGGTACGGTTTGTAACTCCTGAGCCTGCGCGGTACCCAATGCGAGCGCGCTCAACACAATGACCGTTAGAATGCTGCACTTCATCGATGGCTCCATGGCCTGACCGGAATGCCCTAAGGCTACTCCCAACCGCGCAAGAATGCCCTTCCCAATGAGATTTCCATGAAACGTTTCGTTCTGCTGGACACCACCCCAATCCCCGACAACGGCGGTGCCTTGTGCCTGTTCGAATACGGCGAAGACTTCGTCATCAAGATCCAGGGCGGTGACGGTGGCCAGTTGATGAACACGCGCATGCACGGCTCCGAAGATGCCCTGGCGGAGATTCCCTGCCGCAAAGTGGCCGGGCGCCCGGGTTCGCGGGTGCTGATCGGCGGCCTGGGCATGGGCTTTACCTTGGCCGCGGCGCTCAAGCATTTGGGCAAGAGCGCCGAAGTGGTGGTGGCCGAACTGGTGCCCGGCGTCGTGGAGTGGAACCGTGGGCCGCTGGGGGAAAAATCCGGACGCCCACTACTGGATCCACGCACCGTGGTCCGCCAGGAAGACGTGGCCAAGGTATTGCAGGCCGAGCCCCAAGGCTTTGACGCGATTATGCTCGACGTCGACAACGGCCCCGAGGGGCTCACGCAAAAAGCTAACAGTTGGCTGTACTCGGCCAGTGGCCTGGCCGCTTGTGCCAAGGCCCTGCGACCCAAGGGCGTGCTGGCCGTGTGGTCGGCCAGCGCCGACAAGCTGTTCAGTGACAAACTGCGCAAGGCCGGTTTCAAAGCCGAGGAAGTGCAGGTATTCGCCCATGGCAACAAGGGCACCCGGCATACCATCTGGATTGCAGAGAAGCTCAAGGGCTGATCGCGGTTGATTCAATAGCGCCAATCCCCTGTGGGAGCGGCTAGAATCAACCTTGTCCGTGAACCACCCAATAATAGCCAGGAGCCATGATGAGCTCGAACAACCCGCCCTCCCACACCGCCAAGCTGGACCGCATCCTTGCCGATGCCCAGCGCGACCGCGAAATGGGCTACCGCGATAAAGCCTTGAAGATGTACCCCCACGTGTGTGGCCGCTGCGCCCGTGAGTTTTCCGGCAAGCGCTTGAGTGAACTGACCGTCCACCACCGCAACCACAACCATGATGACAACCCCCAGGACGGTTCCAACTGGGAGTTGCTGTGCCTGTACTGCCACGACAACGAACACTCGCGCTACACCGACCAGCAGTACTTCGGCGAAGGCTCCACCAGCAGCCCGAGCATTGCCAAGGCGACGCACAACCCGTTTGCGGCGTTGGCGGGGTTGATGAAGAAGGACGACTGAGGCTTTTCTTTGCCTGTTCCGGCCTCATCGCAGGCAAGCCAGCTCCCACAGTAGGAATGCATTTCCCTGTGGGAGCCGGGCTTGCCCGCGATGACGATCGTCCAAGCACTGCATCCCCCCAGGCCGTATAATCGCCGTTTTTCTCAAGGCACCCTTCCCCGTGGGCAATAAACGCTACAGCTGCATCGGTCTGTATAACCCCAAATCCCCCGAAAACGTCGGCTCGGTGATGCGTGCCGCCGGCTGCTACGGCGTGGCCTCGGTGTTCTACACCGGCGTGCGTTACGAGCGCGCCCGGGATTTCATCACCGACACCAAGAAGGTGCACCACGATATCCCGCTGATCGGCATCGACGACCTGAAAAAGATCCTGCCCCTGGGCTGCATCCCGGTCGCCGTGGAATTGGTCGAAGGCGCCCGCCCGTTGCCTGAATACACTCACCCCGACCGCGCGCTGTATATCTTCGGCCCCGAAGACGGTTCCCTGGACAAAGAGATCCGCGACTGGTGCGAGGACGTGGTGTACATCCCCACCACCGGCCGCATGAACCTGGCGGCCACGGTCAACGTGGTGCTCTATGACCGCCTGGCCAAGGGCAACAACACCCGTTCGGGCCCCAAGTACTGATATTGCGGGAACATCCGGCACATGCGCGCAGTCAGCTAGTAACACTTGCCCTTGTTGGAGACTGATCATGAGCGACAGCAAAACCTTGCGACCTATCATCGAAGCCACCCCGTTGAAGCCTCAACCCACCCAGAACGTGCATGGCTGGGAGCGCATCGGCTCAGTGGCCGGCGGAGTGATGATGGTGGGTAAAGGCCTGCGCCGCGGCGGGATTTTCGGCTTGATCCAGGTGGCGATTGGTGGCGTGGCACTGGCCCGTGGCTTTACCGGGCACAGTTCGCTCAAGGACAAACTGGAACAGGGCCGCCAGGAAATGAACAGCGTGCGCACGAAAATCGAGCGCGCCGGGGAAGAGTTGAAGAACCTGAAGACCAAGGCTGAAGTGGCGGCTGAAAAGGCTGTGAAACCTAAAGCCTGATCTAAGACTTGGACATGCTGGAGATTCAAATGTGGGAGGGGGCTTGCTCCCGATAGCAGAGTGTCAGCAGCCTACTTTTTGCTGACCCATCGCCATCGGGGGCAAGCCCCCTCCCACATTTTGAATTGCACAGGGCTAGGGATCAGCGCAGCAGTTTGCTGTCCAGCACCACCGACGACTCACCGATCACACTCTCGGCCAACTGTACGAACTCTTTGGTGTTGATGCTGTTCACCCGCATCACCGCCTGCGCCAGATCGTCCAGGGAGCGTTTGTTGTGGGTCTTCACGCGGATCTCACGGTCCAGTTCCTGCAATACCACCACCGAACGCGCCAGCGTCGCGCCGTTGACGTGCTCGCCTTTGAGCGTGGTGACGTCTTTGCCTTCCTTGGTCAGCCGCGCCTGGATCGCCGCATAGCGTTCATCGGTGATGCCGCCGGCACGCCGCATCAGTTCAATCGCGTAGTACTCGCCCAAACCCTCGCTGATCCAGTCACTGCTGTCGTGGTCGTTGAAACGCCCGATGGCCTGCACCATTTCGCGCAGCAACGGACTGCTGCCATTTTCGCCAACCAGCGGCGTGCGGCTGTTGAGGTAGATCGAATCGCGTAACGAATAAGCGCCCCGCCGCATCGGGTCACTGGCACCGACGATCAACAGTTTGCCGGGATGGCGCGGGAACGCGGCCTCCACCTGGGGCCAGACAAACGTCAGCAACGTCAGCACGTCCATGCGGCGCATGCCCTGGCCCTTGGGCGAGGCCACGGTGACGTCGGTTTCACCCAGGCGCAGGCGGCGGCTGCCGAGGTTGCCCGCCAGCATCCAGCCGGTGGGGCGGTCGAACAGGCGGGACACGTTGTCGATGCGGAATTTGTTTTGGCCGATGCGCGGCCAGGCGGTTTCGACGCTCTTCCAACCCGTCGGCAGTTCGAACATCAGGCGTGAGACCAGCTCGACGCCGTCCTGCTGGTCGAGACGGGCGGCCGGTACCAGGTCTTCGCCGCGCAGTAACGCCCAGCCGGGCGTGATTCGTGTGTCATAAACCCCGGGCTTGCGCGCATGGGCCAGGCGCACCCGGTAGGTCAGGCTGGCCTTGTCGGCGCTGGGTTGCCACAGGCCACGGTTGCCTGTGACCTGCCACTGACCATCGGCCTTGAAGTCGCTATAGTCACCGTCGCGGCCCAGGTCGAAGTTCAGGCTGCGTACCGCCGCGCCTTGGGACAGACTGACACGCACTTCGGCCTGCTGGCTTTGGGGCAACAGCTTGACGTGGTAATCCAGGTCGACTTTCTTCGCGCACCAGCCCGGCCCGCTCAGCGCCAGCACGACCAGGCCCGCTGCCCACTTGGCGGCCACCTTCATACACACTCCTCGTTCAGCCTGCGCGGAAAATCAGGTAATCCTCCCAGTCGTCCTCGGGCACGCTGCCTTCGCTGAGCATGCGCCCGGACTGGGAGATGCGTTCGTGGTGCACCGCGTCACGGTCGCCGCAGACCAGGTGATGCCACAGCGGCAAATCCTTGCGCTCGCTGACCAGGCGGTAACCGCAGGTCGGCGGCAACCATTTGAACTGATCGGCCTGGCCCGGCGTGAGCTGGATGCAATCAGGCACCGAGGCGCGGCGGTTGGGGTAATCGGTGCACTGGCAGGTTTTCAGGTCGAGCAGTTTGCAGGCGATACGCGTGTAATAGACGCTGTTGTCGTCCTCATCCTCGAGCTTTTGCAGGCAGCACAGGCCACAGCCGTCGCACAATGACTCCCACTCCTGCTGGTCGAGGTGCTCAAGGGTTTTGCGTATCCAGAAAGGTTCGACTTTGGCGGCCATGGCTCTGCATCAGTATCGGAAGGTGAAAAGGCCGCCAGTCTAGTGCCCAAGCCCGCTGGGGCCAAGCGCTTACGACTGACGGTGTTGCAAGACTTGTCAGGCCTGGGTGGGCGCAGTAGTTTTGAATCCCGTTTTTTTCATCAGGGTCTGTCCATGAGCAATAACTCCCGCGTTGCCGATTATCCGATCCACACCCAATTTACCGAGCGCTGGTCGCCCCGCGCCTTTACCGGCGAGAGCATCCCGCAGGAGACGCTGCTGAGTTTCTTCGAAGCGGCACGCTGGGCGCCTTCTGCCTACAACTCGCAGCCGTGGCGGTTTCTGTATGCGCGCCGTGACACGCCGGATTGGGAGCGTTTCCTGGGCCTGCTGAATGAATTCAACCGCAATTGGGCGCAACATGCGTCGGCCCTGGTCATCATCGCGTCGAAAACCGACTTCATCGCCCCCGGCGCCACAGAAGAAACCCCGGCGCTGTGGCACACCTTCGACACCGGCTCGGCCTGGGGCCACCTGGCGCTGCAAGCGAGCCTCAGTGGCTGGCACACGCACGGCATGGCCGGCTTCGATCAGGAACTGACCCGAAAGGAGCTGAAGATTCCCCAGGGTTATGCGCTGCATGCGGCCGTGGCGGTGGGCAAGCTGGGTGACAAGTCGAGCTTGCCGGAGTACCTGCAAGGGCGCGAAGTACCGAGCCCGCGCAAGCCGTTGAGCGAGCTGGTGTCCGAGGGGGACTTCAGCCTCTAAGCCTTGCATACACTCAATGTGGGAGCGGGCTTGCTCGCGAATGCAGTGGATCAGTCAACACATTGGGTGGCCGCCACCCCGCATTCGCGAGCAAGCCCGCTCCCACATTTTTTCCGCGTTTTGTCAGTAACCGCGCTCGAAATCCACTTCCCCGCGCAGCGCTTGCTTGGCCTGATACGCACGCAGATTTTGTACAAACAACTCCACCATCATCGGCGGTGAGGTCGGTGCCGAGCTGTGCCCGGTCAACAGCAGGCCCCACGCCGTCCAGAACGGGTGGCGTTGCGGCAAAGGCTCCTGGCGGCACACGTCGATCACCGCGCCGGCCAGGTGCCCTTCTTTGAGCGCCTCGACCAGGTCGGCGTCCACCACCGCCACGCCACGTCCGACGTTGATAAACAAACCGGTGGGCTTGAATTGCTTGAACAGCGCCGCGTCGTAGAGATCATGGGTATCAGGCGTGTTGGGCAGCAGGTTGATCACGTAATCCACCTCCCCCACCAGCCGGCCCAACTGGTCGAGCCCGGCCACTTCGATAAACGGCGCCTGCTCGCGGGCCTGGCTGGCGATGCCATACAGCTGCACGCCGAATGGCAGCAGAAACTCGGCCACGCTCTGGCCAATGTCACCGGTGCCGACGATCAGCGCCTTGCGCCCGGCCAGGCTCTGGCCCATGCGGTTATCCCACTTGCGCTCTACCTGGCTGACCAACCGCGCCAGCACTTCGCGCTCGTGGCCCAGCATGTAGGTGAGGACAAACTCGGCCATGACCTGGCCATAAATGCCCACCGCGCGGGTCAGGCGATAGTCGCGGGGCAAGCCATCGGCCAGCAGCGGCGTGATGCCCGCCCATGTCGATTGCAGCCATTGCGGGTGATGGCCCTGGCGCAGCAGGGTCGCCAACAGATCGGGCTGGCCCAGCCACACCGGGCAGTCGGCGGCCAGGCGCGACAGTTCGGCCGAGTCGCCGCTGGTCAGCACTTCGAGGTCTGGGGCGGCGTCCCTGAGCAATTGGGCGTAGAGCGGATGATCCTGTTCAGCAATCAGAACACGCATGGTTCAAACCTTTGAAAAAACAGTGCAGACGGCCGCCCGCATCCTTACGGCCACCGTCCTCTAATACGATTCCATTGAAACGGTGCCCTGAGCCGGGCACTGGTCGATCACATCGGGTCGTTGCGGCGCAGCAGCTCTTCGGGCAAGTGCTCGATGTACTCGTCCTCGGCCGGCGGCATTTGCAGGTGGTAGCCCTGCTTGTCGAGGTTTTCCAGCACCACAGTGATGTCTTCGCGCGACAGCTTGCGCTCCGGCGTCAGCACCATGTCAAAGGCGTGATGCGCCTTGCCGAAGGCTTCCATCAACGGCTCGGGCACGCGCTCCAGGGCATCGCTTTTGAGCACGTAGAGGTACATGCCGTCTTTTTTCTTGCTGCGGTAGATGGAGCAAATACGTTTCAAGGCTGTTCTCCGGCATTGGCCAGGCTGTCGAGCAACGCCTGGCCCATCAACTCGCGGCGCCAGCCACGCAGCGAGTCTGGCAATTGGTAAGGCCCATCGGGGTAGCCACTTTTAACCAGGGCTTCGAGGGTTTTCTTGCGCAGCATCAGTTCCGGCGCCATGTCCAGGCGCTCGGCGAAGGTTTGGCCCAGGGCCCGCAGTTGCTTGATCAACGCTGCAGCGTCCACGGGTAAAGGCTCAGCCACGGCAGGCGGCCATTGGTCCATGGGCACGCTACCGGTGCGTTTGATCAGGTCCAGCAAAAACTGGCCGTCCTGGCGCACAGTGCGCGGGTGCATGTCTTCGATCTTGCCCAGGGCGGCAAGGTTATCCGGCTGGGATTTGGCCAGGGGCCACAACGAGTGTTCGCGAATAATGCGGTTGCGCGGCAAGTCGCGAGCACGGGCCTGCTGCTCGCGCCAGGCGCACAGTTCACGTAGCACCGCGAGTTGGGCACGGGACAATTTCCACGCCAGCTTGGCGTCGCGGTACACCTCGTAAGGGTCGATCTCACGGCGCAGGTTGGCCACCAGTTCGGCGCCGTCTTCCAATACCCAGGCGTATTTGTCGTCCGACAGTTGCGGGCGCAGGCGCGTGTAAACCTCGGCCAGGTGCACCGCGTCTTCGGCGGCGTAGCTGATCTGCGTCTCCGACAATGGCCGCTGCAGCCAGTCGGAGCGGGTTTCACCCTTGGGCAACTCGATATCCAACACCGCCTGCACCAGGCGCGAGTAGCCCATGGAGAAACCGAGGTTGAGGTACGCCGCCGCCAATTGGGTGTCGAACAACGGCACTGGCAAGCTGCCAGTTAGGCGCAACAGCACTTCCAGGTCTTCGCTGCAGGCGTGCACCACCTTGATCACTGCTGGGTTCTCCAGCAAGGCGGCCAAAGGTTGCCAATTGTCGATGGTCAGGGGGTCGATCAGGTAAGCGCGCACGCCATCACCGATCTGGATCAGCCCGGCAATAGGGTAAAAGGTGTCGACCCGCATGAATTCGGTGTCGAGGGCGACGAATGGCAACTGCTGCCATTCGGCGCAATGCTGGCCGAGGCTATCGTTGTCGCAGATCCAGTGAATATCGATGGCCACACGGCTCTCCCTTGAAGAATGGCGCGCAGTATATATCGCGAAAGGGGCTTGCGAGCATCCGCAGTGCACACGCCATCATGAAAACTCCGATAGGAGATGAAGAATAGTCCGACAAACGGGCGTTATCCTCTCTTACGCAAAACGTAGACGCACCATCGCCGCGAGCCCGGCAGGAACTCTTGGTAATGGAGGATTTTGAAGCCGGCTTGGCGAAACTCGCTCTCTACCGGCGTGCCCACGTTCACGGCGACAATCACCGTGTCGCGGCTGACGCGGTGAAACTCGTGCAACAACATGAGTCGCGCATCACTGTCGGGCACATGGCGAAACAAATCCAGGCAGAAAATGCAGTCCACCGCATTCGCCGAAAGACCAATGGAAAACGCCGAGCCCTGGAATGTTTTGACACGTTTGAGCAACCCGCCCGGGTGATGGGTGCGCGCGTGATCGAGCATCGCCTGGGAGTTGTCCGAGGCCAGGATCACGCGGTTGACATGTTCGGCAAGCACCGGCCAGAAGCGCCCGGAACCGCACGCCAGGTCGAGGATAAGCCCTGGCTCCCCCGCCACCTTCAGGGCTTGGCGTACCAACCGCGCATCGCGCCACGCCGACAGGCGCTGCAACAGCCTGGGCGGACGCGGGTCGCCACAGCCCCGGGCATGCTCACGGTCATAGCGCTCAGTGAATTCGGTCTCGATGGAGGATGGAGGTTGTGGCGACATCGCGGGCTCATGTGAATGAAACGGTAGTAAACGACCTTGATCCGCAGCTTAACCCCCGCAACGTGAAAAAAAGGTCGAAAGCCCCCCACTAAAACCGGTCACGCTTGATGCAAGTACCAGCGCCAATCCTGCTCCCCTACCTCGCCCATGAACTGGCGGTATTCGGCGCGTTTGACCGCCAGGGAAACGCCGAGGAATTCGCGCCCGAACGCACCCGGTGCCCAGCGGGAGGTTTCCAGCGCGCGCAAGGTGGTCAGCCAGTCGGTGGGCAGCAGTTCCTTGGCCTGGGCGTAGCCGTTGCCTTCCACCGGGGCGCCAGGGTCGAGCTGTTCGCGGATACCTCGATGAATGCCGGCCAGGATCGCGGCGGCCGCCAGGTAGGGGTTGGCGTCGGCGCCGCAGATGCGGTGTTCGATATGCCGGGATTGAGCCGGGCCACCGGGCACACGCAGGCTGACGGTGCGGTTGTCCACGCCCCAGGTGGCAGCGAGCGGCGCATAGCTGTTGGTTTGGAAGCGTCGATAAGAGTTGGCGTTGGGGCAGAACATCAACAGTGAATCGAGCAAGGTACTGAGCATGCCGCCCACGGCCTGGCGCAGCAATGGCGTGCCGTCGCCAGCTTCACTGGCAAACAGGTTATTGCCCTGGGCATCGGCCAGGCTGACGTGCATGTGCATACCGGTGCCGGCCAGGTCGTCGAACGGCTTGGCCATGAAACAGGCGGTCATTCCATGCTTGTGCGCCACGCCCTTGACCAGGCGTTTGTAGCGCACGGCTTCGTCCATCGCCTGCAGCGCGTCGGTGCGGTGTTCGAGGGTGATTTCCACTTGGCCAGGCGCATACTCGGAGATGGCCGTGCGCGCCGGAATCCCTTGCAGTTTGCAGGCGCTGTAGAGGTCGGCAAGAAACGGCTCGATCTGCTCCAGCTCGCGCAGGCCGTACACCTGCGTCGAGCGCGGACGCTTGCCGTCCACATCCCGCGCCGGTTGTGGGCGGCCGTTGCTGTCGGGCTTTTGGTCGAGCAGGTAGAACTCCAGTTCCGCCGCCATCACCGGGTAATAACCGTCGGCCTTGAGCGCCTCGATAACATTGGCCAGCAGGTGCCTGGGGTCGGCTACGGTGGCGGGCAGGCCTTCGGTGGGGTGCATGCTGACTTGCACCGCCGCGGTGGGGATCAAGCGCCATGGCATGCGCTGCAAGCTGCCGCTGATCGGGTAGGCGCGGCAGTCGATATCCCCCACCTCCCAGACCAGCCCGGAGTTTTCTACATCATCGCCATTGATAGTCAGGCCGAGGATAGTGCTGGGCAGGGGCCGGCCACTTTCGTACACCGCCAGCAGTTCGTCGCGGTGCAGCAGCTTGCCGCGCGGTACGCCGTTGTTATCGAGGATAAACAGCTCGAACATCTCAATGTCGGGGTTCTGTTCAAGGAAGGTCTGGGCTTCATGCAGGCTGGCAAAAACACTCATGGGAATTCTCATACGTTTGCGTCAGGCAAGCGCGCAGGCGCCGCCGGGCAGATGCGCACAGGTGCGCGTCATCCATGGGGGTAGATCAACGTAGGAGAGAGGTATCTGGCGGGCGCGCGTGTCGGCAATGGAACAGAGCCCAGAACGCAAGCGCAGACGGCAATGTCGCGGTGTGAGTGTCGGGGCAAGCGTGCATGCGCGGTTCACAGTGATAGAGAGACTTGAGCGTCACACGCGGGGATACGCGGGTAAATTCAGGCTTGACGGAGTTTGGTTGCAGTTTGGCTAAACATTCTGTCTGTAGGAGCGAGCTTGCTCGCGAAGACCGTTAACGATAACGCGGGGTGCCTGGTGCACAGCGGCGCACTCCGGTTCTTCGCGAGCAAGCTCGCGCCTACAAAAAACGGGCATTATGGCTGCTTCGACCGTGCCCTAAGGATTCGACCCCATGAAAGCGCCTCTGGCCCTCTGTGTACTGGCAAGCCTGGCCAATGTCGCCCAGGCCGACACCGCTGCATCTCGCCTTGATGAAGTGATTGCGCGCGGCACCCTCACCGTGTGCACCACCGGCGACTACAAGCCTTACACCTCGCTGCGCAGCGACGGCGGCTATGAAGGCATCGACATTGCCATGGCCGAGTCCCTCGCCAAGAGCCTCAACGCCAAGATCACCTGGGTGCCTACCACCTGGAAAACCCTGATGCCGGACTTTCTCGCCCAACGCTGCGACATCGCGGTGGGCGGTATTTCCGTATCGTTGGAGCGTCAGAAAAAAGCCTTCTTCAGCCAGTCGCTCGGGGTCGATGGCAAGATCCCACTGGTGCGCTGCGCCGATGTGCAGCGCTACCAGACGGTGGAGCAGATCAACCAGCCCCAGGTGCGAGTGATCGAACCAGCGGGCGGCACCAACGAAGTGTTTGCCCGTGCGCACTTGGGCCAGACGCAGATTCGCCTGCATGACAACGTGACGATTTTTGATGAGCTGCTGGCGGGCAAAGCCGATGTGATGATTACCGACGCCAGCGAGGCGCGTTATCAGCAGAAGCTCAAGCCTGGGTTGTGCGCGGTCAACCCGGAGCAACCGATGCAGTACAGTGAAAAAGCCTTCCTGCTGCCGCGCGATGATGTGGCCTGGAAGAGTTATGTGGATCAGTGGTTGCATTTGAGTGTGGCGACGGGGGCGTATGCGGGGATTGTGGGGCAGTGGTTGGCTGCGCCTTGAATGCGGGGTGTCAGGTAGATCGGTGTTGATTGTCCGGCCGTCATCGCAGGCAAGCCACAGTTGGATCCTGGGGCGCCAGTCCGGTCCTACGCCTTGATCAACGCTACAAACGCCGCACACGCAGCGCTGCGATACGCGCCCTTGCGGCTCAGCAATGCCGCGGTGCGCTGCGGCAACGGTGGGTCAATCGCCACGGCATGCAAGCCTGCCTGGGCCTCGGCCAGTGCGCGGGGCAGGATGGTTGCCAGCGGCGTGCTGCGCACGATTTCGATAATCGCGCTGATGGAATTGGCCTCCATGGCAATCTGCGGTTTAACCCCTTGCCGGTGGCAGTAGTCGTCGATATAGCGGCGGGTGGCGAAGCCTGTGTTCAGTAGCACCAGGGGCTGTTCGAGCCAGGCCCGTTGTGTGCGTTCGGGATGACTGGCACTGACGACCAGGCTCAGTTCTTCGACAAACAGCGCCTCACAGTCGATCTCCAGCCCATGCTCGCCGGTAAAGCCGATGCCGATATCCAGCAGGTCTTCGCCCAGGGCGGCTTCGATGCGATCTTGGGTCAGTTCCTCAATGCTCAGGGTGATGCCAGGGTACAACGCATTGAACCGTGCCAGCAGCGGGCCGATCAGGTAGGCGGTGAAGGTCGGCGTCATGGCCAGGCGCAAATGCCCTCGGCGCAGGTCCTGCACGTCATGTATGGCGCGGGTGCCGGCCTGTAGATCCTGCAAGGCCAGGCGCGCATAACGCACATAGGCCTGCCCCGCGTCGGTCAGGCTGACACTGCGCCCGGAGCGGTCCAGCAGTGGCGCGCCCAGGCTTTCTTCCAGTTGCTTGATCTGCTGCGACAAGGTCGGTTGCGACACATGTAGCGCTTCGGCAGCCCGTGTGAAGTTGCGGTGCTCGGCAACGGCCAGCAAGTAACGGATATGACGCAACAGCATGGGCAGCGCTCCAACTATAGGCATGGCTTATAGATAGCATCATAAACCGGTCTTGGACGCTATAGCAGAAAACTTCCATCCTTGCCCCATCAGCGACGCAAGGAGAACCACCATGCAGCATCTCATCGACGGCTTTCGCAAATTCCAACGTGAAGCCTTTACCCCTCGCAGTGACTTGTTCAAACACCTGGCGACCACGCAAAACCCCGGCACCTTGTTCGTGTCCTGCTCTGACAGCCGTGTAGTCCCTGAGCTGTTGACCCAGCAGGAACCCGGTGACCTGTTCGTCATCCGTAACGCCGGCAACATAGTGCCGTCCTACGGCCCGGAGCCGGGAGGTGTGTCGGCCACAGTCGAATATGCCGTAGCGGTGCTGGGCGTCAGCGACATTGTGATTTGCGGGCACTCGGACTGCGGCGCGATGACCGCGATTTCCACCTGCAAATGCCTGGACCACCTGCCCGCCGTGGCCAACTGGTTGCGCCATGCCGAGTCGGCCAAGGTGATCAATGCCGCCCGTACGCATGCCTCGCACGCTTCCCGCCTGGATTCGTTGGTGCGCGAAAACGTGGTCGCCCAACTGGCTAATCTCAAGACTCACCCTTCGGTCGCCCTGGCGCTGGAACAAGGCCGGATGAACCTGCATGGCTGGGTGTACGACATCGAAACCGGCGGCATCGACGCTTTGGACGGGCAAACCGGGCGCTTCGTCTCCCTGCTCGACCATCCCAGCACCCGCGCCCACGCCGCCTGAACCCTATTCAACCCAAGAGGACGTCACCATGTTGCACTCCCAATTCGCCCAAACCCCACGCCTGGCCCTGGCCGACACCGTTATCGACCTCAAGGCACGCAAAAACCTGTCGTGGCAGGACCTCACCGACGGTACCGGGCTGAGCCTGGCATTCGTCACCGCCGCGCTGCTCGGCCAGCACCCGCTGCCCAAGGAGGCGGCCGACATCGTGTGCGGCAAACTCGGCCTCGACGAGGACGCCAGCCGCCTGCTGCAAAGCGTCCCACTGCGCGGCAGCTTCCCGAGCGGTGTGCCGACCGATCCAACTATGTACCGTTTCTATGAAATGCTGCAGGTCTACGGCTCTACCTTGAAGGCCCTGGTGCATGAGCAATTCGGCGACGGCATCATCAGCGCCATCAACTTCAAGCTGGACATCAAGAAAGTTGAAGACCCGGACGGCGGCTCCCGTGCGGTCATCACCCTGGACGGCAAATACCTGCCGACCAAACCCTTCTGATTTGCCGCCAACCGTCTACGCTCTTGGCACACCAACAAGAACGAGGGACGGGTCAATGAAGAGACTGCTCCGATTCACCTGGCTGCTGCTGTTGTGTTGCAGCCAGGTGCATGCCGCCACGGCACAGGAAGCGGATGCCCAAGCCGCCAAGGCCCTGCTGGAAAAGGCCTTGGCGTACTACCACAAGCAAGGTGACAAAGCGTTCGCCGCCTTCAGCCGTCAGGGCGAGTTTATCGACCAGGACCGTTATGTGTTTGTGGTCAATACCCAAGGCGTGCTGTTGGCCAGTGGCGGGCCCTCCTCCGCGCTGATCGGTCGCGACGTGTCCGAGGTACTCGGGCCCGACCTGCAAGCCTCGTTCAAACAAGCCTTGAGCGTGCCGGAAGGCCAGGGTATCCAGCAGGCTGACTATCGCTGGCAGAACTGGAATGACGGCAAGGTCGAACATAAGCACGTGTTTTATCAGCGGGTGGGCGAACGCATCCTGGCGGTCGGTTATTACTTGCCGCGCGCCACGCCGGAACAGGCACGGGCGCTGCGCAACAAGGCGGTGGAGGCGTTGGTCAAGGATGAAACCGGCACGCTCAAGGCGATCAACTCCTTGCAGGGCGGCTTCCTGCAAGATGATCTCTACGTGTTCGTGGTGGACCTGAACACGCGGCGCTACGTCGCCCATGGCACCAACCTGCGCCTGATCAACACCGATTTTGCCAAGATCAAGGACCCGGATGGCAAACCGGTGGGTGTGCCGATCCTCAAGATGATGGCCGAGCAGGACCAGGGCGAATACAAATACCGCTGGAAAAACCCGGTGACGGGCAAGGTCGAGAACAAGCACGCCTATGTGCGCAAGAGCGGGCATTTCATGGTTGCGGTGGGGTATTACAGCCCCTGATCCAAGATGTGAACTGCAATAAAACGGTGGGCGGGGGCAGCGCTTTTTTGTAGGAGCGAGCTTGCTCGCGAAAAACTCAAAGGCGCCGCGTTTACTCAGAAAGCCCGCGTTATCGTTGATATTTTTCGCGAGCAAGCTCGCTCCTACAGTGGGCGATTAACCGTTATTGGGCTTTGTCTTCACGACCGCGCAGTACCCGGTTGGGCATCGCTATCGCAGCCGCCAACCCCAGCAGCGACACCGCCGCACTCACCATCAGCAAATGCCGAAACGTCACCGCCAACTCGCCGCGCAGGGCATCCTGCGCCGGGCCGGGTGCGGCGTTGAGGCCGTCAAGCAGCACGTTGCCAGAACTGCCTTCGGCCATCAGTGCGCCGCTCGTCAAATGGGCGAAACTGGAATCGTGCAACAGCGCCAGCAGCAACGCCGACATACAGGCCACCCCCACTGCCCCGCCCAGGGAGCGAAACAGGTTGGTGGTGCTGGTGGCCACGCCGATATCCCGTTGCTCCACCGAGTTCTGCGTACCCACCAACGAGGTCGGGAACTGCATACCGGCGGCGATGCCGCACAACAGCATGAATACGCTGGTGAGCACCACCGCCTGGGGCGCGCTGTAGGCCATGCCGAGAATCGCCAGCGGGCTCAACACCGCGCCGCTGAGGATCATCGGTTTATAACGACCGGTAACCGAGGTCATGCGCCCGGCGAAATACGCGCCCATTGGCAAGCCCATCGCCAAGGGCAGCAAGTGCAGGGCCGCGCTGTCGGCACCGGCGCCGGTCACGGTCTGGTAACGCAGGGGCATCAGCACCGTCAGGGAAATCGCCTGGAAGCTGGTGACGAAAATCGTGCACCAGCACAACACCGCACTGCGGTTGGCAAACAAGTGCATGGGCAGCAGCGGTTCGCGCGCGCGGCGTTCGTGCCACACAAACGCGCTTAACGCCAGCAGTGCGCAGGCCAGCAACCCCAGCACTTGATCGTCACGCCACGAATGGCCCTGGCCGATTTCGGTGATGCCCAGCAACAAGGCGGTCAGGCCGATGATCATCAGCACCGTGCCGAGGTAATCGATGATGGGCTTGCGCTGCGGCACCGGCAGCCCCACCAGGGTGCGGTGGGCCACGTACCAGGCGCCGGCACCCAGCGGCAGGTTGATCAAAAACACCCAGCGCCACGACAGGTACTCGGTCATATAGCCGCCCAGCACCGGCCCGGCCACGCTGGCCACCGCATACATGCTGCTGAAATACCCCTGATAACGTCCCCGTTCGCGAGGAGGAATGATGTCGCCAATGATCGCCTGGCTCACCGAGACCATCCCGCCAGCGCCGATGCCCTGCAGAACCCGCGCCAGCACCAGTTGTTCCATGCTTTGCGCCAGGCCGCAAAACAGCGACGCCAGGGTGAACACGCCCATGCCGATGAGCATCATGGGCCGGCGCCCATACAGGTCACCCAGCTTGCCGTAGATCGGCACCGCCACGGTCATCGCCACCATGTAGCCGGAGATCACCCAGGCCAGCAGGTTGACGTCATGGAACTGTGCGGAAATGGCCGGCATGGACACGGCGACAATAGTCTGGTCCAGGGCACCCAGGAAGATCGCCATCATCAGCGCGACCAGGATACTGCGCACGGCGGGGACGGTTGGAGCGGGCTGATTGAGGTGAGTCACGGCAGAACCTTCGAGCAGGGCCCACAGGCAACGGTCACCGGTGGGAATGCTCGATACGATAGCAGGCTATTCGATAGGCTCGTAAGGAAGGCCGACGTAATTTTCTGCGATGGTTTTGCGCCCGGCCTGAGAGTGAATGAAATAGTCCAGTTCGCTCTCGGCAATGCGCTGGCTGAAGGCGTCCGCCTGGGGAAACTGATGCAGCATCGAGGTCATCCACCAGGAAAACCGCTCGGCTTTCCACACCCGGCGCAGGCAGATTGCCGAGTATTTTTCCAGCAAGTCCAGGCGCCCTTCGCGGTACACCTTGAGCAAGATGCGGAACAAGGTGCTCACATCACTGGCCGCCAGGTTCAAGCCCTTGGCACCGGTGGGCGGCACAATGTGCGCGGCATCGCCGAGCAGGAACAGGCGCCCGTACTGCATGGGTTCCACCACAAAGCTGCGCAGCGGCGCGATGCTTTTCTCGATCGACGGGCCGGTCACCAATTGTTCAGCCAATGCGCCGGGCAGGCGGTTTTTCAGCTCGTCCCAGAAACGCTCATCCGACCAGTCTTCCAGCTTTTCTTCGAGCGGCACTTGCAGGTAGTAACGGCTGCGGATCGGCGACCGCATGCTGCACAGCGCAAAACCCCGCGCATGTTTGGCGTACACCAGTTCGGCATGTACCGGCGGCGTGTCGGCCAGCACGCCCAGCCAGCCGAAGGGATAGACGCGTTCGAACACCTTCAGCGCTTGCGCCGGTATCGACTGGCGGGCCACGCCATGGAAACCGTCGCAGCCGGCAATGTAGTCGCACTCCAGGCGGTAGGCTTGGCCTTCATGCTCAAAGGTCAGCCACGGCTGTTCACTTTTCAGGTCATGGGGTTGAACATTGGAGGCTTCGTACAGGGTGATGGCACCGGCGGCTGCGCGGGCGGCCATCAGGTCGCGGGTGACCTCGGTCTGGCCGTAGATCATCACCGACTGGCCGCCGGTCAAGGCCTTGAGGTCGATGGAGGTGAGTTGGCCATTGAGGACAATGTCAAACCCGTCGTGCACCAAACCTTCGGTGTCCATGCGTTGGCTGACCCCGGCTTCGCGCAGCAGGTCGACCATGCCCTGTTCCAACACACCGGCGCGGATACGGCCTTGCACGTAATCGGCGCTCTGACGCTCTAGAACAAGGGTTTGGATGCCAGCATTGTGCAACAGCTGGCCGAGCAGCAATCCGGAAGGACCGGCGCCAATAATGGCGACTTGAGTGTTAAGGGTTTTCATTATTTTTATGGCCTTCAAGCTTCACGCGAACGTATGGAGTGAAAGAGTTGTCATTGGTCTTGTGGCTGACATTTTTCACTTGAGCGAGCCGCATAAGAAGGTGAAAACTGCGTCAAAACCTGTGCTTTTCGCCAATCGGGGCGATTACCGAACCATTATCCTGAGTATCGGATTGAAACCATGACCAAAACCGCGATTCCGGTCTTCAAGCTTTACGGGGAAAGCCAGCAGTGGCCGACTCCCGATTTGTTGCACTGCGAAACCATTTCCCGGCGCAGTCGGGAATACCAGTGGGAAATCCAGCCCCACCGGCACGCGGACCTGTGCCAGTTGCTGTATGTGCACAAAGGCCAGGCACAGCTGGAAATCGAAGGCCAGCGCACCACGCTTAACGAGTCGAGCCTGCAAGTGCTACCACCGCTGTGCGTGCATGGCTTTCGTTTTTCCGAGGATGTGGAAGGGTTTGTGGTAACGCTTTCGGCGCCGCTGGTCAGCCACTTGCAGGCGCAACTGGGCTCTACCGTCGATGGCCTGCACACACTCGGCAGCTACCCGGCGGGCAAGGACAGCGACTACTTGAACAGCCTGTTCGTACGCTTGCAGGACGAATACGCCGATGACCAACCGGCACGGGACATGATGCTGCACGCCCTGGTCAGCGTGTTATTGGTGTGGGTCAGCCGCCAGGCGATCCAGCGCCGCCACCCACGCGCACCGCGGGGTCGTGAGTACTTTCGGCGGTTTACGCAACTGGTCGAACAGCATTACCGCGAACACCCCAAGATTGAAGACCTGGCCCACAAGCTGGGCATCTCGGTCTCACACTTGAACGGGACGTGTCGGGAGTTGGGTGGGCAACCGGCGTTGCAGATCATGCATGACCGCCAGTTGCTGGAAGCCAAGCGCCTGCTGACCTACACCAGCATGACCATCAACGAGATGTCCGAGGTGCTGGGCTTTTCCGACCCCACCAACTTCTCACGGCTGTTTCGCCGCAGAGTCGGGTTCTCACCCAAGGCGTTTCGTGAACAACTGAAGGCAGAGCAGCCTACCTGAGCGCACTGAAACTGCCGGTGCGGGGAACGCATTGGTCCTGATGGCAACTGATGGCGAACGCCGCCGGCTGCATGCGTGTTTGCTCGACGCGGTAGGCGGCAGTCCCATACAGCGCTGTCGCCAATGCGCAGAGGGTGAAAATCGTCAGGTACTTTCTGGTTTTGATGCTCATGGCACAGACCTCTGAACGGATCTACAGGGTGCTGTTTAAAGCATAGGTCAGTCAGGGCAACTTGCCATGATGCGCTGCCATTCAGCGCGCTTATTTCACCTCAGAGTCCTACGTCCCACACCGGCTCTTCGGGGAAGCGCAGCACCAGGAAATCCAGGAGGCTGCGCAGCGCCGAGGGCATGTGTTTGCGTGAGGCGTACACCGCATAGATATTCATTTGTCGTGGCTCGGCGTGCGGCAGCAAGCGCACCAACTCCCCACTGCGAATCAGCTCACCGGCCTGATAACTGGGCAGCATCGCCACCCCTGCCCCGGCCAGCGTCACGCGCATTAACGTGCTGGCTTCGTTGGCCGTGATATTGCCGTGGACCGGCACCGACACGTGCTCTCCGTTTTCTTCGAAATGCCACAGGCTCTTGCCGAAGTAAGAGTGGGTCAGGCAATTGTGCCGGGCCAGGTCTTCGACTTTCTGCGGCGCCGGATGCTCGCGCAGATAAGCCGGTGTGGCGCACACCACCGAGCGACATACGGTCAGGCGCCGGGCGATCAGGTTGGGGTCCAGATCGTTGCTGGTGCGGATCGCCAGGTCAATGCGCTCGTCCACCAGGTTCACCGTGCGATCGAGCATCTGCAAATCCACCGTCACCAACGGGTAGCGCTTGACGTACTCGGCAATCGCCGCGCCCAGCTGCGCCTGGCCGAACGAGGTGCTGACGCTCAGGCGCAACAGACCTCGGGGCGCATCATCGGGCTCGCTGACGGCGGCCTGCATATCCCCACACAAATCCAACAATTGCCGGCAACGCGGTAGCGTTTCACCCCCGGCGGCGGTGAGGCTGAGCTTGCGCGTGGTGCGGTGCAGCAGGCGTGCGCCCACCCAGTCTTCCAGCTCGGCCAGGTAGCGCGAGACCACCGGGCGCGACAGGTCAAGGTGGTCGGCCGCGGCGGATTGGCTGCCCAGGTCCACCACGGTGACAAACACGCGCATTGCTTGAAGACGATCCATGATTTGCCCGCTTTTAGAAACAAACTATGTCCCAGCATCGCATTTTTTGTCGCGTTTTATGCAACTAAGCTCTGTGCATCCCTTACCGATGGCAGGAGCTGCCCGATGTTCTCGACCTTCAAACGCTTGACCCTGGCCACCGCCGCCCTGGCCTTCGCTGCCCACGCAGCGGCGGCAGAGCTGAAACTGGACGTGTACAACCCAGGCGAAGCCGCGATCTTCCCGGTCAGCTCGGTGCTGGTGAGCGGCGAGAAAGACGCGATCCTGGTGGATGCGCAATTCGGCAAAGGCCAAGCCGAGCAGCTGGTGCAGAAGATCCGCGCCAGCGGCAAGCACCTGACCACCATCTACATCAGCCATGGCGACCCGGATTACTACTTCGGCCTCGACACCCTGACCACCGCTTTCCCCGACGCCAAGGTGCTGGCGCCGCAGCCGGTGGTCGACCATATCAACGCCACCGTCGCCGACAAGCTGGCCTTCTGGGGCCCGAAAATGGGCGCGGACAAACCGGCCAAGACCCTTGTACCGCAGGTACTTAAAGGCCATAGCCTGACCCTGGAAGGACAGCAGCTTGAAGTGGTGGGCCTCGACGGCCCGCAGCCGGATCGCAGCTTTGTGTGGATCCCATCGATCAAGGCCGTGGTCGGTGGTGTCGTGGTCGCTGAAAATATCCACGTGTGGATGGCCGATACCCAGAGCGCGCAATCCCATCAAGACTGGTTGGCTACCCTCAAGCGCATTGAAGACCTGAAACCGAACACCGTGGTGCCGGGCCATTACCTGGGCACGCCGTCGCTGGCCTCGGTCAAGTTCACTGCCGATTACATCAAGGCCTTCGACCTCGAAACCGCCAAGGCCAAGGATTCCGCCGCCCTGATTGCGGCCATGAAAAAACGTTACCCCACCCTTGCCGACGAAAGCTCGCTGGAACTGAGCGCCAAAGTCGCCAAGGGCGAAATGAAGTGGTAATTGGCTTTAAACCTTAACCCTGTTGGAGAACATCATGAGCAAGATCGCAATCATTGGTGCCACCGGCCGTGCCGGTAGCCAACTGCTGGAAGAAGCGCTGCGTCGCGGGCATACCGTGACCGCCATCGCCCGCAATACCGACAAGCTGGCTGTGCGTCCTGGCGTTACGGTCAAACAGGTTGATGCCCTGGATGCCGAAGCCTTGCAACACGCCATCAGCGGCAGCGACGTGGTGCTCAGCGCCGCGCACTTCGCCACCCTCCCCGCCAGCGCCGTGATCGGCCCGGTGAAGAAGGCCGGGGTGAAACGTCTGTTGGTGGTCGGCGGCGCCGGTTCACTGCTGTTGCCCGGTGGCGGGCGCGTGATCGACAGCGAAGGGTTCCCGGCTGAATACAAAGCTGAAGCCAGTGCCGGAGCTGACTTCCTGGAGACGCTGCGCCAGGAAAAGGACCTGGATTGGACCTTCCTGTCGCCATCGGCCCTGTTCGACGGCACCGAGCGCACCGGCAAATTCCGCCTGGGCAAGGATGAGCTGCTGATGGACAGTGACGGCAATAGCTCGATCAGTTTTGCCGACTTCGCCATCGCCATGCTGGATGAAGTGGAAACACCGAAGCACTCGCGCCAGCGCTTTACGGTCGGTTACTGACCCAACGCTGGCTTGCCTTTTTTGTAGGAGCGAGCTTGCTCGCGAAAAACTCACAGGCGCCGCGTTCATTCAGGAAGTAGGCGTTATCGTTGACGTTTTTCGCGAGCAAGCTCGCTCCTACCTAGGGCGATGTACGGGCAAGCCAGCTCACGCACTGGCTTCCCTGACCAACCAATCCATCAGCTCGACCAACCCAGCCGACGGTTCCTTCCCCGGCGGATACACCAGGTAATAGCCCATCCCCGTCGACACCCGCAGTTCAAACGGCATTGCCAACCGCCCGGCCTTCAGATCCTCGCCAATCAGCGCACTGTCGCCCATCGCCACCCCGGTGCCCTGGGACGCTACGGTCATTGCCAAGTCCAAGGTTTCGAAGTGATGCCGTTGGATGGGATCGCTCAAGCGGGTATTGGCAGCCTTGAGCCACAACGCCCAGTCGCGCTCGTCCCGTGTCGGGTGCAGCAGCAGGTGATGCTGCAAATCCTGCGGCGTATGCAGACTACCCAGCAACCCAGGCACGCAGACCGGTGTCAGGCGCTCGTCGAACAGATGCCGCGCCTCGGCCGACTGCTCGGCGATGGGCCCGTAGATCACCGCCGCGTCAAACTGTTCGCGACGAAAGTCGACGTTATAGGCCACCGTCGTGGTGAGCTCCACCGGCACATCCGGGCGCTCTTTTTGCCAGTGCAGCAAGCGCGGCAACAGCCAGCGCATCACGCAGGTGGACGCTTTGAGCTGCAAGGTTCGGCGCCGGTCACCGATGTGTTCCACCGCGTCAGCGAGCAAGCCAAACACCTGTTGCGCGCACGCCAACCATTCGCGCCCCTCCTCCGTCAGGCTCAAGCCCCGCGCCTGGCGCTGAAACAAGGCATAGCCCAACTGGCTTTCCAACCCGGCCACCTGCCGGCTCACCGCGCCCTGGGTGATGTGCAGGTGTTCGGCGGCGCGGGTGAAGTTGCAGCACTGGGCCGTGACCCAGAAGGTGTGCAACGCGGGTAAAGGTGGGAGACGTTTCATTGGGGCGCAGCCATGACCGGAGGACATGGCAAGTATGACTTTTTATCCATTGTTGCCGCCACCGGCCAACCGCTCCAATAGCGCTTCGACCCCATCACAAGAGCGACCTGTATGGCGACCTGCGGCGAAGTATTGGTGCACCTCCTGGAACGCTACGGCGTGGACCACGTATTCGGCATTCCCGGCGTACACACCGTGGAGCTGTACCGGGGCTTGGCGCGCTCCAGTATTCGGCATGTCACCCCGCGCCACGAACAGGGCGCCGGCTTCATGGCCGACGGCTATGCGCGCACCCGTGGCAAGCCCGGCGTGTGCTTTATCATCACAGGCCCCGGCATGACCAATATCACCACAGCCATGGGCCAGGCCTATGCCGACTCGATCCCGATGCTGGTGATTTCCAGCGTGCAGGCACGCAGCCAGTTGGGCGGCGGGCGCGGCAAGTTGCACGAGCTGCCAAACCAGAGCGCGCTGGTGGCCGGGGTGGCAGCGTTCTCCCATACCTTGATGTCAGCGGCCGAACTGCCCGCCGTGCTGGCGCGGGCATTCGCGTTGTTCCAGGCCGGTCGGCGGCGCCCGGTGCATATCGAGATCCCCCTGGATGTGTTGGTGGAAAATGCCGACGCGTTGCTGGGCAGCACGCCTGTCAGCGTCGCCCGCGCTGGCGCGGCACCGGCGGCCGTGCAGCAGATGAGCCAGAGGCTGGCTGCGGCCAAGCGCCCGCCGATCCTGGCCGGTGGCGGCGCCATTGACGCCGCCGCCGAACTGACCCACCTCGCAGAAGCCCTCGGCGCGCCCGTGGCCCTGACCATTAACGCCAAGGGCCTGTTGCCCGCCGCGCACCCGCTGCTGATCGGCTCCACGCAAACACTGCTCGCCACCCGTGCCTTGGTGGCTGAAGCTGACGTGGTGCTGGCGATCGGCACGGAGTTGGCGGAGACCGACTACGACGTCACCTTCGCCGGTGGTTTCAACATTCCCGGTACGCTGCTGCGCATCGACATCGACCCGGACCAGGCCGTACGCAATTACCCACCCCAAGTGGCACTGGTGGCCGACGCACGCATCGCCACCCAGGCCCTGCTCACCGAAATCAACCGCCAGCCGCTGGCGCCGCGCACTACCGACTGGGGCACAGCACGCGTCGCCCGTTTGTGGGCGGAGCTGGAACCAACGTGGGACGCTGCGACGCGTGCGCAAACCCGGTTTCTCAACGCCGTTCTGGAGGAACTGCCCGGCGTAGTGTTCGTGGGCGACTCCACTCAACCGGTGTACAGCGGCAACCTGACCCTGAACCTCGACCACCCGCGCCGCTGGTTCAACGCCTCTACCGGTTACGGCACCCTGGGTTATGCCCTGCCCGCCGCCATGGGTGCCTGGCTCGGGCGCGGCGATGGCCAACCGGTGGTGTGCCTGATCGGCGACGGCGGTTTGCAATTCACCCTGCCGGAACTGGCCAGCGCAGTGGAGGCCCGTACACCGGTGATCGTGCTGCTGTGGAATAACCAGGGTTATGAAGAGATCAAGAAGTACATGGTCAACCGTGACATCGAGCCGGTGGGTGTGGACATCTACACGCCGGACTTTATCGGTGTGGCCAAGGCTCTGGGCTGCGCGGCACAAAGCGTCCATGGCATTGAAGGGTTGCGCACTGCTTTACGTGCCGCCGCTGATCGCCAGGGGCCGACGCTGCTTGAAATCGACCAGGCGCAGTGGGAGTTGACGAGTCTGTAATCCCGGCCTGACAGCCAACCCATATCTCCCCGACGCCCCGCGATCAAATTGTGGGAGCGGGCTTGCTCGCGAAGGCGGCCTGACAGCCGACGCCCACTGCGCGCTTACCTCACCACTCGGCATCCGCATTTTTTCAATAGCCCCTGCGACTTTCTGATTTGCCCCGCTGCACGCTCCATGGCCTGATTCGCCCTTGTTCATTCAAGGCAGGCCCATGGAAAACGTTCAGACAAAATCCACCACCGCCGTATGGCTGATGATCAGCGTGGTGCTCGTCGCCCTCAATTTGCGTCCGTCGATGGCGGCCGTGGGGCCTTTATTGGCGTCGATTCGCGCGGATGTGCCGCTCAGTTTCAGCAGCGCCGCCTTACTGACCATGTTGCCAGTCATGGCCATGGGCCTGGCGATGTTCTTTGGCATGGGCCTGGCCAAGCGCGTGGGCGAGCATCGCAGCATTGTGGCGTCGCTGCTGGTGATTGGGCTGGCGACTGTGTCGCGGCTGTTCCTGGATTCGGCACTGGAGCTGATCGTGAGTGCCATTGCGGCGGGTGTCGGCATTGCGCTGATCCAGGCGTTGATGCCGGCGCTGATCAAGTCCCGGTTCAGCGCCAATGTCTCGTTATTCATGGGCCTGTATGTCACCGCGATCATGGGCGGCGCGGCCCTGGCTGCTTCGTTCTCGCCGTTGGTGCAAACCCAGACCGGCAGCTGGCGTATCGGTCTGGCGATCTGGGCGATGCTGGCGTTGTTGGCCCTGGTGTTCTGGTATGCACAGCGTTCGGCCCTGCCGCCATTGCCTCAAGCCGGTTCGGGGCCCCAGGAGGCATTTTTCAGCAACCGTCGTGCCTGGTTGCTGGCGGTCTTTTTCGGCCTCGGTACCGCATCCTACACCTGTGTGCTGGCGTGGCTGGCGCCGTACTACGTCGAGCAGGGTTGGAGTGAACAGAATGCGGGCTTGCTGCTGGGTTTCTTGACCGCCATGGAGGTGATCTCCGGCCTGGTCAGCCCGGCCATCGCCAACCGCCGCCAAGATAAACGCGGCGTGGTGGCGGTGCTGCTGGTGCTGATCATCCTGGGGTTCTGCGGCCTCATTCTCAGCCCCCAACACTGGAGCCTGTTGTGGCCCTGCCTGCTCGGCCTGGGAATTGGCGGCCTGTTCCCGATGAGCCTGATCCTGTCCCTGGACCACCTCGACAACCCGCGCCGTGCCGGTGGCCTTACCGCGTTTGTGCAGGGCATCGGTTATCTGATCGCCGGCCTGTCGCCACTGATCGCCGGCATGATCCGCGACCAGTTGGGCAGCTTCGAATGGGCCTGGTGGTCGTTAATGGCAGTGAGCGGGCTGATGCTGCTGATCGTGATGCGTTTCAACCCGGCGCATTACGCACGGCATATCCGCTGACGTCGTATTACAAACATTTTTTGTCCCACACAAAACATTGAAGGGTCCTACAGAGCTTTCTATTGGTACGAGCGTTCCGTTAACATTTTGCTCAGTCTTGTACTGAGTTCGGTACAAAGGGTTTACGGACGAAACCGATGCTAAACAGTAACTTGCTCAGAAAGCTTGATATGCAGGATTTGATGGTGTTTATCGCCGTCTACGACCAGAGCAGCGTTACCGAGGTGTCTGAAACGCTGTTCGTCAGCCAGTCCACCGTGAGCTATAGCCTGAAGAAGCTGCGCACCAGCTTTGAAGATGAGCTGTTTATCAACACCCGCGCAGGCATGCGTCCTACGTACAAGGCCACCACCATGTACGAGCATGTGCAGAAGATTCTGGAAAGCATCAACCTGTGCCACGCCGGTGGCCAGGCGTTCGACCCGACCCAACAGGCGGTAACCTTCAACGTGTGTGCGCCGGAATATTTCGAACAGTTGATCCTGCCGCGCCTGTTGAAGCGCTTCGACCATGCCGACCTGCCGGTGATCGTCAACGTGCAGAAGCTGGAAACCGACATCCCCGCCGACGACCTGCGTGAAGGTCGCCTGGACCTGGTGATCTGCTTCGGCCCGCACTTTCACCGCGCCCATAAAGACTTCAAGACCCAGATGCTGTTGGAGGACGATTTGGTCTGCGTGTGCGACCAACGCTCGGCGCCCAGGGAGCCGGCGTTCAGCCTGCAATCCTTCGTTGAGCGGCGCCACGTATTCCCCACGCCGTGGACCTCCGACACCAATATGATCGACGGCTGGCTCGCCCGCCAGGCGCGCAAGCGCCAGGTGATCGCGCGGGCCAACAGCTACAGCGCGGCATTGAAGATGATTGCCGGCACCGACTTTATCGTCACCCTGCCCCGCCGCGTGCAAAAGTTGCTGGCGCCAGCGCCGGCATTCGGTGTTTGCGAAGCACCTAACGGTTTGCCGGGGTTCACCCTGGATATGCAATGGAATGAAACCAGTGGGCAGGACAGCGCCAATACCTGGTTTCGGGAACAAGTGGTGAAGGTGTGTGCGGATCAGGGTTTGTTGTAGGAACGCGCCTGCTCAAGCTCTCCACACCCTAATCAAATAGCCAGTGACGTTCGGCGCTTAGTGACAGCCTGCGACGCGTCATCCCGAGCGACAGGGTAATCGGTATGGCAGGCGGCTATCACTTTGACCATCCAGGCCAGAAACTGCTTTACGGCACCTGAACGCTCACGCCCCGGCACGCACACGGCTGAAAACTGCGCGCCCGGAATCTTGATGTCGGGTCTGTAAGGAATCAGCAATCCATTCGCAACATAGTCTGCCGCCAAGACCGTGCTCGCCAGCGTCAAGCCATGCCCCGCAATAGCGGCCTGGAGCGCAAAATGCTCATCGTTGTATTCACGATAGACCGCGTTTGATAGCCAACTCTCATGATTCGCAGCCGCGCACCAGGACGCCCAACTAATTGAAGCGGGCGATGCCGTAGCCCAACGTATATTTATAAGTTTCAACGAAGCTTCAGCTTCTTCTTGCTTCCAATGGGCGTGGGAGAAAACACCAAACTGTTCGCGCATAAGCGCGTGGCTGTACAAGTCTGGAAAATCGCGAAACCCACAACGAATAGCTAAATCAACAGATGAGTCACGAAACAAATCCACCACTTCATTACTGGTTTCAACACTGACATGAATGTCTGGATGTTCACTATAAAATTTCGCCAGCCGAGGAATCAACCATAAAGACGCAAATGCCGGCGTGGTAGAAACTCGGAGTGTGTTGGAGTCGGCGGGGGGCTTGAGCAACGACATACTACTGCTTATATCCAAAAAAGAAAGATGCACCTTTGAATATAGCCTCTCACCGTTCGCAGTGAGTTGAACACCATGAGGCGTGCGTACAAAAAGCATACTGCCCAATAAGTTTTCAAGTGTTTTTATTTGTTGTGATACTGCCGCCGGGGTGACAAACAACTCCGCGGAGGCTGCTTTAAACCCACCGAGTCTTGCGGCAGATTCAAATGCACGAATGGCTGTCAACGGCAATTTTGCGAACATTAATCAATCCCCCTTCCATGGTAAAAAAACTAAGCCAGGCTTACTTTATCTGATTTGCCTTCGCTTTCATAGAAGTGAATTCTAGGCTACGCCACCTAGCCTGTAACAGGAGGCGCGCCGATCGAGAATGTCGAGTGCTTACTGAAAGCGTTTGCGGGTTGACGGAATTCCTTAGTCTAAATAAATGACACTGGCCTATATACGGTCTATCCCTGAGTGCAGTTCAGCATTCATGGAGTAGGTCTCGTTGCGCCTTTTTTAGAGCAAATGGTGCATCCATGGAAAAGAACATACCTATCATTGACGTCGGTAGTTTGACGCAGGGCGCAGAGATATCACCACGTCTAATAAAGGAGATCGACAACGCGTGCAGGGAGGTCGGATTCTTCACCGTCGTCAATCACGGTGTAGATGACACGCTTATTTCAACTGTCTTCTCTCAAATACAATCGTTTTTCGACCTGCCTGTTCAGGCCAAGGAGAAAATCGAAATTCATAAATCTCCCTATATGCGTGGCTACTTTAGCGAAGGCGCTGATAAGTCGGATGGCATATTGGGCGATGTCAAAGAGGGTTTTGACATGGCAGCGGACTTGTCGCTTGACGACGAGTTCGTAAAAGCCAAATTACCTTTTTACGGCCCCAATGTATGGCCAGAGGAGTTGCCCGACTTCAAGCTTGCGATGACGGAATATCACTCGCAAATGCTCACGTTCGGAAAAAAACTGCTTAACGTGTTTGCCCTTGCGCTGAATATGCCGATCGATTACTTCGATGATAAATTCAAGAAGCCGATGGCACAATTGAGAGTCCTGCGTTATCCCTCCACTCAATACACGCAGGGAGCGCCGATGGGTGCTGGAGAGCATACAGACTTCGGCTGGATAACTATGATCTCGGAAAGTGCCACTGGGGGGTTGGAGGTACAGAGTGCTCACGGCACCTGGATCAAAGTCAAACCCATCCCAAATGCCTTTGTCGTCAATGTCGGAGATCTAATGTCTCGCTGGACGAATGACCGTTACAAGGCAACGCTGCATCGAGTGATAAATACCTCTGGCAAATTACGTCACTCGGCGGCCTTTTTTATGGATCCAGACTACACCGCCAAAGTGGAGTGCCTGCCCAGCTGTTGCGCAGAGGGCAGTCCTGCGAAATACAGAGCGATCATAGCGGGTGAGTACATGGACCAGAGGTTCTTGGAAACCACCACATTTCGTGAACTTGAACCCAACTAGTAGGAGCATTGAACGTGCTAGGTAAAGAATACACATTCTATCTATCAGCGATCGTAGCGATACTGGGCACCGTGGGCTATCACATGCTCATGAAGAAAATACCGTCTACGATCAACCCCTTGGTTTCAATTGTCAGTATTTATGTGGCGATCGTTATCCTGTCCACCTTGATGTTGCCGTTTTTTTTGGGCAGTGGAACGTTACTCGCGGGCTTGAAGCAAATGACCTGGCTTCAGGGAGGCATCGCGTTTTGCATCTTAATGATGGAAATCGGCTTCTTGATGATGTATCGCAGTGGCTGGGACCTCAGCACGGGCAATATCGTTACCGGCGCCATTATCAATATTGCGCTCGGCTTCATCGGGGTATTTCTGCTTAAAGAAGGACTCTCCTATTTAAACATTGCCGGTGTTTTATTGTGCATCGTCGGCGTGATACTGATCGGCTACAAATCCAGTAGCGGCGATCAACCCTCGGGCGCGGATACTCACGCTACGGTCTCGCTAGTGCCGCCTTCACTGGCGCCAGAAGCAACAGCAAAAGAACCCTAGCCATCCGTACACCTGCACTACATCTTTGGCATTGTGTGCGCACACATATTCGAACCCCGCCGTGAGTTCCACATGCGCACGGAAGTGATCACGCCTGCCCAGGCTTGATCCGCTGTTCAATGCTAGCCCCCACACCAGGTCAATAAGCGTTTCGGTGAATTTTGCTCTTGAAGGTGATGAGATGTCTTTACTGTATGCTGATAATTATCTGCGCGCCATCAAAGACGCCAACGTGAAAACCCTGCTTATTTCAATAGCTAAAGAGCGAAAACTATTGCCATCGGTGGTGATACTAAGTGTGATAGCAACCTTCACTGTATGGGGCATATTCCTGGCATATACTCAACAGATCGTTGCGGCACTCGGTGCGATTATCTTAATTGCCCTTGCGAAAATCTGGTCCTGGTACCTGAGCCACGATTGCGCGCACAATTCTGTTTTCAAGTCGAAGAAAGTCAATGCTGTCGTCGGAGAGCTGCTGTCTTTCCTTAACGGCCTTTCTTTCTTTTCATTTGAAGCCTATAGAAAAGATCATGTTCGCCATCATGCCGAAAAAATTGATATTGGTGGGTTCGATAGTGGTCACTTTGCTGTCGCTCATCCAAGGCTGTTTAGTGCGATCATTGTTGCAGAAAAAATATACCTTCCCGCCTTCTACTATTTGATCAAGCTTACCAATATTTACGCTGTGATATTTAGTGGCAGCAGGCGCGAGGTTGCAAGGGGTATTGGAAGCCTGTGCATTTACGTTGTAGCCTTCGCTACGTTTGCCCGGTTCTCCCTGATGGTTGTGCTGGTATGGCAAGCCTCCTCCTTCCTGAGGATACACATCGTACGATTCGTCGACTGTTTTCAGCATTCTTTCCAGCAGGTGTATACGCAAGGAGAAAAGCTAACCCATGGAAAACACTACGAAATCAAAAACACCTTCTCCGTACCGGTGGCAAGAAAGTTTACCTTCCTCAATCTGATTATTTTGAATTTTGGTTACCACGCGGCCCACCACTGCTTTCCAACGTGCCCTTGGTATATGTTGCCACAACTTGAAGCCGCAATAATCAATCAGTTGAGGCTTTACGGAGTATCTGACACAAGAGAAGAAAGCACGCCATTCTTCAACTTCTTGACTGCCTATCATCGTGGGCGATTATCAAGAATCATCAGCACCGATGAAGGACAACCCTATGATGCTGATGGCCAATTTAACACCCATCATTTCACCGGTGCGTACACAGATAAGCTCTTAGGTTGAGTCACCCACTCAGGTCGGGCCTTATCAATGTTTTGAAACTGTCAGATCGTGGTTAAGGAGACCCCACCTCGGCGCTTGAAAGTCGTAATTTACTTATAACTTAACTCATGACAAATCAATCAGATCTTTAAAGGAGTGCGTGTGGACGATTCATGTGCAGACGCCAACAGCTTCTGGCTGACGGCCGTTGAAAAAGAGAGTATTCGGGACGCGCTCATAGACATTTGTTACGAGCCAACGGGAGGGCGAGACTACATTCACCTCATTCGCATGACCGCTTATCAAAAGTTTCCCGCGCGACTTCTAAAAAAGCTTGAATCACTTAAAGATGACGATGCTTCTTATTGTGTATTTGAGAATTTTCCGATTGATGACACATTTGGCAGCCCGCAAGGCGACGCTAATAGCTTGAACTTCAAAAGTGGTTACCTTTCTGAAAATGTGCTGGTTGCCCTGGGCAGTTTGATAGCGGAGCCCTACTCCATCAAGCATGAGGGGCCAAAACTGGTCAATGACTTGGTACCGCATCCGGAGGCCGTAGGCGAGTATACCGGCAACGGTTCGGACCTGGAGTTGGACCTGCACACCGAAAATGCCTTTCAGGCTTATGACTCCCGTGGAGACACCTCGCCGCTGGCTCTTTTGCTTCTCGGCGTTCGCGGTGACCCTGCCGGGGTGGGCCCGAAAACCTGGGTTGCCGATGCGAGGGAAGCCCTTCAGGTTCTGGAACAGGCCGATATTGAAATCCTATATGGCAAACATTTCATCATTCGTCAGCCCTACCGCTGGAGGAACAGTACCGCAGGCGCGAAAGAAACTCATGTATACCCAATTCTGAGCGGCCCGCTGACTCACCCTAGAGTCACTGCCGCGTTTTACCCGGACATGGTAATTGCCGCTGATCACGAAGCACAAAATACCCTGTTGAGGTTTTACAACGCGCTTAAAAGCGTAGCGCGGCCGCTGGACATTCAACCTGGCAAGTTGGTGTACATCAACAATCGTTTCATGCTCCATTCGCGTGATAAGTTCACCCCCAGTTTCGATCCAGAGGGGCATGCATATCGTTGGATCCAGCGTTTATTCATCACTAACAACTTGTGGAACTTTCGTTCATTCCACAAGTGTGGTGCGCGGATCTTCGAACCCGTTACTCGATGATATAAAGAGATAAATAAAATGTCGAACCATACGCCCTATACGTCAATCATTCATAATATAGGCACTTTCCTCACGGGTGATCTCGCGACTCCACTCATTACAGCGGATACCCTCGTCAGTGTTGATGGAATCATCACCTACGTTGGTCAGGCAGTAGATGTAGATTTTTCACACGCAGACCTGCTGATTGACGCCAAACAGAGCACGGTCATGCCAGGCTTGATCGACAACCACACTCACCCGACCCTGGGTGAGTACAGCCCGCGCTCTGGCAACCACAATTGGATCTGGCACTCCTTGCAGGGCGGCGTGACGACCATGATCTCTGCCGGGGAAGTGCACGTTCCGGGGCTACCGACCGACAGGGTCGGTACTATCGCCATGGCAATCGCAGCGCAACGCTCTTTCTCCAACGCACGCCCTAGCGGAATAAAAATGGAAGCCGGCGCGCCACTGCTCAACGACGAATTTTCGGATCAGGACTTCGCCGAAATGGTTGCGCAAGGCATCAACCAACTGGGAGAGGTCGGGATAGGCCCTGTCAAGTCAGTCAGTCGTGCAGCTGAATTGGTCAAAATGGCTCGCAAACACGGCATGACCTCGATTACCCACACGGGCGGCCCTTCAATTTCTACCTCCCAGAGCATGGGCGCAGAAGAGATCCTTGAAATTGCGCCCGATATCATCGGGCATATCAATGGCGGCTATACCGCACTGGCACCAAGCCAAATCAGATGCCTGTGTGAAGGCTGTCTGGGTGCCTTGGAAATCGTACATAACGGGAACGAGTTCGCGGCGGTCACCACCCTGAATTACGCACGAGAAATGAACCAGCTGGATCGCATCGTCATTGGCACAGATTCTCCTGCCGGATGTGGGGTTCCCGCGCTTGGCATGCTCAGGGCAATTGCCTTGCTCAGTAGTTTCGGCGACGTACCACCGGAAAAGGCCGTCTGCTTCGCAACGGGTAACACCGCCAAGGTGCGAAAGTTGAATCGCGGGATTCTGGGCGTCGGAAGAGAAGCCGACATTCTGATCGCCTGCGGGCCTTTGGGAGGAGCGCAACCCAGCGTACTTGGAAGTTTCAGCAGTGGTGACCTTCCAAGTATTACCTCGATTCTGATCGATGGGCGCCTGGTCGTGAGACAATCCAGGAACTCGCCACCGCCATCTGTCACACCTGAAATAACTCAGCGTACCTAATAGCAGCGTCCCGAAAGGGACGTCGCCTCGAGAGCACTCATATGCATAGAATTCTGCCCGAAATTACGCGCAGAGGGCCTACCGTACTCGCATGCGGTTGCGCAATTGGATTGGCTATTCCCTATCTTGCAGACTTGGCGAGGCCGTTGCTCCCCGTCATGGTTTTCATATTTGTCCTGGGCACTCTCCTGCGTATTAACAACGCTGAAGTCATCACGGCAGCAAGAAACTTGAAAATATCCCTGATATTTCCAGCCCTGATGGTGGTGGCTTGCCCTTATATTTTTGGAATGCTTTCGCTTTATCTCACCGGCAATCAAGAACTCTCCCTTGCGATAGCCATCGCTGTTGCCGCCCCGCCCGCCAGCGGAAATGCAGCCGTCGCGAGAATGCTCGGGCTTGACCCTTCCATGTCGTTGGTGACTGCACTCTGCTCAATGGCAATTATCCCTGTCACCGCTCCGCTGATACTCCACCTATTCGCTGATGGCCTTTCACTCTCCTTGAACCCTGTTGATCTGGCGATCAGACTGGCCGTGTTGATAGGAGGCGCCGAAGGCGCTGCTATTTTGATACGTCGTTTTTCGCACACCTTCGTCGCCACGCACGGCCTGGCTATTGACGGTATTGTCGTCATCGCGCTTTTCCTCTTTGCAGTAGGCACGATGGCGGGCATGCAGCAGGTAATTCTGGAGACCCCTTCGCTGGCCATCTCAATGATCGCTATCGCCTACTGCATCAACGTCTGCCTGCAACTCCTCATGGGCTGTTTATATCCCGGGTCATTGATCTCCAAGTTCACCATGGCCCTCAACGGTGGCAATAGAAATGTTGGTCTATTATGGTCTGCTCTTGGTGTCAGCTTATCGCCCACAATGGCGTTGTATTTTGCATGCTGCCAACTGCCTATTCACACCATGCCGAAGATACTGCAGTTTGTTTTACCCAAAATTGAAAGCTATTTGAACAAACTGGTTTTAAGCAAGCATCGAATCTGAGCTATTACCGTCTGGAACTGCATAAAAATGATACTCACGCCAGAAACTATCAGGCAGATTGCCGAACGCTCTTCGCTGGAGTCTACTGCCTGCTCTTGTGTTCGGGGCTTGTCGCAGGGGTGGGAAACCTTACCCAAAACACTCGAGGCGAGCAGCCTATTGCGCTTCATAGGCGAAATCTCGACCGATAGGGCACATGAACTCAGTCTTGAGGAATACCACCCGAACGGTACCCATTTCTGGTCTGAAGACGCGCCTATCTGCTTTGATTTCTTTCCTTATAATATTTCAAGCATCTGGGGCTGTAAGTGTTGCTCGCGAGCATTCCTCAGGTTTACAGAAGCAGGCGCCTATCACTCCGAGCAACGCATCCGTATTTTGCGTGCGTCGCTGATTAACAACCCCATTCAAGAAGAGCACGTTAAGGATTAGCCGTTCTTGAGCCGCCCCCTGCCCATAGCACGGATATAAGCCTCAGGCTTTATTCGCTACCAACCCGCGATCACTCATGAATGCCTCCAGCCGCGAGCGCATCCAGCGTTCCGCCGGGTCGGTGTCGACATGGCTGAGCCACACCATCGACAAATCCAGGGTCGGGGTTTCGAACGGGAACGGCTCGCAGAACAGGTTCCCGCTGGCGGCCATGGCCTGGGCGGTGTAATCCGGCAGGCTGGCGATCATGTCGGTGCCGGCAAGCAAGGCCGGCAACGAGCTGTATTGCGGCACCGAGAGCACTACATGGCGTTTGCGGCCCACCTCTGCCAGCCACTCATCGGCAAACCCGGCGACGTTGGCGGTGTGGGACACCAGCACGTGGGGCCGTGCGCAATATTCGTCGAGGGTCAGCGGTGTGTCCGAGGCATCGGCGCGCAGCAGGCACGGGCGGATGTGCCGCAACAGCTTGCGCTTGGCATTGGCAGGCAACCCACGGGTCTGGGTGATGCCGACGGTAATATCGCCGGAAGCCAACAGGTCGGGAATACGCCAGTAGTCCACATGCTGCACCACAAACACCACCTGCGGCGCCTCCTGGCGCAAGGCGCGCAGCAAGGGTGGCAGCAGGCCGAACTCCACGTCATCGGACAGGCCGATACGGAAAGTCATGGTGCTGATGGACGGGTCGAAATCATGGGTCAGGCTCAGGGCCGAAGACAGCGAGTCCAGGGCTGGCGACAGGTGCTGGATGATCTCCTCGGCGCGCGCCGTAGGCTCCATGCGATGGCCGACACGAATAAACAGTGGGTCGTTGAACAGGGTACGCAGGCGGTTGAGGGCCGAGCTGATGGTCGGTTGGCCGAGAAACAGCTTCTCCGCCACCCGCGTCACATTGCGCTCGAGCATCAGTGCTTCGAAGACTACCATCAGGTTGATGTCGGCCTTGCGTAATTCATTGCGATTCATCGGCGCCTGCCCCTTTGCCCAAGACAAGCGGCAGTTTAGGAAGGCTGCGGGGCTGCGTCTATGTGCGTACTGATCAATAAGCGGGTTGGGGACGGTAAATCTGCGTGTGAAGGTTGCCGCTGCGCATAAAAATGTGGGAGCGGGCTTGCTCGCGAAGGCGGTGGATCAGGCCACCGGGCCGTCGGGTGGTCGACCCCATTCGCGAGCAAGCCCGCTCCCACAGCTGAGCCGCGGTTATCCCCGCAGCCTAGGCTTTGGGGGCGGCCCCTGGCGCGTCTCGCGAAGCTCCATTGCCTCTGCCCGGG